>DDQG01000023.1:0-1673 GCA_002342585.1 Prevotellaceae bacterium UBA2448
TCTACAGGCAAGTATCGCTACGTTATGAAGCCTGAGATGTACTCCAGTCTGAATCAGAACAAGGTGATTATCAATTTTCGATTTTTGTAATGCGACCTTGGGAGTTGCGATATTTCTCGTCGATGACCTGGTGTTTTTGTATATATTCGGCAAGTTTGTCGATGAGGAGCATGTCGGTCATGTTCAGGAGTTTGCAGTCGAGAAGGGTGTCGTAGAATCCCCCACCCCTGTAGTAGTCGATGGTGGTGACGGTATAGGTCTTGCTCTGGTCGAGAGGTTCGTAGGCGGAGGTGGTACGATTGTAGATCTGAACGTCGCTAATGGTATGACTGACGGTATGGATGGTGTATTTCATGCCTGATACATGTGGGAAGAAGCCTTCTTCTTGGGGCAGACTCTTGGTGCATTCTTGAAGCATGTAGAGCAGTTGTGCTCCTGTGGCTTCGATGCTACAGAGATAGTTGATGAATGGGAAGGCATCGACAGCTAGTCCGTAGGTGATGGTTCCGGCAGGGATGGTGGCACGTATGCCTCCTCCGTTGATGAGTGACATGTCGCCAGGGAGGGCATCGAGCATTACGTCGGTAATGAGGTCGCCGAGGTTGGTTTCGTCAAGACGGCAGAGTCGTTGTCCCTGAGCATCGTTGATGGTTAGGTCGAAGTCGGTAGTTCCGATGTTCTGGTCCAGGATGGCTCCTGTCTCTTTTTTCACTTCGTCGAGGACTGCGCTGACGGTAGGACTGCTATAGTGGCAGTCGGCAAGTGGGATGAGTTCTGTGGTGATATGCCCATCTTTGATGAGGAGTTTTCCGATGTTGGCAAATTTGGTTCCTGTCTGGGTTATAGGTATGTTTTTGCCGTCTTTGTTCTGCACATAAAGGGCTTCGATGACGCTATGGGAATGTCCGTCGAGAACTACGTCGATGCCGTTGGTGGATTCGACAAGTCCGACGGAATTGACATTGGATTCTGTTGGTAGTTCGCCCAGGTGGGAAAGCACAACAACATAGTCGGCTCCTTCGTCGCGAGCCTCATTGACAGCTGTCTGCACGAGGTCATATACTTCATCGGCACATAGGTCGTAGATTTTTTTGAAGTCGGAGTCGTAGAAGGAGTATGCTTCGGCGTATTCTGTGTCGGGTGTGAGCACTCCGACGAATGCTACCCGTTTGTCGCCATAGGTACGAATGGTATAGGACGGCAGTACCTGGTAGTCATCGACGCAGTCGAGGAAGTTGGCACAAAGCACTGGTGCTTTCATGCCGAGCAGGAGTTCGAAGAGTCGTGAACCTCCAAAGTCGAATTCGTGGTTGCCGAGTGTTACAGCATCATAACCCACGCTACCCATGAGTCGGGGAATGTAGCTTCCTTTGCCAAGGGTGCAAACGGCATCGCCAGAGAGGTAGTCGCCACTACAGACTATACCTGTCCAGGCTGTATCGCTCTTGGCTATTGCATCACGAAGTCCGGCAATGACGGGATAACCGTTAATGGCTCCATGCACGTCGTTTTCGTAGAGGATTACGATGCTTTTCTGCTGGACAGGAGGTGTGGGAGGTGCTGGTGTGTCGTTTTTGTTGCTGCAAGAGATAATTCCACCCAATAACAGTAGTAATATGTAACGGAAAAGATGTTTCATTTTTTGCTGATTTATTTAAGTTTCGCAAGCTTAA
>DDQG01000023.1:1705-38780 GCA_002342585.1 Prevotellaceae bacterium UBA2448
GCAAGCATCCTCTACTATTGTCCCTTTAACTCCCATTTAACTTCCCTTTAACTTCCCTTTAACTTCCCTTCTGCTCAACTTGCGAAAGTTGAGTTATTTATTAGTTTTCAAGGGCGAAGGTAAGTATTTTTATCTTTAATAAGAATAATTTCTTACAAAATTATTACCTTTGCGGGTTGAAACGAGTTTTGGCATGGAATCTTCAATGTATAACCGGTTGTTGTCATTGCCCCTGTTTACAGGAATGACTACTGGAGAACTGACTCAGATGTTAGCTCACATACATATGGAGTTTCAGCAGTATGAGGCGGGAGAGGTGATTGTGGCGCAGGACGACCGTTGCAACAAACTGATTTATGTGCTGAGGGGTAAGGTGAAGGCTGAGTATATAGACCATGAACGCCATTTTGTGTTGAAAGAGTTTATCGATTATCCTTTCGTCATAGAACCGCATAATATGCACGGAATGACGCAGAAGTATGAGCATACTTACATGACTGAGAAACGTACCGATACGGTAATGATAAGCAAGCAGGAGTTTCTTGCCATAGTGCTGAATTACAAGATTCCACGCATGAACATAATGAATATGTTGTGCGCTAAGGTGCAGAAGACGGAACAGATGCTGAGGCAGGGCGAACCAAAGACTGTGGAGGGGAAGATTGTGCAGTTTGTCAGAAGGTATGCCATTACGGGCAAGGGTACGAAGTTGCTGCAGATTAAAATGGAGGATTTGGCAAATCATATACAGGAAACAAGACTCAACGTGTCGAATGTGCTGAAGGCTTGGAGTCAGCAAGGACTGATTAGCCAAGGAAGAGGAAGTTTTCAAGTGGACAACTTTGAGGAGTTGAAAGTTGAAAGTTGAAAGTTGAAAGGTGAAAGGTTAAATTGAAATTCTCAAATTCTTGACGTAAACGAAAAATGGTTTTAGCAATTATTATGAATATATTTCTTTCTGCTTATAATACTCCGAGGGATACGATTCCGTTTGACCGTATCAAGGTGGAGGACTACAAACCGGCTCTGTTGCAGGGCATCAAGGATGAGGATAAGGAAATTGAGGATATCGTGAAGAATCCGGAGGCTCCGAATTTTCAGAATACTATCGTAGCATTTGAGAAGACTGGAGAACTGCTGGACAGAACGAGTAATGTGTTCTATAACCTGCTGAGCGCGGAGACCTGCGACGAGATGGACGAACTCGCCGAGGAACTCTCCCCCATCATGACGGAACATAGCAATAATATCATGCTGAACAAACCTCTGTTTGACAGGGTGAAGACTGTGTATGACGATTATAAGAAGAAGAATTTCGAGGGTCTGAATACTGAGGAACGACGACTGCTGGAGGATACCTACAAGGATTTCGTAAGTAGTGGTGCTAACCTGAACGAGAAGGATAAGGCTCGACTGAGAGCTATTACCGAGGAACTGGATGTGCTGTCGCTTAAGTTTGAGGAAAACCACAGAAAGGATCTGAATGAGTTTATCCTGCACATTACGAACGAAGAGGATGTGAAGGGACTGCCACAAAGCAGTCTGGACAACGGACGCCAGGAGGCAAAGGACAGAGGATTGGACGGATGGGTGTTCACCCTGCAAGGCCCCAGCTACGGTCCGTTTATGCAATGGGCTGACAACCGAGAACTGAGGAAGCAGATGTATATGGCTTATAATACTCTGTGTACTCACAAGAATAAGTTCAATAACATCGAGATATGCCGTAAACTGGTGAATCTAAGACTGGAGTACGCTAATCTGTTGGGATATAAGACTTATGCCGACTATATACTGGAGGACAGAATGGCTGAAAATACCAAGAATGTGTATAAGCTGTTGCACGACCTTATTGATGCCTACAAGCCTGTAGCTAAGAAGGAGTTGGAGGAGTTGATGAGGAACGATAACGATAACCTTAACGAAAACTATAGCCAACAGCTAACAGCCAAAAGCCAAAAGCCAGAAAACGTGGTGGAACCGTGGGACTTCTCGTATCTGTCGAATAAGTTGCAACAGAAGAAATATAATCTGGATTCGGAAAAACTGCGTCCTTACTTCGAACTTTCGAAGGTGAAGGAGGGTGTGTTCGGACTTGCCACTAAGTTGTACGGCATCACCTTCAAACGCAATAAGGATATTCCCGTTTACCACGAAGATGTGGAGGCTTACGAGGTTTATGACGAAGACGGCACATTCCTGGCTGTGTTCTACTGCGATTTCTTCCCAAGAAAATCGAAGAAGTCGGGAGCATGGATGACGGAATTCAGAAACCAATGGATTGATGATGAGGGAGTAAACCACCGTCCGCACGTGTCGATTGTGACTAATTTCACAAAACCGACAGACGAGAAACCATCGTTGCTGACTCTGGGCGAAGTAGAGACCTTCCTGCATGAGTTCGGACACTCGCTTCACGGCATGTTTGCCAATACGAAATATGAGTCGCTCAGCGGTACAAACGTATATTGGGACTTCGTGGAGATGCCTTCGCAATTCATGGAGAACTATAGCATAGAAAAGGACTTCCTGAATACCTTCGCACGCCACTACCAGACGGGAGAGATGATGCCCGATTCGCTGATTGAAAGTATTGTGGCAGCAAGGAATTTCAACGTGGCTTATGCCTGCATGAGACAAGTAAGTTTCGGACTGCTCGATATGGCTTACTATACTCTGACAGAACCTCTGAAAGGCGATCTGATGGACTTCGAGAAGGAGGCTTGGAAGGAGGCTCTGCTCTTGCCACAACTGAAGGAAACCTGCATGACTGTACAATTCAGTCATATCATGGCAGGAGGTTACTCCGCAGGATATTACAGTTATAAATGGGCAGAGGTGCTCGATGCCGATGCGTTCGGAAAGTTTAAGGAGGACGGCATTTTCAACCGAGAGACAGCACGGAGTTTCCGCGAGAATATCCTATCGAAGGGCAATACCGAACACCCAATGACTCTGTATAAGCGATTCAGAGGCAAGGAACCAAGCATCGATGCTCTGCTGAAAAGAAATGGAATTAGATAACGGTTAACGGTTAACGGTTAATGGTTAAAGACATTAGACATTTGACATTAGACATTTGACATTTGACATTAGACATTTATGAAGTACACATTATATATATTATATACGCTGATGGCGGTAATGGCGGGAATGACGTCGTGCAAAAAGACCGATGACATAGACCAGATATTCACCAGCAAGACTTGGTACATGACCAGCGGAATGATACAAGGACAACCCATCACTGGGGAAAATCTGAAGAAATTCTTCACATCGGACAAAACTTATGTACTCAACTTCGGTTCTGGTGCACTGAGCGGCGCTCTGTCTGCCGGACTATCCCTGAATGGTACTTGGGCTGCCAACGGTAAGACGAACGACATGAAACTGCAGTTTACAGGTAGTCCGACTGCTGAGAATCCGTTCGACAGCAATCTGTTGAACATCCTGAGGAATGTGGTAAGGTATAGTGGCGATGAAAATATTGTAACATTATATGCCGACGGCGATAACTACATAGGATTCAGTTCAAAGCGCTCGGCACAAAGCGAATATTAATAATGATTATGGAGGAAAATCAAGAAGAAAAACAACTGCATTTGGATCAGCGCTATCTGAGAATGGCACGCATCTGGGCAGAAAACTCATACTGCACTCGCAGACAAGTAGGAGCGCTAGTGGTGAAGGATAAGCGCATCATCTCAGACGGATATAACGGAACTCCTTCAGGTTTTGAGAATGTGTGTGAGGACGAAAACGGTCTGACAAAGCCATATGTGCTGCACGCAGAAGCAAATGCCATCACAAAACTGGCTCGTTCGCATAACTCAAGCGAGGGAGCTACCATATACATCACGGCTTCACCATGCATAGAATGTGCAAAACTGCTGATTCAGGCAGGAATAAAACGTGTGGTGTATGGAGAGAAGTACAGACTGGAAGACGGACTAAACCTGTTGAGAAAGGCTGGAATAGAAACTATTTACATCGAAGCTTAAATAACATATGAATAAAAATAACAGATTCGTACCATTGATAATTGCAGTAAGCATAGTCTTCGGTATTATCATGGGAACATTCTTTGCAAATAGGTTTGCAGGAAACAAACTGAATATCATCAATTCCTCATCTAATAAGTTAAATGACTTATTACATGTGATTGACGACCAATATGTTGACACGGTAAATATCAATACTGTTGTAGAGGATGCAATGCCTAAGATACTTGAGGAACTAGACCCCCACTCCACTTATATAAGTGCTAAGGATGCACAAACTGCAAACGATGACCTGAAGGGCAGTTTTAGCGGAATTGGTGTGCAGTTTACTATCAGAGACGACACAGTCAGAATATCTGGAATCATCAAGGGGGGACCATCGGAAAAAGTTGGTCTGCTTGCAGGAGACAAGATTATTTCTGTTGACGGAAAGAAGTATGTGGGCAAAGAGGTGACCAACGAAGAGACTATGCACAGGCTGAAGGGCGACAAGGGTACGAAGGTTACCATCGGAGTGCTACGCCACGGACATAAGAAGCCACTATCGTTCACCATCGTAAGAGGTGATATACCTGTGAAGAGTATCGATGCAGCATATATGCTTACGAACAAACTGGGATATATAAAGATAAAGAACTTTGGAGAAACCACCTACGCAGAACTGCTGACGGCTTTGGCTGAGTTGGAGGAAAACGACTTCGCAGGACTCGTGGTTGACCTGCGAGGTAACGGCGGAGGATATCTGACGAGTGCCATTCAGATGGTTAACGAATTCTTGCCTAAAGACCGTCTGATAGTATATACAGAAGGAAGACGTGCAAAGAGAGAGGAGTATAAGAGCGACGGAAGAGGTTCGTACCAGGAACTGCCACTCATCGTGCTGACAGACGAACAGACTGCAAGTGCTGCGGAGATTTTCGCAGGAGCCATACAGGACAACGACAGAGGTATCATTGTGGGCAGAAGAACATTCGGAAAGGGACTCGTGCAACAACCAATAGACTTCTCGGACGGTAGCGTCGTAAGACTTACCATTGCCCGCTACTACACTCCTTCAGGACGATGCATACAGAAGCCATACGTGAAGGGACAGAAGCGCGAAGAGTACGATTTGGATTTGCAAACCCGCTACCAGCACGGAGAATTCTTCAATGTAGATAGCATAAAACAGACTGGAGAGGTGTACCACACTACTCTGGGCAGAGAAGTGTATGGAGGTGGCGGCATCATGCCAGACTACTTCGTAGCTGAAGACACTACCTTCTTCACTACATACTACACAGAGGCTATTACTACCGGACTGGTTTCGCAGTTCTGTTTTGAGTATGTAGATAACAACCGCCCTACTCTGAAGAAATTCAAAACTCCGGAAGACCTGCTGAAATACATAAAGAAGCAGAACCTGATTGAGGGATTTGTAAAATATGCCGACAAGCACGAACTGAAACGCAGAAATAATATGATTGTGAAGTCGAAGAGTCTGTTTGAACATGCTATCTACGGAAACATAATCTATAGCATGTTTGAAATGAACGACTACACAGAGTATATAAACCGTTCTGACTTAACTGTTCTGAAAGCTGTTGACCTATTCAAGAAAGGGAAAACTAAGCCAACATTAAAATAAAGAAGAAAAAAATTGCAAAGTCGAGTTTGCAAATATGAAGTTTATTTGTAACTTTGCAACCAAAATCTGAAAAAACATGGATTCTTTCTTCCGTACACATGCATATTTAGTCAATCATTTGGGCAATACTATCCGTCGCGATCTGATGGATGAGATTAACTGGAATGACAGACTTATCGGTATAAAAGGCACACGAGGAGTGGGAAAAACCACTTTCCTGCTGCAATATGCTAAAGAGAAATTTTCACCAGAAGACAAGACGTGTCTATATATCAATGCCAACAACTTCTATCTGCAAAATATCGGTATAAAGGAGTTTGCAGGAGATTTCTATCATAATGGCGGTAAGGTTCTTCTCGTTGACCAGGTGTTCAAGCACCCGGACTGGAGCACTCAACTGAGAGAGTGTTACGACAGTTTTCCCGGACTGAAAATCGTTTTCACCGGTTCGTCGGTAATGAGACTGAAAGAAGAAAACCCCGAACTGAACGGCATTGTAAAATCGTATAACCTCAGAGGATTCTCATTCAGAGAGTATCTGCAGTTTATGACAAGAACAAAACTGCAGAAGTACACACTCGAAGAGATTATTGAAAACCATGAAAAGATAGCATCTCTGATTTGTTCGAAGATAAATCCAAGAGAACACTTCCAAGCATATCTGCATCATGGATACTACCCATTCTTCTTGGGTCAGGGTAACTATTCAGAAAAACTGCTGACCAACATGAATATGATGATTGAGGTAGATATTCTACAGGTGAAACAGATTGAACTGAAATATCTGGATAAGATAAAGAAACTGTTCTATCTGCTCACAACAAACGGAAGCAGCGTGCCAAACGTAAGCCAACTCTCTATAGAACTGGGTATGAGCCGTGCTACCGTGATGCGCTACATAAAGAACCTGATGGATGCACGCCTCGTGAACATGATTTATGCTCCAGGCGACGACTATCCGAAGAAGCCGGCAAGAGTTTTGCTCCACAACACGAACCTGATGTACAGCTTCTATCCTCAGACATTCGACAGCCAGGATATACAGGAGACTTTCTTCTGCAACACCCTCTGGAAAGACCATAAAGTATATAAACACGGTTCGCAGACATGCTCGTTTAATATAGATAGTGAACACGAATTCAAAATCGTAGAGCATGCTACAAAACTGAAGAGCAAGTCAAAAGCTCTGTTTGCAGTAAACCATTGCGACATAGGTAGCGGCAACCAGATTCCACTATGGCTCTTCGGATTCCTTTACTAAGAAATACGACATACATAGTTTAAAACTACAAATATAATTATACCTAAAACATTTTAATTCAAACAACAATTATGGGTAAAGAAAAGAAATTTGTTACTCTTGATGGTAATACCGCTGCTGCACATATTGCATATATGTTCTCAGAGGTAGCTGCTATCTACCCTATCACTCCATCATCTCCAATGGCTGAGCATGTGGATGAGTGGGCTGTTCAAGGTCGCAAGAATCTCTTTGGCGACACAGTACTGGTTCAGGAAATGCAGTCAGAGGCTGGTGCAGCAGGTGCTGTTCACGGTTCTCTTCAGGCTGGTGCCCTCACAACTACATTTACAGCATCACAGGGACTCCTGCTGATGATTCCAAACATGTACAAGATTGCAGGTGAGTTGCTCCCATCTGTATTCCATGTATCAGCTCGTACTGTAGCAAGCCACTCACTCTGTATCTTCGGTGACCACGGTGACGTAATGGCTTGTCGTCAGACTGGTTTCGCTATGCTCTGCGAAGGTAGCGTACAGGAAGTTATGGACCTCGCAGCAGTTGCACACCTCGCAGCTCTCGATACTCGCGTTCCATTCATCAACTTCTTCGACGGTTTCCGTACTTCTCACGAATACCACAAGGTTGAGGAGATGGATATGGAAGATATCCGTCCACTCGTACCAATGGACAAGGTTGCAGAGTTCCGTTCTCGTGCACTCACTCCAGAAAAGCCAGAGGCTAAGGGTATGGCTGAAAACCCTGAAACATTCTTCGCTCACCGTGAGTCTTGCAACCCATACTACGACAAAGTTGTAGCTTCTGTTGAAAAGTACATGGCTGCTATCTCTAAGATTACAGGTCGCGAATATAAGCCATTCACATATTACGGAGCTAAGGATGCTGAAGAAGTAATCATCTTGATGGGTTCTGCTACAGAAGCAGCTCGCGAAGCTATCGACTATGCTAATGCTAACGGCAAGAAGTATGGTATGGTTAGCGTTCACCTGTATCGCCCATTCTCTGTAGAACTCCTGCTCGCTTCTGTTCCAAAGACTGCTAAGCGCATCGCTGTACTCGACCGCACTAAGGAACCAGGTGCTAACGGAGAACCTCTCTACCTCGACGTAAAGGATGCTTTCTACGGACAGGAAAATGCTCCACTCATCATCGGCGGACGCTACGGACTCGGTTCTGCAGACGTTACTCCTACAATGATTCTTTCTGTTTACAAGAACCTCGAACTGAAGGAACCAAAGAACCACTTCACTCTGGGTATCGTGGACGACGTAACATTCCGTTCTCTCCCACTCGACGAGGAAATGGCTCTCGGTGGCGAAGGTATCTTCGAAGCTAAGTTCTTCGGACTCGGTGCTGACGGTACTGTAGGTGCTAACAAGAACTCTGTAAAGATTATCGGTGAGAACACTGACAAGTACTGTCAGGCATACTTCTCTTACGACTCAAAGAAGTCTGGTGGTTTCACTTGTTCACACCTCCGTTTCGGAGATACTCCTATCCGTTCTACTTACCAGATTAAGACTCCAAACTTCGTAGCATGTCACGTTCAGGCATACCTCCGTATGTACGATGTGCTCCGCGGTCTGCGTCAGAACGGTCAGTTCCTCCTCAACACTATCTGGGAAGGTGACGACCTCGTAAAAAATCTGCCAAACAACGTGAAGAAGTACTTCGCAGAGAAGAACATCACAGTTTACTATATCAACGCAACTAAGATTGCACAGGAAATAGGTCTCGGAAACCGTACTAACACTATCCTTCAGTCTGCATTCTTCCGTATCACAGAGGTTATCCCTGTAGAACTCGCAGTTGAACAGATGAAGAAGGCTATCGTGAAGTCTTACGGTAAGAAGGGTGAAGACGTTGTAAACATGAACTTCGCAGCCGTTGACCGTGGTGGCGAGTACAAGCAGTTTACAGTTGACCCAGCATGGGCTAAACTTCCAGCTGATCCAGAAGTTGAAAGCAACGACCCAGACTTCATTAAGAATCTTGTTCGTCCTATCAATGCTCAGAATGGCGACCTCCTTCCAGTATCTGCATACAAGGGTTACGAAGACGGTATGTGGGAACAAGGTACTGCTGCTTACGAAAAGCGTGGTGTTGCAGCTCTCGTTCCAGCTTGGGACAGCGAAAACTGTATCCAATGTAACAAGTGTGCATTCGTTTGTCCTCACGCAGCTATCCGCCCATTCGTTATGGACGACAAAGAAGCTGCCGGATTCGCAGATGCAAAACTCGATATGGTTGCACCTCCACAGCTCAAGGGCATGAAGTTCCGTATGCAGGTAAGCGTTATGGACTGTCTCGGTTGCGGTAACTGTGTTGACGTATGTCCAGGCAAGAAGGGTAACAAGGCTCTTTCTATGGTATCTCTCCAAACTCAGCTCGCAGAAGCAAAGAACTGGGATTACTGCGTAAAGAATGTTACTTCAAAGCAAGACCTCATCGACATCAAGGCAAATCCACGTGTAAGCCAGTTTGCACAACCACTCTTCGAGTTCTCTGGAGCATGTTCTGGTTGTGGTGAGACTCCATACGTAAAACTCATCTCTCAGCTCTTCGGTGACCGTGAGATCGTTGCAAATGCAACAGGTTGTTCTTCAATCTACTCAGGTTCTATCCCTTCAACTCCATACACTAAAAATGCTAAGGGTCAGGGTCCAGCATGGTCTAACTCTCTGTTCGAGGACTTCTGCGAATACGGACTCGGTATGACACTTGCCAACAAGAAGATGCGCGCTCGTATCGTTGCTCTCCTCGAAGAGATGATTGCAAGCGACAAGACTTCTGAAGGTTACAAGGAAGCAGCTAAGGAATGGATTGCAGGCAAGGACGATGCAGACGCATCAAAGGCAGCAGCAGCTAAACTCGTTCCATTCATCAACGAAGGACGTCAGGCAGGTTGCCCTGTTTGCAAGCAACTCAGCGAACTCTCACACTACCTCGTTAAGCGTAGCCAATGGATTATTGGTGGTGACGGTGCATCTTACGATATCGGTTATGGTGGTCTCGACCACGCACTCGCATCAGGCGAAGACATCAACATCTTCGTAATCGATACAGAGGTTTACTCTAACACAGGTGGTCAGTCTTCAAAGGCTACTCCAATCGGTGCTATCGCACAGTTCGCAGCTGGTGGTAAGCGCATCACTAAGAAAGACCTTGGTCTCATGCAGTCAACTTATGGCTATGTATATGTAGCTCAGATTGCTATGGGTGCTGACAACGCTCAATGTCTGAAGGCTCTGCGCGAAGCTGAGGCTTACCCAGGTCCATCTCTCGTTATCGCTTATGCTCCATGTATCAACCATGGTCTGAAGGCTAAGGGCGGCATGGGTAAGAGCCAGGCTGAAGAGGCTAAAGCAGTAGAATGCGGTTACTGGCACTTGTGGCGCTTCGACCCACGTCTTGCTGAACAGGGTAAGAACCCATTCCAGCTCGACTCTAAGGAGCCACAGTGGGATAAGTTCCAGGATTTCCTCGATGGTGAAGTTCGTTACCTCTCACTCAAGAAGGTTAAGCCAACAGAGGCTCAGGAACTCTTCGATGCTGCTAAGAAGGCTGCTCAGCATCGCTACGCTACTTACGTACGTATGAGCAAGATCGACTATTCAGCTGAATAATGCAATACAGCCCAATAAATAAATGAAATAAGAGGATGCCGTTTAGGTATCCTCTTATTTTTATGAAATATCTAATTTAAAAAATGTCGTTATATCAACAAAGCATTAAAGTTTCAGCTCTTCAAATTTTAAGTTAAACACATCGGCAACTGGTTTAAACACTACCTTACCCTCTACAACATTCAAACCTTTTGCAAGAGCACTATCATCTTTGCAAGCCTGTTTCCAGCCTTTATCAGCCAAAGCCACAGCATAACGCAAAGTAGCATTCGTAAGAGCCAGAGTTGACGTATTCGGTACTGCACCAGGGATATTAGCAACACAATAATGAACTATTCCATCAATAGTATATATAGGTTCGCTGTGAGTTGTAGGACGAGACGTTTCAAAACAACCACCTTGATCAATTGCCACATCCACTAATACTGTTCCAGGTTCCATCAGTTTCAGCATGTCGCGAGTAATAAGATGTGGAGCCTTATCACCAGGAACCAGCACACTACCTACAACGATATCAACCGTTGGCAGCAACTGACAGATATTATGGCTTGATGAATACAGAGTATGCACATTTGCAGGAGTCTCAATATCCAACTGACGCAGACGAGGCAGGGAAATATCTGTAATAGTAACGTTTGCTCCCATGCCTGCCGCCATCATAGCAGCTGCCTCTCCTACTGTTCCACCACCAAGAACCAAAACATTCGTTGGACTTACACCAGGCACACCACTTACCAATTTGCCCTTGCCACCTTTTGTCTTTTGCAAATAATATACGCCGTTGATTACAGCCATACGTCCTGCAACCTCACTCATAGGCTGCAACAGAGGCAAAGAACCATTAGGTAACTGAACTGTTTCGTAAGCCAAGCAAATTGCTCCACTTTTCAGCATAGCCTCCGTCAGTTCCTTTTCGCAAGCAAAATGGAAATAGGTAAACAGAAGTTGACCTTTACGAACCAGTTTATACTCAGGCTCTATTGGTTCCTTTACCTTTACAATCATCTCTGCAGTTTCATATACCGCTTCAATGGTTGGTAAAATCTTAGCACCTGCCTTAACATACTCATCATCAGTAAATCCACTACCCTCTCCGGCTGTATGCTGCACAAAAACTTCGTGACCATGTCGGCACATTTCAGCAACACCCGCTGGAGTCATACCTACGCGGTTTTCATTGTTCTTAATTTCCTTTGGAATTCCAACTTTCATAATATCAGGTTTTAAAGGTTAAAAATTATGGCACAAAAATATGGAAATAATTTTACATACATATCACTTAATAAAAATTAAATTTACAGAGAATGTGAAATTTGTCTATATGACTGAATTATTTTTTTATAGAAAATACGTAACTTTGCAAGGATTTCGCAGCGTTGCGTATCATTTTTTTTAAGTAGAAAGATTAAGAACTAAATAACTCATAAAAAATCAATGATTACAAACGACATTTTTGGAGCCCTACAACTGATGGTAGTTGGTATGCTTACTGTGTTTTGCGTACTGCTGATTGTCATATGTTTGGGTTCTTTGCTGATTAAGCTGGTGAACAAATACGCACCAGAGGAAGTAACAAACAATAAGCCTATGGCTGCTGCTACAGCTGCTGCAGGACAGGTTGATGCAACAGTGAAAGCAGTTATCGACGCTACAGTAGCACAGATTACTGGCGGAAAGGGGAAAGTGAAGAATATAACAAAATTGTAATAAACTCAATAAGATAAATTTAAAATGGCAAAAGAAGTAAAATTCTCGTTGGTTTTCCGTGATATGTGGCAAAGTGCAGGTAAGTATCAGCCACGAGTTGACCAATTGGTAAAAGTGGCCCCAGCTATCATCAAGATGGGATGTTTCGACCGCGTAGAAACTAACGGCGGTGGTTTTGAACAAGTAAATCTTCTCTACGGAGAAAATCCTAATAAGTCTGTACGTGCATGGACTAAGCCTTTCCACGAGGCAGGCATCCAGACTCATATGCTCGACCGCGCATTGAACGGTCTGCGTATGAGCCCATGTCCAAAAGACCTTCGAAAACTTTTCTACAAAGTAAAGAAGGCTCAGGGAACAGACATCACTCGTATCTTCTGTGGACTGAACGACCCACGCAATGTGATTCCATCAATCCAGTATGCTAAGGAAGCAGGTATGATTGCACAGGCTGCGCTATGTATCACCCACTCTCCTATCCACACAGTAGAATATTATGTTAACCTTGCTAAGAAATTCATCGATGCAGGTGCTGACGAAATCTGCCTGAAGGATATGGCAGGTATCGGTCGTCCAGTATCACTTGGTAAGATTGTTGCAGGAATCAAGGCTTACAAGAAAGATATAGTAATCCAGTATCACAGTCACGCAGGTCCTGGTTTCAACATGGCTTCTATCCTCGAAGTGTGTGAAGCAGGTTGTGACTATGTAGATACAGGTATGTCACCTCTATCTTGGGGTACAGGTCATGCTGACATTATTGCAGTACAGGAAATGTTGAAAGATGCCGGTTTCAAAGTAAAAGAAATAAACATGGCTGCATATATGGAAGTACGCACTCAGATTCAGGAAATGTGTGACGACTTCCTCGGATATTACATTCCAGACCTCAACCACATCAACAACTCTCTGCTTGTGAAGCCAGGTCTGCCAGGTGGTATGATGGGTTCACTCATGACCGACTTGGAGGACAATCTAAAGTCGCTGAACAAGTGGAAAGTGAAGAATGGTCAGCCAGAACTTACTACAGACGACCTTCTCATCAAACTGTTCGATGAAGTTGCATACGTTTGGCCAAAGGTTGGTTACCCATGTCTCGTTACTCCATTCTCACAGTACGTAAAGAATCTGGCTCTGATGAACGTAATCCAGATGGAGAAAGGCAAGGAACGCTGGTCTATGATTGCTGACACAATCTGGGATATGATTCTCGGAAAGGCAGGTCAGCTACCTGGTCCTGTAGATCCTGAAATCGTTGCTTTGGCTAAGAAAGAAGGTAAGGAATTCGAAACTAATGACCCACAATCTTACTTCCCAGACGACCTTGAGGACTACAAAAAGAAAATGCAGGAAAAGGGGTGGGAACTCGGAGAAGACGACGAGGAACTCTTCGAATACTCAATGCACCCAGGACAGTACGAAGCTTACAAGAGCGGTAAGGCTAAGGCTGACTTCGAAGCAGACCTCGCAAAACGTAAGGCAGAGAAAAATGCTCCTAAGGGAGATGTAGAAGGACCGAAGTCTGTTACTGTTCAGGTAAATGGTCAAAACTACAAGGTAGAAATAGCATACGGCAACGACGTTCCAGCAGCAAGTGCTCAGAGTGCAACTCCTGCAGCAGCTCCTGTAGGTGAAGGCGAAGATATTGTAGCTCCATTGGAAGGCAAATTCTATCTCGTGAAAGATAATTCAGAGACTCCTAAGAAAGTAGGTGATTCAGTACAGGCAGGTGAGACTCTCGGATATATTGAAGCAATGAAGACCTTCAATGCAATTCGTGCTGACAAAGCAGGAGTAATCACAGCTATACTCGTTGCTTCTGGCGACTCTGTAGAAGAAGATGATCCAATTATGAAGATGGCTTAAAACATCAGTTACTGACTATCTACTATTTACATTTAACATGGAACAAATATTAGAAAACCTATACCAGATGACAGCGTTCAGTGACATCGTTGCATCTAATGGTACATATATTATAATGTATTTGCTTGCCTTCGTACTTCTGTACCTTGGTATAGTAAAACATTTCGAACCACTCCTGCTCATACCTATCGCTTTCGGTGTGCTTATCGCAAACTTCCCTGGAGGAGATATGGGAGTGTATCAGGCAGACGAAACAGGACGTATTGTTGACTCAACTGGCAAAGTACTCACAGAAAACATTTGGGAAATGTCGCTTCCTGCCATCGCCCACGATTTGGGACTGATGAATTTCCTGTACTACATGCTTATCAAGACCGGATTTCTGCCACCTGTAATCTTTATGGGTGTTGGAGCATTGACTGACTTCGGACCAATGCTTCGCAATCTGCGCCTGTCTATCTTCGGCGCAGCAGCACAGCTGGGTATCTTCGCTGTACTCCTCGTTGCTGTAGGTAGCGGATTCTTTAATATCAAAGAGGCTGCAGCACTAGGAATTATTGGTGGCGCAGACGGTCCTACCGCTATTTTTACAACCATAAAACTGGCTCCACACCTCCTGGCTCCAATTGCTATTGCTGCATACTCTTACATGGCTTTGGTACCAGTAATCATTCCTCTAGTTGTAAAACTGACATGTTCGGAGAAAGAATTGAAGATTAATATGAAGGAACAGGATAAACTTTTCCCTTCTTCAAACAAGATGAAGAATGAAAAAGTTATAAAGATTATCTTCCCAATCGCTGTAACTACAATTGTTGCTCTTCTCGTTCCAACTGCTGTCAGCCTTATCGGTATGCTTATGTTCGGTAACCTTTTAAAGGAAATCGGTTCGGATACAAGTCGTCTGTTCGACACTATATCAAACTCCATAATGAACACAGCTACTGTATTCCTCGGACTTTGTGTTGGCGCAACAATGACAGTACAGGCATTCCTTAATTGGACTACCATCGGCATCGTGATTGGTGGTTTCTTCGCATTCGGACTTTCTATTGCATCAGGTATCTTCATGGTTAAGATTACAAACCTGTTCTCAAAGAAAAAAATCAATCCACTGATTGGTGCTACCGGTCTGAGCGCCGTACCTATGGCTAGCCGTGTGTGCAACGAGATTTCAACAAAGTACGACCCAAAGAACCATGTACTGAACTACTGTATGTCTTCAAATGTAAGTGGTGTAATCGGTTCAGCTGTTGCAGCAGGTGTACTTATCTCATTCCTACAGAATATTTCACTATAATCCAATTATAAACCCCGCCCACCCTACTTCTCTTTACAAGTAGGTGGGCTAAAACATTTTAGCTCTATGATTAATTACAAAGATCTTGGTCTCGTAAACACTCGCGAGATGTTTAAGAGAGCTGTTGCAGGTGGATATGCTATCCCAGCATTCAACTTCAACACAATGGAACAGATGCAGGCTATCGTTATGGCTGCAGTTGAAACAAAGTCACCAGTTATCATGCAGGTAAGTAAGGGTGCTCGTAACTATGCAAACGGCACAATTCTCCGTAACCTCGCTAAGGGTGCTGTAGAATATGCTAAGGAACTCGGTTGCGAAGCTCCTGAAATCGTACTCCACCTCGACCACGGAGATTCATTCGAACTCTGTAAAGACTGCATTGACAATGGTTTCTCTTCTGTAATGATCGACGGTTCTTCACTTCCATATGAAGAGAACGTTGCTCTTACAAAGAAGGTTGTTGAATATGCTCACAAGTATGATGTTACTGTAGAAGCTGAGCTCGGTGTACTTGCAGGTGTTGAAGACGAAGTTTCTTCTGCTGAGTCTCACTATACTAAGCCAGAAGAAGTTGTCGACTTCGCTACTCGTACCGGTTGCGACTCACTTGCTATCTCTATTGGTACTTCTCACGGTGCTCACAAGTTTACTCCAGAACAGTGTACACTTGTAAACGGTGTTCTTGTTCCACCACCATTGGCATTCGACATTCTTGCTGAAATCGAGAAGAAACTCCCAGGATTCCCAATCGTACTCCACGGCTCTTCTTCAGTTCCAATGGACGAAGTAAACACTATCAACAAGTACGGCGGTCACCTCGAGGCTGCTATCGGTATTCCAGAAGAGCAACTCCGCAAGGCTGCCAAGTCTGCAGTATGCAAAATCAACATCGACTCTGACTCTCGTCTTGCCATGACAGCTGCTATCCGCAAGCACCTTGCTGAGCATCCTGGAGACTTCGACCCACGTCAATATCTGAAGCCAGCACGTGAGAACATGAAGAAGATGTACATCCACAAGATTGTAAACGTACTCGGTTCTGACGGCAAACTCGCTTGCTGCAACAAATAATCAAAGCAAATAATAAAAATGAAAAGGAGATGACTTTGTGGTCATCTCCTTTTTTATTGTATTCAAAATAAACTATAGCTTATTTCTTTATTATGTTGATAATTGCAGTAATCACAGCTGCCATAGATGCAGCTGATGAACCTATAGCAAGAATCTCAGCTGTTGACATACTTTTCTTCTCCATAGTCTTTGTTGGAACAACAATTTCACATCCTGGTTCAATACCTTTCTTTGAAGAAGACTTCAATTGTGTAACCTGTCCATTTAAGGCTATCGAATAAACACCCTTCTTCTTTGCTCGATCGTCATATCCTCCAGCATGCTTTATGTAATAACTTAATGGCTCGCCCTCTTTATATTGCATAGATACAGAATAGCCTACCGCTCCAGAAACCTTAACAGTATTTGAGAACTGAGGAACAAAAAGTATATCACCTTCACGTAAATCGATATTATCGTCACTCTCTGGGTTAGTCAAAGCTTTATCCAGATTAATGGAAACCAAGTAAGTACTTCCCTGATTAATCTTAAGAGAAAGCAGAGAGTCAACCAATTCCTTATTAAAGTCTTTATCTGCATTTGTTGCAGCTTCAAGTATTTCAATCTGTTGTGCTTTTATCGTTTGTTCACGAATCATTCGTTCCTCATCATTCAACTGACGACGAAGACGAGCACCCTTTGCATAACCAAATTTTGATAGTCCGCCTGCATCCTTAATCAAATCAGTCAACTTATAGTGTTTATTTGACATTGAATACTTGCCCGGGAAATTCACAAGACCTCTAACAGTAACATTCTCCTGGGTATTGTAAACAGGACTCTTACGAACCATCACCTGATCATAAGGTTGTAAAACGAAACCTTTTTCTCCATCTATAACAAAACCTTCTTTAATTGGGAACGAGAAATTCTCTGTAATATAGTCAGACTCTTCTGTAGCACTTGGATTGGAAATGCGTCGAAAAACGTCAACCTTAGCAACAGAAGCCGACTCTGTCAAACCTCCAGCCATAAGAATAAGATCTTCTATGGTTGTATTGTCTGCATAAACATATTCACCAGGTTCACGTACTTCTCCATAGATGTTCAAGGTCTGTTCACCCTTCATATCTGTCATGTTAGGAATAAATATAGCATCATCTTTTTGAAGAGCAAAATCAGGAGCACGGCCATCCATAATGTCTCCAATGTTAACATTAAGCATTTCCATAGTCTTATCTGCTCTTTTACGATGAATTATCACTCGAGTTGTAAATGCATCACGTTTCAATCCACCTGCAGCAGCAACCAAATCTTTAAGAGTAGTGATGTTATCACCCAACTGATATGAACCTGGGCGTTCTACAGCTCCTTTTATTTCCAAAAGATTAGAATAGTCTGAAGTCAGAAGAATATTTACATTAACAGAGTCTGCATCATGAAGGAGGAAGTTATTTAACTGGAACTCGTCAACAGTAAAAATACTATTAATAGCTCCAGTCTTACGAACCAAAGTAACATTATCTTTAACTGCATCTCCAGTAAATCCTCCGGCATATTGTATAAGTGTTCCAACTGATTCTGTTTCACGCATTTCGTAATACATCGGACGTTTTACACCACCAACAATGTTTACAAGACATTGATATGCACCGACAACTACAACATCATTATCTTGTAGTTGAATATCTCCCTTAGAGCTACCGTGGAAGATATACTCATAAACGTCAATCTTAGAAATCAACTTACCTGCTCTATAAACTCTGATGTCGCGAAGGGAACCAACCTCACTAATACCTCCAGCTGAATATAAAGCATTGAAAGCAGAAGAAAGAGCACTTAAAGTATAAGTTCCAGGGGTTTTGACTTCACCGAGAACTTGAACATTTATAGTACGTGAATCTTGTACGCTGAGTTGAATATTCGAACCTTTGTAGTACTGCCCTATACTGGTTCTCAAAGCTGAATTAGCCTGCGTAACTGTCATGCCTGCTATACGAACAGGTCCAACACCTTCGATTGTTACTGTTCCTTCGCTAGAAACTATAGTTTCAATAGTCTGTTGTGATGCACCCCATATCTCAATCACTACATTGTCCCCTGTACCCAAACGATAATTAGCAGGAGCAGACATATTTGAACTTGGTTCAAAAGTAAGCAGTTCGTTATTGAAAATATTATGACCAAATATTTCTTTCTCAGATTTTTCCTCAAAATACAAAGAATCACCTTTAAACAAAGATAATTCCTCCTGCATATATTTTGACGTCTGAGTTTTATCTTCGAGTCTGCCAATACCGATTCCACCCTTAGATTGTTCTTTTAAACGAGCAGCATCCTTTTCATAATCTTCTGTTTGAGACTGTTTAAGGAGTTCTTGTTGCTTATTATACTTCTTACGTATTCTCTGCAGTTGAGCTGTTGTAACACCTTGTTTTAACAACTTAGAAACAATTTGACTTTGAGACGTTCCCTTAGAATTTTCCTTTTGTATAAAATTTATAACCTGTGAATCTGTCATTGACTGAGCAATAACAAACAAAGGGAATAAAACTAAAAGTAAGGTTGAAAAAGATTTTTTTAGCATATCTGTTTATAGATTATTCAAATGTGTACTATAGTATAAAATATAATTTTTAAATCAAGCAGAAGCGTACGATTGCGAAGATACTCTAAATCTAACTCCAAACGTTTCAACATCTTATCAATCGTATCTGTATAACCGTTATAAACTGTAGCCATTGAAGTAACTCCTGGACGACTTACAAATAGCAGTTCGTAGTCAGGATTTTGCTTCATTATTTGATCAATGAAATATTGGCGTTCAGGACGATAGCCAACAAACGACATATCCCCTTTCAAAACGTTAAAGAGTTGAGGAAGTTCATCAATATGTTTTGTTCTCATCCACTTACCATACTTTAGCAAACGATTATCGTCAGGAGATTCAAGTATAGGAATGCCATCACATTCCGCCTCTTGAATCATAGTTCTGAATTTATATATTTTAAAAGGCTTGCCACCTAATCCTATTCTCTCTTGTGAATAGATAACTTCACCGCAACCAGTCAATTTATAAACAATGAAAATCAACAGTAATAGTGGTGATAAAAGTATAATCAAGAATGCCGCACCGAGAAAATCCCCTATCCTCTTTAATGCTCTTTCAAACGCATTCATTCTATCTATATTTTTCGATGTCGACATCAATAATTCTTTTTTATTGTTTTTATATAATTTTAAACGTAAAATATGCCTTTGATATTGCAACCATCAGCCTAAAATATCATGCAAATATACAGAAAAATTACCAATCAAAGCAACTAGCATAACAACAAAACACAAACAATATAAAAAAGAAGCCTGAAACAGAACATTTCAGGCTTCAAAATCTATTATTTTTATTATAATTTACAGTCCAAAAATTACTTTTAGTCCACCGTCAACACCGCTAAAACCCATGAAAGCCATAGCAAGCAAGCCTGCTGTAATAAGAGCGATTGGAACACCAGCAAATGACTTTGGAACATTTACCAAATCCAACTGTTCACGAAGACCAGCAAACAGAACCATAGCAAGAAGGAAACCAAGACCTGTAGAACAAGCATAGATGAGTCCTTCGAGCAGGTTGAAATCCTTTTGAATTACAAGAATTGCAACACCAAGGATACAACAGTTTGTAGTAATCAGAGGCAAGAAGACGCCCAAAGCCTGATACAAAGCAGGCATAGTTTTCTTCAAAATAATCTCAATCATCTGAACTAGTGCAGCAATGACGAGAATAAATGCAATAGTCTGCAGATATTCCAGTCCGTACACATCCAACAAGAATTTCTGAATAGCATATGTAACAGCTGTAGCTACAACAAGTACAGCAGTTACAGCCATACCCATACCACTGGCAGTATCTACTTTCTTAGAAACACCCAAGAATGGACATATTCCCAGAAACTGTGCAAGTACAACATTATTGACGAATATTGCAGTTATTATGATAAGAATCAAACTAAGTACCGTTTCCATAATCAAGCCTTCTTAAAGATTTTGTTAAACACTACAATCAGATAACCCAAAACGAGGAAAGCACCAGGTGCAAGCACAAACATGAGCATTCCATAGTTTTCACCCCATAGAGTCTGACCGAATACGGCACCAGTACCGAGCAACTCACGTACAGCACCAAGACAAGTTAGTGCAATAGTGAAACCGAGTCCTATACCAATACCGTCAAAAATAGACGCAAGAGGATTGTTTTTTGCAGCAAAAGCCTCTGCACGTCCCAGGATGATACAGTTTACCACAATCAGCGGAATAAACAACCCAAGACTCTTATCTACTTCTGGGGCATAAGCCTTAATAAGCATCTGAAGAACTGTTACAAGACTGGCAATCACAACGATATACGAAGGGATGCGAACCATGTCAGGAATCAGTTGCTTAATCAGAGAAATTATGAAGTTCGACACAATAAGCACAGCCATTGTGGCTAGTCCCATCGACATACCATTGAAGGCGGACGATGTGGTACCAAGAGTAGGACACATACCTAAAAGAAGGACAAATGTCGGATTCTCCTTAATGATACCATTCAGTAAAACTTTAATGTATTTCATAACAATTTATTCCTTTCTTTTAGTCGTTTTCATTTTCAACATGTTCTGTAGCTGATGAAACACCATCACTCTTAGCAACAATGTTATCGTAAGCACTTTTTACTGAACGCAGGAAAGCTCTGGATGTGATAGTTGAAGCTGTAATAGCATCAATCTCCCCCCCATCCTTTGAAACAGTAAAGTTACATGTACCAGGATTCTTTCCGATAATGCTTCCCTTGCCATTCTTCTGGAACCAATCACCTGCTTTTGCTCCAAGTCCAGGAGTTTCCGCATGTTCCAAAACAGTATAACCAAGGATAGTACCCTCTTTATCGAAACCTACAAGAACCTTCAACGGACCACCGAATCCATTCTTGTCTGTAGTTACGATTGCTTGTCCAAGATCATTGTCTCCAGCTGTCACATCATAAACGATGAATCCATCTACATCCTGTGGATCTGACACCTGAATATCGTCTGAACCCATCACGGCTTTAATACCTGCAGCAAGATTTTCTGCATTTATTTTCTCGATTTGAGGAGCTGTTACAGAATTGACATAAGCTAAAACAGCACCAGCTACAACAGCAATAACTGTCAAAACCGACAGCATATTAGTAAGCGAAGATTTAAGCTTTTTCATGTTAATGTCCTCCCTTATTTTGCTACTTCGCCAAAGCGAGTGGGTTTAAACTTAGAATTAATCAAAGGTACAAATGCATTCATAATAAGAATTGAGAATGACATACCTTCTGGATATGCACCAAACACACGAATGATAATGGTCAAAGCACCAATAGCCACACCATATACCAACTGTCCCTTTGAAGACATTGGTGAAGTAACATAGTCAGTTGCCATAAATACAGCACCCAACATAAGACCACCACTCAGAATCTCAATAACAGGATTTGCAAAATGAGCCGGGTCGATAAGCCACAAGCATCCAGAAATTACAAATACTGTACAAATGATGCTAACAGGGATATGCCATGTGATAACTTTCTTCCACAAAAGGAATACAAAACCGATGAGGATAGCCAATTCACAGACCTCTCCCAAACTACCACCAGTATTTCCAAGCATCATATCCTGAAGAAGTGGAAGAGATTGTACATCTCCAGACTTGAACATTTCCTGAAGCATAGCCAAAGGAGTAGCACCTGTCTGAGCATCAAGATATGTACCAAATCCCTGACCAGGCAATGGCCAAGTAGTCATTGCTACAGGGAACGAAATCAGAAGGAAAGCACGACCTGCCAAAGCTGGATTAAACAGGTTACATCCAAGTCCGCCAAAAGTCATCTTAACAACTCCGATAGCAAAAAATGCACCTATTACAACAATCCAAGGAGCAATGTTACTTGGGAGGTTAAAAGCCAACAACAATCCTGTCAGCACAGCAGAACCGTCACAAACAGTACATTTGTCGTTCTTCATGCAGAACTTATTGATGGCCCACTCAAAGAACACACACGATGCCACACTGATGGCAGTCGTTATGATTGCACCCATGCCAAAAGAGATGAAAGAAATCAATAAAGCAGGTATCAAGGCAATAATTACCAAGTACATGTTTCTTGAAATCGAATCTCCAGAATGTACATGAGGTGAAAGTGATACAATTAACTTATTCATATTTTTTTTAGTTTAAAAATTAGGAAGAGGTTTTTATTTTCCCTCTCTGGCAGCAGCCTGTCTTTCGCGAATAATACGCATAGCTGTTGACTTACCATCACGAATAAGGTCAAGCAGCGGACGATTTGAAGGACAAGTAAACTGACAAGAGCCACACTCTATACAACTTACAACATCTTCCTTCATTGCCTTATCCCATAGCTGCTTGCTGCTCAAAGTAGCGAGGAGATATGGTTCCAAACCCATTGGGCATGCACCAACACACTTAGCACAGCGAATACAAGTTTGTGGTTCTGCTCTCTTAGCTTCTTTATCATTCATGATAAGAACACCACTTGATCCCTTACAGATAGGTACTTCTGTATTTCTCAAAGCCTTACCCATCATCGGACCGCCACCAATTACCTTACCGGTATCCTCTGGCAAACCACCACATGCATCAATCAACTGACTCATAGGGGTACCCATTCTGACGAGTAGGTTGCTTGGCTGTTTCAACGATTTACCTGTAACAGTTACAACGCGTTCAAACAAAGGTTTGTTTTTCATAACTGCTTCATAAACAGCGTATGCAGTACCAACATTCTGTACGATAGCACCAACACTTACAGGAAGAGCTGGAGGAGCAGGTACCTGACGGCGAACTACAGCATCAATCAGTTGCTTTTCACCACCTTGTGGATACTTTGTCTTCAGAGGAACAATTTCAATATTCGGGTACTGAGCCTTACACTTTTCTTCAAGCAAAGCGATTGCATCCGGTTTGTTCTCCTCAATTCCGATGTAAGCCTTATTTACCTTACCTGCCTTCATTAAGAGGTCTACACCTACAAGCACTTCATCAGCTTTTTCAAGCATCAGTCTGTGGTCTGCAGTCAGATATGGTTCACATTCTACTGCATTGATGATAACCCATTCAGGCTTACTACCTGGAGGAGGACTCAGTTTTACATGAGTTGGGAAACATGCACCACCCATACCGACAATACCGGCATTCTTTATCTTTGCGATGATGTCTTCAGGAGTAAGTTCTGGCTTTTCCTTAGTAGTAACGAGTTTAGTTGAACGGTCGATACTTTCTTCCCATTCATCTCCTTCTACAGTAATATATACAGCTGGCTTCGCATACCCACTGGCATCAACTACTGTATCAACTTTGAGAACAGTTCCGCTGACACCAGAGAAAATAGGAGCTGACACAAAACCACCGGCCTCTGCAATCATCGTACCTACTTTAACCTTATCGCCTTTCTTGACGCAAGGCACAGCAGGTGCTCCGATGTGTTGTCCCATTGGATAAACGGCAACTTGTGGAAGCTCTGCAATTTTGATAGGCTCAGCAGCAGACAGTTTATTTTCTGCTGGGTGAACTCCACCAATTCTAAATGTCTTCATATTTATAGCATTTTTATTTTAAACCTAATAAAATCATCTGACTTGGAGGCAGCGGAGCATCTGAACGTTTACTCTCAAACTGCATTTCCTTTGCAGGAGCAACAGGATTGCTGATATCCTTAGGACCGGCAAGCAAAATCTGCTGACTAGGCATCAATGGTGCATTATACTTAATCTCGATTGGCTTCCACTCCTTAGCTGGTTTTGCCGGAGCGGGAGCAGCAGTTGCAGCACCTGTATTAGCAGCGGCAGCTGGCTTAGCAGCTGGTTTTGCCTTTGGCTTGCGCTCAACGCCTTTGATGCTTACAGATGCGATAGTACCTCGTGGACAGGCATCATAACATTGTCCGCAGAGAACACACTTCTCAGGATCGATGTATGCAACATTATCAATCACATGTACAGCATCGCTGCCACATGAACCTTCACACTTCTTACAAGCTATACAAGCATTCCGACAAACCTTCATTGCTGCAGCACCCTTGTCTTTGTTCATACACTCAACAACGAATGCATCCTTTGCGTCACCACTTACCTGACGAATCTCAATAATGTGACGTGGACAAGCCTTTGCACAAGCGCCGCAGGCAGTACACTTCGTCATGTCAACTTCTGGCAATCCAGTCTTTTCGTTCAACTTGATTGCATCAAACTGACAAGCAGCAACACAGTCACCACAGCCAAGACATCCAAATGCACACGCACCTTCACCCATACCAGTTGAATTTGCCACACGACAACTCTTCACGCTATCGTAAGCAACAACCTTAGGACGATTTTCACACGAGCCGTTACAACGTACAAATGCTGCTTTAGGAGCCGACGTTGCAACTTCCATACCGAGGATACCCGCTACTTTCGACATACATTCAGAGCCACCAACAGGACAATTCAGTCCGTCGAGCGAACCTGCATCAGCTGCTTTCACACAAGCTGCAGCCATACCGCCACAACCAGGGAATCCACAACCACCGCAGTTAGCACCTGGCAGCACGTCCAGTACCTGACCGATACGCGGATCTTCCTTAACTGCAAATTTCTTAGCGACACCAAAAATACTTATCGCCAAAACGAATCCGATTACGCCAAGAACAATTACAGCAATTAGAATTACGTTCATAAAATAATTGTGTTTATAAAAAATTTAATTAAAGGTTCTGTCTATAGTTTTTCAATTCCAAAACTGAATCGACGTTCTATTCTACTTCTCAAAGCATACATCACAAGTCCGTAAAACAAAAGGCTCAGCAGCATCAGCAAAAGAGTTGTTCCTTCCGACATATTCAGCGTTGTCAAACAAATAGCACCAACTATCAGTAGTAATACCATAGGGAAGATAAAAGCAACTCGCAGAGCAGCCCATCCCATTTGCATAGAGCCGTACACCAACACATTCTCTCCAACACGCACATCAACACCAACTCCTCTACCCTTCACTTCTATCAACTTCTCCTTCGATTCTGCTGACGAACACAGACTCTTTGCTTTACAATCAGCACACGCAGCCATCTGCACAATTCTTACCTTCACACAATCATCCTCGACACTCTCAACAAAGCCCTGATGTTCTATTCTTTCATCCATATTTACGTTTGCCTTCGATGGTACTATACGCTTTTCCTTGCAAAAATATAATAAATCGTCTAAAGAAAAAAATACAATCTCAAAAATCTTCACTTTTTCCTTAGATTAGGAGGTTTTATGTTCTTTTCTTTGAAAAACAAACGAGATAAAAGACAAAAAGAACCAAGCCGTTTCTAGACTTGGTTCTTTTTCTATTAAGCATCTTTGGCTTTCTTAGTAGTTTTCTTTGCTGCAGGTTTCTTTGCAGGAGCTTTCTTCTTAGTACCTGCCTCCACCTTTGGAGTTGGGGCTGTATCCTTCTTTGCTTCTACAGGATTGTACTTTGCAAGAAGTTTCTGCAGTTTCTCTATTTCCTTATCCTTTGCAGCTATTTCATCATCCTGATTCTGAATAGTGGTAATAAGACTATTAATTTCCTCATTTTCAGCACCACCATAAAGATTGTTAACGCGAGAGATGAAGTCACCAAGAATATTCATGTAGTTTGTAAATGCATCGTATGGAGAGTCGTAGATATCACGGAACTTCATACTTGCCTTTGTTGTCATGAAGCGGAAATTGTTCGATGCCTGCAGATAATCCCAATCCATCTTGATACGACGGTCATTACAGATGAGTACTCGTTCTGCAACACTATACAATTTGTTGAATGCCTCACGCTGCAGGTGGTTACCCAACCAGCAAGAAGTATCGCGTTCTTCGTCAACCCATGAGATGTTGTATGGCACCTCTACAGGACCTACACTCTTTTGAGTACAGATTTCAGAAGGAAGAGCGAAACCGATATTACGTTCACGAGCCAATGCAGGTATAGCCTTAAGGAATTCTAGAATACCGCCTTCAAGTGGGTGGAAGATACCGAATGTCACAAGCTCTCCGAATATATTAATAATATCCTCCCCTTCTGGAGTTGAAGCAATCCAGTCGAGCCACTGGTCTGCCATCAACGGATTAGAAGTGAAACGTTCTGTGATATCCTCAGAAAGATTTATATCACGCATCAGCACCTTCAGACGAGGATCTGTAGCACAATGGTAGAGGTAGTGAGGCGACTTCCATCCAAGTACTTGCTTAGCACCTTCCGTCAGGATACCCTTGAAGCCCATTGCAGCGACCTGAGCACCAATCTCGTCATTATAGATGAGTGAAGAGTTGCGGAACACCTTAGGTTCCTTACCGAAGAGCTCCTTGATTTTCTTGCTCATACGCTTCACTTCGAGTTCGAAACTCTTTTCGTTTGCAAGCGATGCCAAACCGTGACTATAAGGTTCAGAGAGGAATTCTACCTGACCAGTCTTATTGAGTTCCTGCAAGAGGTCAATAACCTGTGGAGCATGGAATTCGAGTTGCTCAAGCCCTACACCTGAGAGTGAGAAAGCAACACGGAATTCAGGATAGTCCTTACACATCTGCAGAAGGGTCTGCAATGCAGGCACATAACTGCGTTCTGCAATATAGTTGATAGAACGTTCGTTCTCGTAATCATCATAATAGTAATGATCACGACCTATGTCGAAGAAACGATAACGCTTGAGATGTATAATTTGATGTATCTCAAAGTACAGACATATTTTTTTCATAATGTTTATTATTTTTGAATTACAATTATCTTGAGAATAAACGGGTTATTAGTATTGGTAACACATTAATATATTAATGTATGAAGCCACCATTATGAATACACTCATCATAGAGTTTTCGTATTCGATGTCCTACCTTCACCCAGGTAATTTCATCTACCTCCTTGAGTCCTTCCTCCTGTAGTTGCTTATGCAGTCCGGGGTAATTACATAGAGCATAGATAGCATCAGCCATTGCGTTGATATCCCAATAATCTACTTTTATGACATTGGTCAGAATTTCTCCGCAACCTGATTGCTTAGAAATAATACTTGGTGTACCGCATTGCATTGCTTCAAGTGGAGCAATACCGAAAGGTTCCGATACTGAAGGCATAACGAACACATCCGAAGCCTTATAGCATTCGTACACTTGTTTTCCTCGTAGGAAACCAGGGAAGTGACATCTGTCGGCAATACCCTTGGCTGCTGCCAGGTCAACCATTTCCCAGTATTTATCTCCAGATCCTGCAAAACAGAAACGAACATTATTAGTACGTTTGCAAACCAAATCTGCAGCCTCGATGAAATACTCAGGCCCCTTCTGCATGGTGATACGTCCAAGGAAAGTAACTACCTTTTCCTTTCCGTTATCAACACGTGGAATGTCCTTATATTCCTGTGGCAGAGGATAAACGGCATTGTGCATAGCGAAACACTTGCGCGGATCCTGATGGTATTCCTTTATAACCGTCTGACGAGTCAGCTCCGATACACACATGATACAGTCTGCATGATCCATACCATTCTTTTCGATAGAGTAAACAGTTGGGTTTACCTTTCCGCGTGAACGGTCAAAATCTGTTGCATGAACATGGATACACAGAGGTTTTCCACTTACCATCTTAGCATGAACACCAGCTGGATAAGTAAGCCAGTCGTGAGCATGAATAATGTCAAACTCTTCACTTCGAGCCAACACACCTGCAATGATTGAGAAGTTGTTAATCTCCTCGTGCAGGTTCTGCGGATAGCCTCCTGCAAACTGCAGACAACCCATGTCGTCAACTCCCATATAGTTGAAGTCGGCATAAATATGGTCACGGAAACGATAATAGTCCTCAGCAGTATGTCCTACCATACGGTCTTTGATAGCGTCATACTGTACGTCACGCCAAGCTACTGGCACTTGGCTCATATTGATAATCTTCAGGAATTTCTCCTCGTTGCCAGTAGGTTTAGGGAGGCAGAATGTAATCTCTGCATCTGGTTGTCCTTCGACCATACCCTTGGTAATGCCGTAGGATGCAACAGCCAGACCGCCATAAATTTTAGGGGGAAATTCCCATCCAAACATTATAACTTTCATATATTCTTCCTCCTTGTTTAATAGTTATAGTATTTTGCAAGAACCTTATTCACACGGAGCACAGCAGCTACGTTCATAGCAAACGAGAGAGCACCGCGTCCGTGGAATGGTGGGTTACCGTCGAAGAGTTCCGGCAGAGTACCTATACAATGATAGAAGAGTTCCTCTTCCAGTCCTACGAATTGTCTGTCAACCCATGAGAGTCCGCTATGCTTATACACCTTCAGACAAGTTTCCAAATAGAAACCTGACAGCCAAGGCCATACAGTACCCTGATGATATGCAGCATCACGCTGTTGCTGACTACCTGCATAGATAGGATTGTAACCGCCCGACTTTGGTGAGAGCGAACGAATTCCCTTTGGAGTAAGGAGTTCCTTCGTACAGATATCGAGAATCTTCTTGCGTTCCTGAGTTGTGAGAGGAGAATACTCCAGAGAAGAAGCGATGAGCATATTCGGACGAACACTCCATGAGATATATCCATCATCTACATAGTCGAGCAGATATCCGTGATGATTCAGGAAAGTCTGCTTGAAACTCTCGCCTACCTTTTCTGCATACTGTTCATATTCCGCACCCTCTCCTTCTCTACCCTTGCCTTTCAGAATTTCTGAGCAGAACATCAGGGCATTGTACCACAGAGCATTTATTTCTACAATGTATCCTGTACGAGGCACACATGGATAACCATTCACAGCTGAGTTCATCCAAGTAGCTGGAGAAGTCTTTCCGTCGGTATAGAGCAGATAGTTATCGCGTACTTCCAGTTTTTTGTGTTTTCCGCCCTTTATGAAAGAAACTATCTTCTCCACCAGAGCACCATACTTAGTATATGCAGCTTCCGGAGAGACGAGTCGTGCATACTGTTGCAAGCACCATGTTGCCCACAGCAGGATATCGGGTTTGTCAAACTCAGAAATATTCAGTCCGATTGGTTTGTCGTCTAGATAATTCAGAATAGCCTTTTCGGCTGTGCGCATTGCCTTCTCGAAATATTCTGGTTCGTCGATAGCAAGAGTGAGTCCTGGAAGCGATATAAACATATCGCGTGCACGACACTTAAACCAAGGATAACCGGCGATGATATAAGTCTCACCATCCTTCTCGTAGTGGAACTGATGAGCGGCATTAACCAGACAAGACTGGAAGCCTTCGCGTGCTACATGCACATCATATTCGTAATCGAAGAGCTGTTTCAGTTCACGAGAATGCAATTCGCTAAGTCCTGCTGCGAAGATAACGCTTTCACCCTTCTTGATATTGAATTCGAAATAACCTGGCACATACAGATCTTCAATATATTCATATCCAAGTTCCTGCTCCTTCGGATATTCCAGTCCGCGATACCAGTCTGGAGTATAAACGAAGTCGTTCTTCTTATTCAACTGCATGAAGAGTTCTGGATAACCAGAGTACATTCTTGTTGAAATACCATTATCAATCAGGTTATACTCGCGGTTAGCAGTAGGATTTTCGTGTGTACAAGTCTTCACAGAGCGGAAAGCCAGGAATGGTCTCAGTCGCAATGTTGTAACTGAGTGTGCATCCAGCAATGTGTAGCGGATAAGGATTCTGTTTTCGAAATGTTGGAATACTCTTTCCTTCTTAAGCACTACTCCACCTACTCTGTAAATTGTTGTAGGTAACTTATCCCAATAGAACTCACGGATATACTTATGTCCCAGAGGGCTATAAGTATTGCCTGAATATTTGTGAAGACCGAGATTGAACTGAGCTCCGTGTTGTATCACGGTCTCATCAAGCGACGACAGCAACACATGGTTGTCGTCGTCCATCTCAGGTACAGGCACAACTAACAGTCCGTGATATTTACGCGTATTGCAATCCACAATGGATGAACACGAATACGCACCTGATTTATTGGTTCGCAAAATCTCCTTTGGCAGAGATTCCTGCAAATTCGTCATCAGGGGTTTGTCGAAACGTAAATAACTCATAGTTGATTTTAAGGTTTATTAATGTGTTTTCATATCTTTCTCCAACAAAATTAGAGATAAAAATTTATCCCTCCAAAATATTGACATCTTTTTAATTGCTTTTTTTGACTTTTTCTATAAAAATATGCTGAAAAACATAAAAACCACAAAAAACATTTCTCCGATTGAGCAGAAAAGGATACATTTGCAAGAAAAATTCATCACCATGACAAAACGGCAAGATAATTCTACACCAAGTGACATAATTGCAAAACTCTCCCCTATCAGCAATTTGTTGACAGAAGAACAAAAAGCAGAATTGCAAGCAAGTGTAGAAATCAAAAAATACAAGAAGAATGAAATAATGTACGAAGAAGGCGATGTGCCTCAGTACCTTCATTGTCTTATTAGCGGAAAAGTAAAAATCTACAAGGAAGGAGTTGGAGGCAGAAACCAGATTGTCCACATATTCAAGCCTGTTGAATTCTTCGGATTCAGAGCCTATATGGCAAACGAAAACTATATAACTTCAGCGGCTGCATTCGAACCCACTACTCTTTGCATCATTCCTGTCACATTATTTGAGAAGTGGTTGTCGGAAAACCTACAACTGGCCAACTACGTCATCCGTCTTTGTTCTGTAGAAATTGGAATTCTCAACCGCCACATCGTCAGCCTTACCCAGAAACACCTCAGAGGCAGAATAGCTGAATCGCTCCTTTTCCTGAAAGAAACATACGGAATGGAAGAAGACAATCAGACTATCTCTGCACGCTTCTCTCGTGCCGATTTGGCAGACCTTTCTAACATGACTACTTCGAATGCCATTCGCACCCTCTCTGCCTTCAGCAGCGAAAACATTCTGGAAGTAAATGGCAGAATAATCAAAATTCTCGACGAAGACCAACTGAAGAAAATCAGCAAAATTGGGTAAGGTTACTGTATAATAAACCTAAGCATTTCCCTTTCTATTCCAATCTTCACTGGAGTGAAATCCTTAGACTTCACGTACTGTCCGTCGATACTGATTGAAGCCTTATCGCAATGGTATATCACCAGTTTCTGAGCTCTGTAGGGGTGTACATTCTTATAGTTTAGGAAACGTCCCTTACCCAACAACCAGAAACCTTCAAACAACTGCCACCATTTTGGACGGGTGATAGCAGAGATATCCAGAAAACCGTTATATGGCACACCATTAGGAGTCTGTCCGTACCCCAAACAGTTTCCCACACAAATCGACATGTAATAATCGTTTATCTCCTCAGTTTCAAGATCCATCCTGAAATTAAACAGTTTTCTTTCGAACAGTTGCGAAATGATAATAGGGATAATGCTGAGTCGTTTCGAACCAATCAGGTGCATAGCATCGTTCGAAGCCTTTATAAGTCGAGCACCAAGTCCTATGTTCACACAATTCAGGAAATAGTGTTTCTGCGGAATACCATCTTCGTTAAACACACAAGTGCCCACATCTATGACCTTCACCCTACGGGCAATCAGCGAATCTACAGTCTGCTTATAATTATCCTCTGTAAAGCCCCAGAAGCGAGCGAAGTCATTACCCACACCATTTGGAATCACACCCATTGCGAAGTCCTCAGGCAGCACTTCCTTATTACTCATCACAGCATTCAGTCCGTCGTTTAGAGCTCGGTCGCCACCTACTATGATAAGAGTATGGTATCCGTTATTGCACAACATACTCGACAGGCGGAATACAGAACTGGACGATTCTGACTGTACGAAATCGTACTGAACCCCCTTCTGTTCCATATATTCGCGAATGCGTCTCCAGCGCTTATGCGCCTTGTAGTTTCCCGATTGCGAACTATATACTACACCCCAGCGATTTGTTTCTGCCATAATTCTTTTACTATTTTTATTCTTTCTGCGATGGGAAGTGTGCATTCAATCCACTTGATTGGAATATTCCTTCTCTCCTCCATGCCTCTAAACCAAGTCATCTGTCTCTTGGCAAACTGATGAATGGCAATCTCGAGCAGTCGAACCATCTCCTCATATTCCAGTTCCCCCAACAGATACAGCGTCACATACTTATACTCCAAACCATAGCGTATAAGAGCTGCCGTTGGCACACCACTATCTATCAGTCCCCTAACCTCATCTACCATACCCTCTGCCAGTCGGCTGCGGAGTCGTGCAGAAATCTTTCTGCGTCTCTCTTCCCTATCTATTTTTAAACCTATATTCAGGCTGTTCATCGACGGCATAACCCTGCCGTCAAACTCATAGCCCCTAATCACACTTTCGATATACAGTCCTGTTCCACCACACAGAATCGGAGTCTTCCCCCTCGACTTTATATCAGTATATGCTTCATGAAAATCATGTTGAAACTGATACACACTATATCTTGTTCCGGGTTCTGCAATATCAATCAGATGATACGGAATCTCCCTACCTTCCACAGTATAATCAGCCAAGTCCTTTCCCGTTCCTATGTCCATCCTACGATACACTTGTCTGCTGTCGGCACTGATAATCTCGCCGTCTATGTCAGCAGCCAGATGAGCTGCAAACGTAGTCTTTCCGCAGGCAGTAGGTCCTAAGATAGTCAGAATCGGGAGTTGTTCCATCTCTTAATGTGTTAACCAGAAAACCAGCAAACCGGCGCCCCAAGCACACACCACTCTCCAGGTATAATGCTTCAGCATCCACATCAGCTTCATATTCTCCACCTGCAGCACAGCCTGTCCGGCAAGCGAAGCCACGAAGAACAGACTACCGCCCATAGCACAGCAGTAAGGCAGCAGTTGCCAGTAGGCACCATTCACGGCGAAGTCCGACTCTGCCACACTATCCACAGGGAACATATTCATACCGGTCATCATCACAGGCACATTATCCAGCACACTCGAAATCACACCAGTTATCACTCCATATATATAAATATTGTGGAAATTATAGTCCAACTGATTTCCAAGCCACATCAACGCACCACACTCAGTCAGAGCACCCACACCAAGCGAAATACCGAGGAAATAGAGAATCATCCTCATTCCTACAAACTCCGTATTGCGAAAGTAATGACGCTGCACGAACAGTACATTACCGTTTCTCTCCAGATTACAGAAGCCCTCGATAATCCACACAACCGACAACACACACAGAGCACCCAGGAAAGCAGGCAACTTAGTAACGAAGTGGAAAGTCGGAATAAACCACAGTCCGCCAATACCTACTACGAGCAACAAAGCCTTCTGCCACCAAGCCAGATACGAATCATCCCCCTCAAACTTATTGAATCTGCTAACTACCTCCACACTACCCTTCAGTCTTGTGCTCACCAGCATGTTGAACACACAGAGACTGGTCAATGCCGGCAGAATCAGTCCCAGCGAATAGTGAGTAGGAGTCACATTGCCGCGAACCCACAACATCAGCGAAGTCATATCACCAATCACAGTAAAACAACCGCCCAGCATAGCAGAAATCAGAATCACACTGCCATAGACAATCCTCTGCGAGTGCGAACGCACAATCTGACTCACAATGCCCAGCATCAGCACTACAGTAGTCAGATTATCCACATTGGCAGAAATGGCAAAAGTGAGCAGCGAAATAATCCATAGGAACAGGCGGCTATTACGCATCCTCAGCCAATTGACCAGCGAATCGAACACACCATTATTATGGAGCACCTCGACGATAGTATTCGTAGCAATCAGAAACAGAATCACCGAACAAGCCTGTTCCACATAAGGCAACATGACATTGTTAGCTACGAAAAACTTCACAGAGTCAGTATTCGATGCTGTTCCCGAAAGGAAATAAGCATATTCATCCGGATGCACCAGATGGATATAAATGCCAGCATGCAGCATATACACCACCCATACAACAACGCCGCAACACATGGCTACGGCGGCTCTGTTCAAGTGATTTATCTGCTCTGTACTCATCACAAGTAGCGCAAACACCAGTACGGCTACAATGATTAATGTGGTAATTAGCATGACGAACAAAAAAAAGAAAAAAAGAGAGCGATAGACGGGACTCGAACCCGCGACCCTCGGCTTGGGAAGCCAATGCTCTACCAACTGAGCCACTATCGCAAAAAACGCAAAAACTTCGCAAATGTATGAAAAATCTATGACCCTACAATACTTTTAAAAACAAAAATCCTTAACTTTGCCGAAAACATACACATTATTCATACCGAATGACACTAAAACACCTCACAATTCTGAACTATCGCAACATAGCTACCGCAGAACTCGACTTCTCTCCGAAGATAAACTGCTTCCTCGGTAGCAATGGTGAAGGCAAGACCAATGTGCTCGATGCCATCTACTTTCTGTCCTTCGCCAAGAGCACAGCATGCAGCATAGACTCTCAGAACATCCGACACGGAGAAGAGGTGATGATGCTGCAGGGCATCTACGACTTGAACGGCAGCGAAGAAGAAATCACCTGCGGCATGCGACTCCATCAGAAAAAACACGTAAAGCGAAACAAAAAAGAATACCGGAAACTCTCCGAACACATCGGACTGCTGCCACTCATCCTCGTATCGCCCAATGACACAGAACTCATCCTCGGAGGCAGCGACCAGCGCCGCCGCTTCATGGACGTAGTCATATCCCAATACGACAACGAATACATCCAGGCTCTTGTAGCCTACAACAAAGCCCTTAACGAGCGCAACGCCATGCTTCGTGCCGACGAGGAACCCAATCCCGACATCATCAGCATCTACGAACAGATGATGGCACAGCACGGCACAGTAATCTACCGCAAGCGCACAGCCTTCATCGAAGAATTCATCCCCGTATTCCAGCAGTTCCACAACGCCATCACAGGCGGCAAGGAAACCGTCAGCATCCAATACACCAGTCACGGACAACGAGGCGACCTGCTCGAAGTCATCCAGCGCGATCGAGCCAAAGACCGCATCATGGGCTACTCCCTGCATGGCATACATAAAGACGAACTCGAAATGCAACTCGCAGGCTATCCTCTCAAGCGCGAAGGCTCACAAGGTCAGAACAAATCCTACCTCATAGCCCTCAAACTCGCACAGTTCGACTTCCTCAAGCGCACAGGCAGCCGCACCACCCCCATCATCCTCTTCGACGATATCTTCGACAAACTCGATACAGAGCGAATGGAAAACATCATCGCCCTCATCACCCAACCCGACTTCGGTCAGATATTCATCACCGACACCAATCGGGAAAACCTCGACCGCATCCTCTCCAAAACCAACGATGACTATAAAATATTCCAAGTACAAGGGGGAGAGTTAGGAGTTAGGAGTTAGGAGTTAGGAGTTAGGAGTTAGGAGTTGAAAGTTAAGAGTTAAAAGTTAAGAGTTAACGAAAACGAAAACGAAAACGAAAACTCAATAACCTATAACCTATAACCAATAACCATTCCAAAGGTGAGAAAAAGTAACACAGAAAAAATAGGAACCCTCATTCAGCAATTCCTCCGCGAGGAAGGGCTCGAAACCCCGTACAACCAATTCAAGCTCATGAAAGCCCTTGAAGAAATCCTTGGTCACGGCATCTCCCGCTATATAGGCAATACCTATGTTCGTAACCAGACCCTCTTCGTTGAAATGCGTTCCCCAGTCCTCAAGCAGGAACTCACCATGAAGCGTACAAAACTCACCCAACGCCTGAACGCCCAAGTCGGCACCCAAGTCATTGCCGACATTCGATTCGTATAATAAGGACGAAAAACGAAAACAAGAATGTCAACAATCAAACTCAAAAACATCCTACTTTTCCTTCTCATCTCCATCTCCGCATGGAGCAACGACAGCATTAACCGCCCCACAGCACCCCAACTGGAATACGTCATGCAACTGAAAGTGCGTCTTGGTGAAACCTATACCATTGGAAACACCCAGTACGGAAAGCGCACAGTAGTACCCATCACAGGTGGCACCTTCGAAGGTCCCCTGCTCCGCGGAACAATCCTCAATGGAGGAGCTGACTACCAACTCAGCCGATCTGCAGGACGCAACGAACTCGAAGCCATCTACTCCATCCAGACTCACGACGGCGTATATATCCATGTTCGCAATCGCGGCATCGTAGTCAACGGCAAAAACGCCTCAGGAACTCCCACCACGTACTTCAAGGCAGCTCCAATATTCGAAGCCCCTTCCGACAGCAAATACTCCTGGCTCAACGACGCACTTTTCATCTGCGAGCCAGAATTCTCCCCCCACTTTAAAGGAGTCATCCTCAACATCTGGAAAATAAAATAACAACTCTCGCCTGTCTATAACCAACTACCAATAGTCAACAATCATTACTCTAACTATCAGTCCCTTACGCTCAAAGTGTCCTTTTTGTCATTCGTCATTTGAGGGGTGTTCTGATATCTGATTGAACGGGGGGAACTATATAGGTAGGGGGTATATATTATATTATTATTTAAATTTATATTATTATTATTTATTATAACATCAACATTGCAAAACGCCCCCAAAAGGACAAAGGACAAAAAGGACGTTTTTCTTTTTGTCACTTTTTGCATGTCGCAAAATGTTAAAAAATAAACAAAAGTCACTTTTC
>DDQG01000039.1:0-24858 GCA_002342585.1 Prevotellaceae bacterium UBA2448
GATAAACACTGGGATTGCTGCCAAGTGAGTGAGGTATCGGCAAAAAATGCAAACAGTCAACAAAAATCAGTCTTAATGAATAACCGAGTCAACTTTTTTAAGGGCTAAGAAGCAAGGACAGTCAACAAAAATCAGTAAAATAAACAAAAAATTATTTTGTATTTTACTCGCTTACTCGTATTTTTGCGAATGAAAATCGTATTCTTGTCGAAGAAGAACGATATTATCTTTATGAAAAACATAGCGTTTGCTGTTTATAAGACATTCCGAAGTTTGGTCGCAGAAGAATTCGTCAAATTAGAAACAAGCAGACGTTCACGGTATCGTGGACGTTACTTGTCTTTGACGAAGGGTCTGACCAAACACCCGGAATGTGGATGAGTAATAGTCCACGTTTCCGTGTTGTTAGGTTAGACTTTTGTTTTTTAGAGAGCAACGCATAAACGATACACGTTTTATGCATGCAAACAACGACAATCCCGTATTGAACAATCCGTACGAGGAACCTAAGTACTATTATGATACTGATGCCGATGGGAACATTGACTACGAGAAAGTAATCAATGGGCGTCGCCCTTTTGGTTACGATATTAGCATTGTACCTAAGAAACGTCAGCGCAATGTGTTTTCTGTTGAGGATTTTGAAGCAGTCGAACCTAATGCTGAATTTATCAATACCATTCGAAAAGAAGTTAAGGTTTGGCGTGAAGCAGGTTATCCTAAGGCTTCGCGTATTACAAGCGAACTACTTAACTTTTGGTTCAACAATCCTGAACGCAGATACAATCTTCGTTTGTTCTTTTGTCAACGCGAAGCAGTAGAAACTGCGGTATGGCTGAATGAGATAGCTGAACGTGACCCTAATGTAGGTAATTACATTTTGAATCAACTTTTAGAACGTCGACATACAGTATCACCAGAAGATGCAAATGTTCTACCACGTACGGCCTTCAAAATGGCAACAGGTACAGGTAAGACGGTAGTTATGGCCATGCTGATTCTATATAACTACCTGAACAAACGAGCCAATCCGATGGACACGCATTATGCTGACCATTTCTTGTTGTGTGCTCCAGGCATTACCATTCGTGACCGTTTAGGAGTTTTGCAACTCGACTATAATCCTCGAAGTAGTAACTATGAAAGAACTGATTACTACCATCAACGTGGTTTGATTCCGCCTCAGTTCGAAAATGAATTGGGTAGTCTTAATTCCTCCATCACTATAATAAACTATCAGCAATTTCAACCTCGTGTATTCTCTGGAAAACATGCATCTCCACTAGATGGTAAACAGAAATGGATTGATGGTAAATTAGTGCAACAGAAAGAGACGGAAGACTATAGTGTATTGCTAAATCGGATTTTGGAGAAGGGTGTAAAAGGTAAGCGTATAGTGGTTATCAATGATGAAGCACACCACTGCTATCTCCCCAAAACAGATGCAAATAAAACACTAACAACAGAAGAAAAAGATGAATTGCAAAATGAGAACGATGCTGCGATGGTGTGGTATGAGGGATTGCGTCAGATGAAACAGTTGGGTTACAAAATGCAACACGTTTATGACCTTTCTGCTACTCCATATTATCTGAAAGGTTCTGGTTACCCTGAATACTCGTTATTTCCTTGGGTGGTGAGTGATTTTGGGTTGGTTGATGCGATTGAGAGTGGTCTAGTTAAGATACCTTATCTTCCAGCCTATGATAATACCACAGATTTGGACGAACCCAAACTTCGAAACATTTATCAGTATATTAAAGATAAACTTCCTAAGAAAGGTATTAGAGGACAGAAGAAGAAAGATAAAGAGGATAATGTAGATCCCAATGCAAGGGCTACTCAAGTTCCTAATCTTCCTACATTGCTTAATACTGCTTTGGAGCAGTTTGTTCGCGATTACGAGGAATATAGCAAAGGCTTACGCCAGAGTTATGAAGCTATGGGTACTTTGCTTACTTCGCCTCCTGTGTTGATAGTAGTTTGCAATAATACAGCCGTATCTCACGAGGTGTATCGTGACATTGCGGGATACCAAGATGGTGTGAATGAAGATGGAGAACCTCGTTATCATAGAGGTCGTTTTGATGTTTTCTCTAATTACGATGGTATGGGTTCTCCTAAAAGCAAATTTCCTACTTTGCTAATTGATTCTTCTGCTATTGATGATGCAGGAATCACTATTGACGAAAATTTCAAGAAGGTCTATACAAAAGAAATCGAAGATTTCAAACACGAATATGCTAATCAGCATGGAGCAGGATCAGCAGACAAACTAACAGATGCGGATATTCTGCGTGAAGTGGTTAATACTGTTGGTAAACCTGGCAAATTAGGTGGCGACATAAAATGTGTGGTTAGTGTATCCATGCTTACAGAGGGATGGGATGCCAATACTGTGACTCATGTTTGTGGTATCCGTGCCTTTGGCAGTCAGTTGTTATGTGAGCAGGTGGTAGGTAGAGCTTTAAGACGTCAGAGCTACGATTTGATTCCTTACGACCAAATGGGCAACGAAATTGACCGCAAGAACTTGCATCGTTACAAACCAGAAAACATCACATATAAGTTCCCGCCTGAATATGCTCGCGTCATTGGTGTTCCATTCAATACATTCAAAGGTGGAAAGACTGTTGTGTCCAAACCGGTAAAGCCCAAGAACATTATTCGTGCTTTGCCTGAGCGACAAGAGATGGAGATTCATTTTCCAAACATCACGGGTTATCGTTCAGATAATATTGAAGGTGCATTAAAAGCAGATTATACCAATGTGCCCAAATTTGTACTCGATTTTAACAGAATCCCTACTGAAACTGTTTTGCAGACAATTGTGAATGGCAATAAGCAGATGATGAAGACGGACTATATGGAACTTCGTGACAAGCAGGTGATTTACTACTTTGCTCATTTGATGATACGCGAATATTATACGAGCAGCGAACATGGACAACAATTCCAAAAGTTTCCTGAGATCAAGACGATAGTAGAAACATGGTATCATCAGCAGTTGGAAATCGTTGGAGGTGATGGAAGTGAAGACCAGAAACGTTTGGTGATGTTATGGAATTACAAAGCTGTGTTGAGCAGTATCAACGAAGGTATTCATAAAGCCAATGCAGACAAAGAATTGATGTCTGCGGTTTTAAATTACTATAATCCAGAAGGAAGTACACGTTATGTGTTCCGCCCTACTAATCGCCCTGTCTATCCTACACAACGCAGTCATGTGAACTATGTGGTGGCTGAACAAGATTCATGGCAGGAGATGGCAGCAAAAACTTTGGACAACATGGAAAATGTAGTAGCTTATGTAAAGAACACATATTTAGGATTCAGAGTGCCTTATACAGTTGGAGATGAAAGCAAAGAATATCAGCCTAATTTCATTGTAAAAATAAGAAAACCTAATAGTGACGTACTTAATTTGATAGTAGAATGCGAGGACTTCGATAGTGACAAATCTGGAAATAAGGATGCTAAACGTCACTATTTGAAGGATTATTGGATACCAGCTGCCAACAATCTAAAAACTTTTGGTCAATGGGATTTGTTGGAGGTAAGAGATATTGACCAATTAGAAAACCTTATTAACAAAAAAATCAATACCTTATGAATTACGATAAAAACAGACCAGTTTCGAGCATAAAGCACGATGATAAGCGTGTGGCAATTCCTGATAGCGCACACCAGGGAGAAGAACAGATGGCAATTGACGGACAACCTCAGCAGAGTGAGTATCAGGTGTTCCGTCATGAGTTTCAGCGTGGAAGAGACCCAGAACTATACTGGCTTGGTAAATATAAGAACGATGACGAGGACAATCCAGACTATATGCCACAACTGTGTACAGATATCCGCAGTTTGTATAAGCATGAAGATATTCGCCCGGAAGCTATTATTGACAATTTATACGAACTGCATGAGCACAAGAACGAGAATGCAAAAATGCAACTCGATTTGTTTGGAGATTCAGAATTAGAACAAGAGGATGAACTGGAACGATTAGCTGGTTACTACAAGCATAGCGACAATTGGCAGAATCGATTGATTCAAGGTGACAGTCTGTTGGTGATGAATTCCTTGCTAAATCGTGAGGGTATGAAGGGGCAAGTGCAATGCATCTACTTTGATCCGCCTTATGGCATCAAGTATGGCGGTAATTGGCAGATGAAGATAAGCAGTACAGCTGTAAAGGAAGGTGATGAGGGAGTTACAGCAGAACCAGAGATGATAAAAGCTTATCGTGATACCTGGGAATTGGGAATTCATAGCTATTTATCTTACCTTCGTGACAGATTGGTAATGGCCAGAGAATTGCTAACAGAATCAGGATCCATTTTTATCCAAATATCAGATGAAAATGTCCATCTTGTACGTAATTTAATGGATGAAGTTTTTGGGAGCTCAAACTTTGTTAGCCAGATTGTATTTAAAAAAACGTCATTGGCAACAACGGATTTGTTAGGGAATGTTTGTGACTATATAGTTTGGTATGCAAAAGATAAGACTATGGTAAAATGTCGTAAGTCATTTGTTAAGAAAGAATATGGAGAAAACGAGAGACAAGATTTTAATCAGATAGAGTTAAAAGATAAAACTAGAATTCCTATTGCAGATTGGGAAAAGCAAACAGGTCAAAAATTCGAATATAAGAATAGACCAGACGGGAGTAGGCTATATACTACAAGAGATTTATGTTCAAGTGGCAAGGCAAGCATAGAACAACCATTAGAATTCAATGGAGAAATTTTCTATCCCTCAAAAGGTAATCATTGGAAGGCGACATATCCTACAGGAATGACCAGATTGATATCGCTCGATAGAATTGTTAAATGTGATAAGACTATACGTCAAATAAAATACTATGATGACTTTCCATATTTTGAGATAAATAACATCTGGAACGATGTCTATGGTATTCAAAGTAGGTCAGAATCCAAATTGTATGTAGTTCAAACTTCTCCCAAATCTATTCAACGTTGCATCCTTATGACAACCGATCCAGGTGACCTTGTGTTGGATCCTACTTGTGGTAGCGGAACAACTGCCTATGTGGCAGAGCAATGGGGACGCAGATGGATTACCATAGACACGAGTCGTATTGCTTTGAACATTGCCAAGAAACGTCTGACCACGGCTTTATTCCCATATTATAAGACTCACGATGATAGCGAGAATCCTAATATTCGCAGAGGCTTTGTTTATAAGAAGGTGCCACATGTCACGTTGAAGGCTTTGGCTAATGACCTTCCTTTTGATGAAGAAACCCTTTACGATCAGCCGGAAGAGGATAAGAAGCGTATTCGTGTGAGTGGGCCATTCACGGTAGAGACCTTGCAGAGCCTTGATGTCAGTTCACCAGAAAGTTTGAATGACAAGCAGAACGACTATGACGAATATGCATTGTTTACAGAGCGTATCTTCAACAACCTGAAGTCTAATGGTATTCGTAATGGGGTGAAGCAGCAACAGGCCGTGATGCACTCGATGGAACATTTGGATGAGCCTTATCTGAATGCCAAGGGCTATTATAAACAGGAGGACGGAACGGAGCATTGTGTGTTCTTTATGATTGGTCCTAAATTTGGCACCGTCAGCAAACACGCTGTGAACGAAGCAGTACGTGCTTTTCGTCAGCATCTGGACGAATCGAACTGGCTTGTGATTCTTGGATTCTCGTTTGAAGACAGCATTGAGAGTGGCGAGAACAAAGATTATAACTTTGGTACATTCCAAGTGTCAAAGGTTCGCATGAGTGACGACCTGCTGCAAGACGGTCTGTTGAAGAAAGACAAGAAAGCAGGCTCGTTCATCATCATCGGTGAGCCAGATATCAGTTTGGTGAACGATGGCGACGGCAAATGTCATGTAGAGATTAATGGTATGGATATGTACGACCCAATACAGGATGAAGTGAAGGCCCGCAACGTGAACGATATTGCCTATTGGGAGATGGACGACAACTATACGGGTGGACTCTTCAAGGTGCGCAGCATCCACTTCTGTGGTGGCGACAAGAAAGACTTCGCTGCTTGGCGTAAAGGTCTTGATACGGTTGCCAAAGACCTGGCAAAGAAAAGTGCCGAGCGCACCCTGCGATTGGAGTTCAATGATGAGATTTGGGATACACTCTATGACTTCAAGAGCGAGCCAATCCCCTACGAAAAGGGCAAGAAGATTGCCGTGCGTGTAGTCTCTCAGTTTGGTGAAGAATCAACAAAAATTTTGACGATGGAATAATATGAAGTATTGGATAGTTCCTAGTAATAATAGTACGTTTTGTATAGGTGATGCCATAAAAGAACAAAATGGCTTGGTAGATTGGAGACAGTCTAACAACTTCGCTGTTGGAGATATCGTATTCATTTATCTTTCCAAACCTGATTGTTGTATAAAGTATAAGATGGAAGTGGTAAAGGTAAAAATCGATGAGGATATACACTTTGATCAAGAGCAGTTTTGGAAAGATAAGGAAGTTTACTATAGCGGATTAGGAGTGTATTTATATGTCAGATTTAAACTGGAAGAAACGTATCCAGACGAATTATTCTCTTTGCGACATATGCGTGAACATGGGTTAAAGGGTAGTCTTCAAGGAGTTCAGGAATGTCCAAATGTTTTACTTGATTTTCTATTAAATCCATCTTCTTCTGTTGAGGATGATTATGATGTTGATTATCCTGAGGACGATGAAGCATTATATGAAGGGTCTCTTATAAAGGTAATGGCAAATAAGTATGAAAGAAACCGTGATGCAAGAAAAAAATGCATTGAAATAAAAGGTGCTAAGTGTGCTGTTTGTGGTTTTGATTTTGTTGAGATGTATGGAGAAGTTGGTAAGGGATTTATTCATGTTCATCACGTAGTTCCTATTTCAAGCATAGGCAAAACATACAAATTAGATATTATAAAGGATTTGGTTCCTGTATGCCCCAATTGTCATTATATGCTACATCGCAAAAATCCTCCATATGAAATTGTAGAGCTAAAAAAACAATGGGAAGAGAATAATTATGGTAGTGCTTTGGCAGCAGAACCTTTGCCACAATATGATTCTCTTGCGAATGTTATAGTTGGTGTTGTTAAGAATGATAATGTTGAACCATTCCTACATGGTAATGCTAAGTTATATTATTTTGGTAAAAGATTCCCGTCCAAATATAACATAAAAAACATAGGTTATTTTGCCCCATACTTTAATGGTGGAATACGAGGCTATTATGATGTTTCTGCTGTTAGATATGCAAGAAAAAACGAAATTGTTCAAAGTGTAGATTATGAAGATGATAGTTCGCGTATTGTACTAGAACTGAGCTCATATCATCACATCTCAGATACACCTCTAAAAATAAGTTTGGCAAACTATAATTATGCTTTTATCTCGCTAAATAAAATAGTGAAGGTTAATTAATAATATTATAATTCATGGTACTATGACAATAATGCCACAGGGGCAGGTAACTGACAAATGATCTCCGATGTAAGAAGGCTGATGTAAGGTGCTTATAATGGTTATTGTTTATAGATTATTGGTTATTGACCTTAGCTATTTGCTATTGAAAAGTTAAGAAGTAATTTTTGCACACTATGATGATTTCGTTATCTCAGATTAGTGTCTTTTTTCCTGTTCATTAATGAAATCGATCCAATTCATTAATGATTACGATTAAATTCATTAATGAACGGTTTTTGAGAGACCGATTTAAATATTGCACACTGTTACGCGATGATTTTCTAAAATTGAGGCAATGAAGGCTGATGGTAAAAAAGATAATGGAATATAAACATATTCGAAATAATATTCTTACTTTTGCAGTTAATTAATGTTGTGTGGAGAAATGAAAATGTGGATAAATAGGATTTTTGTTAGCTTAGTGGTTTTGTTTTCTGTTTGCCTGTTGTCGTGGGGAAAACAGACTGGAAATAGGCGTTCGCCTGAGGCGGAGAGTCTTTTGCAGTGTTTGCGCCAGATTTGGGGTAAACGGATTATCTCGGGTACTATGGCAACGGTGAACTGGAACATAAACGAAGCTAAGTGGGTGCACCAGCATACAGGTAAGTGGCCTGTCCTCAACTGCTTCGACTACCTTCATCATCATTCCTCCGGCAATGGTAGTTGGATAGACTATACCGACGTCACTCCTGTGCTCGATTGGCATCGTTCAGGTGGGTTGGTGTCAATAATGTGGCATTGGAATGTACCTGCCAATCAGGTTGGAAAGTATTCGTTTTATTGGGGCACAGAACCCGACAAAACCACATTCGACGTCAGAAAGATTTACGACCCCACATCACCTGAATATCAGTTGATGATTAGTGATATAGACACAATTGCATCATACCTCAAGTTACTCAAACAGTACAATATACCTGTGCTTTGGCGCCCTTTGCACGAGGCTGGCGGCATGTGGTTCTGGTGGGGACGCGACGCGGAAGCATGCAATGAGCTATGGCGCGTTATGTATAAGCGTTTCCAGGCAGCAGGACTCGATAATCTCATTTGGTTGTGGACTCAGGCTGCAGCATGGAAGAAACCTTATAGCGAGGGCTATCGCTGGTATCCCGGTGATGAGTATGTGGATATTGTCAGCATTGATATCTATAACGAAAGCAGTGCTGAGAATATAAAAACCTCTTGCTACGATTTTCTTTGCCAATCTTCGCCAGATAAGTTGGTCGCCCTTACGGAGTGTGGTAATGTGCCCACGATTCGTGAACAATGGAATGCGGGCTGCAAGTGGGTGTTCTTCATGCCCTGGTATGATCATGGACGCACGAGTAAACTTCAAAGCAAGGATTTTCAAAGTAGAGACCACGGCAATGCTGATGCTGCATGGTGGCAGGATGCTTTTTCAGTCGATTATGTACTCTCGCGCGATGATTTCCTAAAATTGAGGCAATGATGGCTGCAGGATAAAAAGAAGTGGAAAAGGACTTCTTTTTATTTTTTATTTCGTACTTTTGCAAAAAATTGGTTATAGGTTATTGGTTATAGGTTATTGACCTGAAACTTTAATCTTTAAACTTTATATTACTATGCGCTTAGCAGGACTTATATTAGCAATGATGCTGGCAGCGAGCAGTGCTGCAAAGGTAGTGTACCATCGTTATCGGTCATCCGGCAGAACAACCGGAACCAAAGGATAAATGGAAGCCGGAGAATGTGTCATATAACGAGTTTGGAGGAAATGATTCAAAATAATATTAGGATATGAAAAAAACTTATCTGCGGATGTTGTCTGCCATCCTATGCTGCGGGCTCGCGCTGCTTTCATGTAGCGATGATAACAAAAACAATGGTAATAACAACGGTCAGGGTGATTCTGAGCCAAACTATGCCGACGTGGCAGTAATGTACTATGGTATAGGTGGGGGCGATTTGGATTATGCTACAGAGGTGGACTTTATGTTGGCAGCCTATCAGATGTCCTATCAAGTAAGGAACGTCCGTTATTTTGTACAGTATAAATATTCAAGCAGGGAAGCTTCCATTACTTATGATGCAAGCCAGAAAGCTACGAATGCTAAATATAACTATGCGATGAGCGGTGAGTATGGTTCTGTGTATCGCTACGAACTGTTAGGGAATATGCTGGATATGGAGTATCTGAACAAGAATGGCGATAATGTTAATTATCAGGAGAACGGAAGGAAGGTGTTTCCTAACCTGAGCCAATATAAGTTTGCCGGTTCTACGTTTGAGATGTATCAGCCAGATAATCTGGTCGATTTTATCAGGTGGACAATGAAACAGGCTCCGGAGGCTAAGGCTGTAGTACTTTGTCTGGGGGACCACGGAGGTGCATATAGTGTGACAACCGACACGGTGAGAACTACACGCGGTGTGATGTATGATGACAATCTGGTGGGCAAACCATCTATGACCATTGCTGATTTGGTCGCAGCCCTGAAGCAGTTGTCGGCCGATGAACTTGCTAAACTGAAGCTGATCAATTTCGACTGCTGTATGATGAGCAATCTTGAGACTCTGGGCGAACTGAAGGACCTGGTACCTTATGTGATGGGTTCCAGCCACTCTGTACCGAGTGCTGATCAGGGTAAGTTCGTGTATTACATGGGACTGTCGCAGGGAGAAGAGACGGCTATTGCCGAGAATGCAAAGAAGTTTAATGCTGCAGTGCTGGATATGCATCGTACACAATTCGTCAATGGCGGTAAGAAGTGGAATACGCTTCGTAACCTCGACTATACAGTGACTGATATGAAAAAGCTCGATCCTCTCTTTGCGAGCATAAAGAATGTCGTGGACTATCTGGTCAGTGACGAGAATCCTGCTTCGCCGGCAGAAAAGGCTGAAGAGTACTCAAAGGCTGCCTGCGAGTGTTACCACTATGTTGGTAATACTCCAGTATATGACATTATGGACTACCTGAATAAACTGAAGGAATATGTTTTCCCCGGCAATGCTAAGTTCGCAGCCCTTGTGAGTGACGTGAAGACTGCTGTGAAGGCTGCGCAATACGGACATGTTGATTATACTTATTCACTCGATCCGGAGAATGGTACGAACAATCTGGGTCTGTCGTATAGCGTATTGCTCGGATGTAATGCCGATGTGTTCAGTTTTGGCGATCAGGTAAGTGATATACCAGAAGAAAAACAAAATCTGGGTGCAATCATGGTTACTATCAAAGGTGGCAATGGTATAGAGGGTGAGGAGTATTTTAATAATGTGATATTCGAGGACGGTCATTCGTATATACACGAATGGCTTAAGGGAGAAGCCGTAAACAACGCCTACCTGTCAAATTCAGCTTTAAATGGAGGTGCTGTTGTATCGTGGGCAAAGACATATAACACGACAGTATTTGATAAGGCTACCGGCTGGAGCAAGTGGATGAGAAAGAATCCGGGCCTGCCTCAGTACAACCCTCCGTTCGGAGAGGATAAGGACGGAATCTATGACTCTCAGAACGACTGGCTGGAGGATGTCTTACAAGAGCTTCTTTAATCGGTATGCGCTTAGCTGGGTTTATACTAACGGTAATGGTGGCAGCGAGCAGTGCTGCAAAGGTGGTTTATATGAGTGCCGCAGGCAATGATGCCGGCGACGGTAGCATAAGGAATCCCTTTGCAACTCTGCCTGCTGCATACAAGGCTATAGAGGGAGGTGATACTATCTGTGTGCGAGGGGGAAGGTATTATGTTGACGATAGTCAGGTGATGAAGATTGTGGGTCCTTATGCCTGTGTGTTTATGTTGGATAAGGCTGGAACGGCAGAACGACGTACATGCATAATGGGTTATCCCGGTGAACGTCCTGTGTTCGACTTCTCTGCTCTGCAGATGGAGGGTAAGTATCGCTTTGCTGCTTTCTACCTGGGCGCTGACTATTTGCATCTGAAGAACTTTGACATAGTCGGTGTACCTGTGCGCATAAAAGGACATACTCAGTCGGAGTGTGTGAGTGCGAGAAAGGGTTCTCACTGTATAGTGGAAAACTTGGCTATGCACGATAATATGGCTATAGGCTATTATCAGTTGGTGGGAGAGTATAATCTGGTGCTGAACTGCGATGCATATAATAACTACGATGATTTTTCCGAAGGGGAGTATGGTGGAAATGTCGATGGATTCGGTTGCCATATAAGGAATGTGAAGCACAAGGGTAATGTGTTTCGTAATTGCAGGGCTTGGAGAAATTCTGACGATGGATTCGACTTGATAAATTGCGATACCTCTGTGGAGTTAGATCATTGCTGGGCATTTTATAATGGTTTCAGACCTACGGAGAATGCTGCTGACACAGTAACTTTTGTAAGTGCTGGCGATGGTAACGGATTCAAGGGTGGTGGATTTGGAATGGGAGAAAAGACGAAGTGCCCGCCTGAGTGTCCTGAGCATTATATCCATGACTGTCTGGCATTCAGGAATAAGGCAAATGGTTTTTATTCGAACCACCACATCGGAGGCAATAGATGGGAAGATAATGTGTCCGTGATGAACCGTAGGGACAATTATAATATGCTGAACCGAAAGGGCAGGGATGCTGAGGGAAAGGTGGATGTGCCAGGCTACGGACATGTGCTGAGGAATAATGTGTCGTTCCGCCCGGGTAAATGGCATATTTCGAATGTGAACGAAGAGAAATCTACACTGGAGGGTAATTCGTTTCAAAGTGGCAAACAACTCTCGGAGGCTGACTTCGAATCTGCTCAGGAGTCGTTGCTCTTCGTTGCTCGAGATGCAGACGGTTGCCTGCCTGATACTAACCTGTTTAAAATAAAGAAATAATGGTTGAGGCTGCAATAAACGATTCAATAGCTGTAGATGCTGCATGCAGTGGCAATCCGGGTCCGATGGAGTATCGAGGGATATACCTGAAGACAGGAAAGGAGATTTTCCATTTCGGTCCTGTGCACGGAACAAACAACATTGGGGAGTTCCTTGCTATAGTGCATGCATTGGCTCTGCTGAAACAGAAAGGAATGCATGAGATGCCTATATACAGCGACAGTGTGAATGCTCAGATATGGGTGAAGAAGAAACACTGCAAAACCACTCTGGCTCGCACTCCCGAGACGGAATATCTGTTCAGTCTCATTGCCCGTGCTGAGGCTTGGTTGCGCAATAATTCCTATAGTAATCCGATACTGAAGTGGCCTACGGAAGAGTGGGGGGAGATTCCTGCAGACTTTGGAAGAAAATGAAAGTATTTATATCAGGAAAGATGACGGGACTGACCCATGAGGAATTTCAGGCGAAGTTCGATGCCGCAGCAAAGAAGTTGCAGGCAATGGGTTATGAGATTTTCAATCCGTCTGTGTCGGAATGGAACGATGCTATGCACGACAGAGGTATGTCGTATGGTGAAATACTGATAGAGGACTTCAGAAAGGTGCAGGAGTGCGATGCCCTGTATATGCTCGATAACTGGAAAGAGTCGAAAGGGGCAACAGCAGAACATGCCTTTGCAGATGCGATAGGGATGAAGATTATGTATGAGGAGAGTTGAATAACGGTTAAAGGTTAACGGTTAACGGTTAAAGACTTTGGAACTTGGAACTTGAATCTTGATAAACTTGAAACTAAAATTTATTATATATGAATAAGGCAGAATTAATTAGCGAGATTAAGCAGAAGGGTACATTCCTATGTGTAGGACTTGATACTGACATCAAGAAGATACCTGAGTGTGTGAAAGGTGATGCAGACCCTGTGTTTGCATTCAATAAGGCTATCATTGATGCTACAGCACCGTATTGTGTGGCATATAAGCCTAATTTGGCGTTCTATGAGAGTATGGGTGTGAAGGGTTGGATTTCGTTTGAAAAAACCATTAAGTACCTGAACGAGAACTACCCAAAACATTTCATCATTGCTGATGCAAAACGTGGTGACATAGGAAATACCAGCATGATGTATGCACGTACTTTCTTCGAGGAGATAAATCTGGATGCTGTCACTGTAGCTCCATATATGGGTGAGGACAGCGTTGGTCCGTTCCTGCAGTATGCAGGCAAGTGGGTCGTACTCCTTGCACTTACCAGCAATAAGGGAAGTCATGACTTCCAACTGACTGAAGACACTGCTGGTGAACGCCTCTTTGAAAAGGTGTTGCGCAAGAGTCAGGAATGGGGCAACGACGAGAACATGATGTATGTGGTAGGAGCTACTCAGGGACGTATGTTTGAGGATGTGCGTAAGATTGTGCCAAACCACTTCCTGCTCGTTCCGGGCATCGGAGCTCAGGGTGGCAGTCTTGAAGAGGTGTGTAAGTATGGAATGACAAAAGACTGCGGACTGCTCGTGAATAGTAGTCGTGCTATTATCTATGCAGACTCTACTGAGCGTTTTGCAGAGGTTGCTGCAGAGGAGGCAAAGAAAGTTGCAATGCAAATGGCAAAGATACTGAATGACAAATAATAAGATTATCAACGACCCTGTATTCGGTTTTATCAGAATACCTAATGGGGTGCTCTACGATATTGTGGTGCACCGCGATTTTTTCCGTCTGAGTCGCATTCGTCAGTTGGGTGCTGCATATATGGTGTATCCGGGTGCCCAGCATACTCGTTTCCAGCACAGTCTGGGAGCATTTCATCTGATGTGCAAGGCTGTGGCAACCCTCCAGATGAAAGGTGTGGAGATAACAGATGAGGAGGCAGAGGCAGTTGAGGCTGCCATACTGATGCACGACATAGGTCATGGTCCTTTTTCGCATGTCTTGGAACACACTTTGATAAGTGGTGTAGCACATGAGGATATCTCCCTGATGATTATGGAAAAACTCAACAGGGAATTTGACGGAAAACTGTCGCTGGCAATAAAGATTTTTAAGGATAAGTACAAGAAACACTTTCTCCACCAACTCATTTCGAGTCAGCTGGATATGGACCGACTGGACTACCTGCGACGCGACAGCTTCTTCACAGGTGTAACAGAAGGAAGCATAGGCAGCGACAGAATCATTGATATGCTACATGTACGTAACGATCGTCTTGCTGTAGAGAAGAAGGGTATTTATTCTATTGAAAACTACTTGGTAAGTCGTCGCCTGATGTACTGGCAAGTGTATCTGCACAAGACCAGCGTAGCAGCAGAACATGTACTCATCAATGCCTTGCAGCGTGCAAAGGATCTGGCACGGGAAGGTGTGGATCTGTTCTGTTCGCCTGCTCTTCATTTCTTCCTTTATCAGGACATAGACAAGGAACGCTTTATGAACGATGAGGAATGCCTGAAGAACTATCTGAATCTTGATGACAACGATATAATATCGGCATTGAAGGTTTGGCAGACCAGTGACGACAGGATTCTGGCAATGCTCGCTGAGGACTTCATCGGCAGAAATATATTCAAGGTGGAGGTGACGGAAGGTCCTGACGATACTTCTGCCAGAGAAGCTCAGACAGTTAAGAGTATTGCTGCTAAGTATGGAGTAAGTGAGGAGGATACAAAACGTTACTTGACCAGTAGTCTGGTAGTGGGTAGAGATATGTACACTACTGTGGAGGATATGATAGAGATTCTGATGAAAGACGGCACAAGCAATGACATCTCGAAGGTGTCTGACATGCTGAATATAGATACTCTGTCTAAAAAGGTGAGAAAGAAATTTTTCTGTTATCAGAGATAAAATACTGCTTGTGGAAGAAAGTATAAAGATAAGAGGTGCAAGGGTTAACAACCTGAAGAATATCAATGTAGATATTCCAAGGAACAAACTCATCGTTATCACTGGAGTCAGTGGTAGCGGTAAGTCGTCGCTTGCCTTCGACACACTCTATGCGGAGGGACAACGCAGATATGTGGAGAGCCTTTCTACATATGCCCGTCAGTTTATGGGACGACTCCAGAAACCGGAGTGCGATTTCATCGAAGGTATTCCCCCTGCAATAGCCATAGAACAGAAGGTGACTTCGAGGAATCCTCGTAGTACTGTTGGTACTTCGACAGAGATATACGACTACCTGAGAATGCTTTTCGCAAGGGTGGGAAAGACCATTTCGCCTGTAAGCGGCAAGGAGGTGAAGAAACATACCACAGAGGATATGGTTCAATGTATGCTTGCCTATCCTTCCGGAACCCGTTTTATGGTTCTCTGCCCGATGGCTATCCATGGTGAACGCACTCAGCGCGAACAACTGGAGATAAATCTGAAACAGGGATTTGTCAGGATATATGTGGACGGAAAGGTCGAGATGATTGAGGATTACCTGAAACAGGAGGATTTTGAAGGAAAGAAGAAACCACAGAAGATATGGCTGGTGATAGACCGACTTGTGGTGAACGAGGAGAAATCAACAATTTCGCGTCTGGTGAACTCAGCGGAGACGGCTCTCTTCGAAGGCGAGGGAGTCTGTGTGTTGTATTTCCTTCCTGCAGATGTAGATGAGAAGACAGCTAAGAAGGATCATTGGCATGAGTTCTCGCTTAAGTTCGAGGCTGACGGTATAGAATTTGAGGAACCTACAGACCAGATGTTTTCGTTTAACTCGCCTGTAGGTGCTTGTCCGGAGTGTGAAGGTTTTGGACGCATTATCGGTATCGACGAGAGTCTTGTAATTCCTAATACAGAACTGAGTGTGTATGATGGTGCTGTTGTATGCTGGCGAGGCGAGAAGATGGGGGAGTGGAAGAAGGAGTTCTGTCGTGGAGCTGAACGTTGGAACTTCCCTATATTCACTCCTTACTACCAACTGACGCAGGAACAGAAAGACATACTCTGGCACGGAGTAGAGGAAGTAAACGAATGGGGAAACCGTTCCATCTGTATAGATGAGTTTTTCCGTATGCTTCGTGAAAACCAGTATAAGATTCAGTATAGGGTTATGCTGGCCCGTTATCGTGGAAAAACGGTTTGTCCTACATGTCACGGACACCGACTGAAGAAAGAGGCGGAATATGTGAAGGTAGGCGGCAAGTCGATTAGTGAGATATGCGACTTGAGTATCATAGATGCAAGCGCTTTCTTCGAAAAACTGAAACTCTCGAAGCATGATGAGGGAGTGGCACGACGACTGCTGCTGGAGATTCGTTCCCGTTTGCAGTATCTGATGGATGTCGGATTAGGCTATCTGACCTTGTCGCGTCTGTCAAACAGTCTTTCCGGAGGTGAAAGTCAACGCATCAATCTGTCAACAAGTCTCGGATCGAGTCTGGTGGGTAGTCTGTATATTCTCGACGAACCATCTATCGGTTTGCATTCTCGCGACACAGAACGTTTGCTATATGTACTCAGAAAACTACAGGAACTGGGTAATACAGTAGTTGTGGTGGAACACGATGAGGAGATTATGCGTGCTGCTGACTACATTATAGATATTGGTAAGGATGCAGGCAGATTGGGAGGTAATATAATATATGAAGGAAAACCTCAGAATACCCCTTCTGCTGATATGAAACCTGGGGAGAGTCACACACTTGACTACCTTATGGGTTGGGAACAGATTGAGGTACCGCAGAGCCGTCGTCCTTGGAACAACTATATTGAAGTGAAATGTGCCAGGGCCAATAACCTGAAAGGGGTGGATGTGAAGTTTCCGCTTAATGTGATGACTTGTGTTACCGGAGTCAGCGGAAGTGGAAAGTCAACTCTCGTACGCGATATCCTCTATAGGGCTATCAAACGTCATCTGGATGAAAACTGCGAAAAACCAGGTCAGCATACAGGTATAGGGGGTGACCTCGATATGATAAAAAAAGTCGAATTCATCGACCAGAATCCTATCGGTACTTCCTCCCGAAGCAATCCTGTCACCTATATCGGAGCATACGATGAAATCCGAAAACTCATGTCGGGTCAGCAATTGGCAAAGCAGATGGGTTACACCCCTGCTTTCTTCTCGTTCAATGCCGATGGAGGACGTTGTGAGGAATGTAAAGGCGAAGGAACCGTAACTGTTGAGATGCAGTTTATGAATGACCTGGTGTTGGAGTGCGAATCATGTCACGGAAAACGTTTCAAGCAGGAAGTGCTGGATGTGCTCTTCCATGGAATGTCGGTATATGACATACTGAATATGACTATCAATCAGGCTGTGGAATTCTTTACCGAGAATAATGAGAAGAAAATTGTGCAGAAGATGAAGCCTCTGCAGGATGTAGGACTGGGATACATAAAGTTGGGACAGACATCGAGCACCCTCTCTGGAGGCGAAAACCAAAGAATAAAACTGGCTTATTACTTGAGTCAGGAAAAGACTGTTCCCACATTATTTATATTTGACGAACCGACGACGGGACTACATTTCCACGACATAAAGAAATTGCTTAAGGCATTCAATGCCCTTATAGAACGTGGACATACCATCCTGATTATAGAACATAACCTTGATGTGATAAAATGTGCCGACCATGTAATCGACCTCGGTCCGGAGGGTGGAGATAAGGGCGGAAATATAGTGGCAGAGGGTACTCCTGAGGAAGTTGCAAAATGTAAGGAGAGTTATACGGGTGCTTATCTTAGTGAAAAACTGAAAAAACACTAAAAACTTTGTGCTTATACATTTTTTTATCTACATTTGCCGCGCTAACCCAATTTTGATAACCTATAAATTCTTAGTATATGAAAAAACTAACCTTTCTTTTTCTGTTGTTAGTCAGTATAATGGCTAATGCTGCAAACACCATAACTACTGTTACTCAGGTAACGGGTTCTGTTGCGGTAACAGCTGATGAAGACTATGTCATCACTAGCTCAACTCCTTTTACCACAACGGGTAGCATCAATATCCAGAACGTGGAACATGGAGCTGTCATTCTTGCTGCTTTAAAACCAAGTATTGTGAATAAAAAATGGCTCAAGTATGTTAAAATAAATGGTGAGGATGCAGTAGATGGAACAAACTGTCAGGTTAAGATGTACAATAAAGGTACAATCATTTTCCCTTATGGTAGTGGTTTTGCTCCGCTTACCTGTTACACGGAGGAGGACTTTGGTGGTGAATCATGCAATACCTATACAGAAGGACATAGTGGCGGATTCATGAAGACCCTTAGTACTACAGCCCTGAACAATAAAATCCGTTCGTTCAAGTTGAAACGTGGCTATATGGTTACCTTCGCCCTTGGTACAGGAGGATGGGGATATAGTCGTTGTTTCATAGCTGATACCGAAGACCTCGAGATGAATATGCCTGATAACATGAGTGAACGTGTATCGTCATACCGTCTGTTTAAGTGGAATTACTTTAGCAAGATGGCTATTGCTAATGATACCAGAGAAAGTGTATGTAATGCATTGAACGTAGAAGCATGTTATTCATGGGGATGTGGTGAGAATCGTTTGCCTGATACAGAGTGCATACCTGTACATATCAAGGATATAGGAAACTGGCCTGCACCGTCAGCCTGTGGTTCTGTGGATTATTCTTGCCACTTAAAGACAAACAATGAACCTTATAACCCAGATGATGATCCAAAGGGTATCATAGAAACAGTTTCAGATATTCTTGTTAACTGGCAAGAACTTATGCGTACAGGTATGCGTATATGTACTCCATCATCATGGGATGGCTCCGACTATTGGAATGGAATAGGAAAATGTATAGCTCCATTCCTTGATAGTATAGATACACGTGGTTGGCGTTGTGATATCGTCGATGCTCACTGCTACTGGCCGGAAGGAAATTTCCCTCATCTTGAGAATTATTGGTGGCCTAACTATCATCGTCCTATCTGGGTGTCAGAGTGGATTTGGGGTGCATCTTGGAACGGCAACGGCTGTTGGGGAGCAGGTGTGACAGATAACGACATCTACAATACTACTGGTCGTATCGTGAATACCCTTATCAACAGTCCTCATGTTGAGCGTATCTTCTATTGGAATTCAGAATCCAAAGGACATGTGTATGAAAGTTCAATTACCAGTCTTGGAACATATTACTCTAATGTGAAGACGGAGATGGGATACAATGCTAAGTATCAATATGTACCTAAGGTAGTATTTAATGCTCCTACAAATCTTGCAGGAACATACAACAAGGCAAAAGGTACCTTTGCACTTACTTGGAACGATTCGAATGGAGATATGCTCGACTCTGTAGTTGTGGAGTGTAAGTTACCAGGTGCAACTCGTTTCACATGGCGTCATAAGGTAGAACTGAAGGATTGCAATTCTAAAAATGGTGCTTCCTACTCATATACAGACATTCCAGAAAAGGCTGGTGCATACTATTATCGTATAGCTGCTTATCCTATAGGTACTAAGACTGCTAAGTACAGTAACGAAGTATCAGTATCTATTACCGAAACGTTCGGAAATGCTGATGTACAGTATGGTAAGATGAATATAACCAGTCTTGATGCGGTTACATCAAATTTCACAGAGTCTCTTGTTTCTACTCCTGCTGTGTTCATGGGTGTTCTCTCAAATAAGAATTCCAGTCTTTACCCAGGTAATCTTATTACTAGTGCTGGAAGGACTAAATTTTCATATCAGATACAGCCTTGGCAGGCACAGGGAAGTAGTGCCTCTACTATGTCGAAAGTAGAGGAGACGGCATTCCTTGCTTTGCCAGAGGGTAACTACAAATATGGCACTCTTGATTGCGAAGTAGGTTCTACAACAATTCAAGATGAGGCAGAGGTAACCTTCAAACAGGCTTTCCCGGAGGGAGTAGTACCTGTAGTGCTGGTAGAAGTGAATAATCCTGCGATAAAGAAATATCCTTATTCTCTCAATATTGTTGAGGTAACCAACACAGGCTTTAAGGTTAAGCTTCAGTACGAGGCAAGTATAGCTGCGGAGCATGCTATTACTTTGGCAGTTAAAATGGGTTATCTGGCTATCACTCCTGGTATGGGCAACCTGATATCTGAGGTTGAGTCTTCTGAGGTTATTGGCGAAACAATTATTTCGAAGACTCCTTGCACCCACGAAGGTCAGGCATGTCTTGAGGTAGTAGCAGACCAGACTATTCGCGACACTTATTCTAATATAGTAATAGCTGCTGGTGTAGGTGAGAATCCTATGTGGGGTCGTACAGCTCGCAATTGCACATTCAAGAATGGCGATGACCAGTTTTATTTCTCTAATCCAAAGGTATTCGGAAAGTGTCAGTCAAGCAATTACCCTGGTGCTTCTATCCTTCGTATTGCTTCATACTTAACGGAAACTGATGCAGAATCTCCTTACAAAGGATATGTAACTGGTATGCAAGTAAGGCGTCAGGTTGATGGCACTAATTCTTCTCCTCACACACAGGATTATGCCGACCCTCTGGGTTATGTAGTAATAGATAATGGTTTGGAGAATACTTATGGGGAGAGGGTAGAGCGAGTAGTTCGTTACGAACCTCTGCCAGATGGCGTCAATGCTGCTACAGCAGACGAAGTCCAGATTGTTGCTATCTACAATCTCTCTGGTGCTCCTCTGCCATCGCTCCAGAAAGGCATTAACGTTGTTAAGTATAGCGACGGTTCCTTCAAGAAAATATTCGTGAAATAAAAAAAAAGCTCCCATTCGGGAGCTTTTTTTATGAGTCTGTTTGCAGGATGCTTTTGTCTTAAACAATAATTTTCAATAATTTGACAATAATTTTTTATTGGTTCAATTATTGGTGATTATTTGTAATTATTGTTGGCTCAGGCAGCGAGGCTGCCTCCCGTCCAATAATTTTAAATAATAATTTATTGTTAGGAATTATTTATTTACCTGGAACTTAGTGATTCCGTCCTTGATGAAGCCTACGATTTGGTTTGCTGCTGCAAGACCTGCGTTGATGTTAGCCTCTGCTGTCTGAGCACCCATCTTCTTAGGAGTAGAGAAGTAGCGACCTTCGAACTTCTTGAATTCTGCATCTGCGTCTGGCATGATGTCTGTGATGTACTTGATGTCTTCACGTTCTGCCATGAGTTCGATGAGTTCTGGTTCGTTGATTACTTCCTTACGAGCTGTGTTGATGAGGATAGCCCCCTTCTTCATCTGTCCTACGAGAGCCTTGTTGATTGACTGCTTAGTCTCAGCTGTTGCAGGGATGTGGAGTGAAACGATGTCGCAAGTCTTGAAGAGTTCTTCCTGGTTCTTTGCAGCTTTCACACCTGCAGCTTCGATTACTTCTGCTGGGCAGTAAGCATCGTAAGCAGCTACTTCCATGCCGAAGCCTTTAGCGATGCGGGCTACGTTGCGACCTACGTTTCCGAAGGCGAGGATACCAAGTTTCTTACCCATCAGTTCGCTACCAGACTTGCCGTTGTAGAAGTTACGAACTGTGAATACGAGCAGACCGAGAACGAGTTCTGCAACTGCGTTAGCGTTCTGTCCTGGAGTGTTCATAACTACAATCTTACGAGCTGTAGCTGCCTCAAGGTCAACATTGTCATATCCGGCACCTGCGCGAACAACAATCTTCAGTTGTTTTGCAGCATCCATTACTTCTGCATCGATTTTGTCTGAACGGATGATGATAGCATCTACGTCAGCAACAGCAGCGAGCAACTGTGCCTTTTCTGTGTACTTTTCGAGCAAAGCAATTTCAAAACCTGCTTTCTCAATGATTTCCTTTATGCCTTGTACAGCAGCTGCTGCAAAAGGTTTTTCTGTTGCTATTAAAACTTTAGCCATATTTCTTTCTTTTTAAATAGGAAATGCCATCTCCGAAAAGATGGCACATTCTTTTATAGTTTGTTTAATTAATGCATTTTCTCAAATTCCTGCATGCAAGCTACGAGAGCTTTAACGCCTTCGATAGACATTGCGTTGTAGCAAGAAGCACGGAAACCACCTACGTCGCGGTGACCCTTAACGCCAACCATACCCTTGCTTGTAGCGAATGCGAGGAATTCGTCCTGCAGGCTTTCGTATTCTGGTTTCAGAACGAAAGTGATGTTCATGCGGCTGCGGCTGTCCTTCTCTGCAGTACCAACGAAGAGCTTGTTGCGATCGATTTCTGCGTAGAGGATTTCTGCACGTTCCTTAGCCAGTTTCTCCATAGCAGCTACACCACCATGAGCCTTGATGTAACGGAGGTTCATCAGAGCGCTATAGATTGGCACTACTGGAGGAGTGTTGAACATAGAGCCTTTCTTTACGTGAGTGCGATAGTCGAGCATTGTAGGAATCTGGCGAGATACCTTGCCGAGAGCATCGTCCTTAACGATTACGAAGGTTACACCTGCCATAGAGAGGTTCTTCTGAGCACCACCATAGATGAGAGTGTATTTGCTTACGTCGATAGGACGGCTGAAGATATCGCTTGACATATCGGCAATCAATGGAATAGGAGAGTCGAGGTCTTCAAGGAGCTCTGTTCCGTAGATTGTGTTGTTTGTAGTGATGTGCAGATAGTCTGCATCTGCTGGAATCTCAAAGTTCTTTGGGATATAAGTGAAGTTCTTGTCTTTTGAAGAAGCAACTTCTACAACTTCGCCAAACAGCTTAGCTTCTTTTTCTGCTTTTGTAGCCCAAACACCTGTGTTCAGGTAAGCAGCCTTCTTCTCGAGGAAGTTGAATGGAATCATACAGAACTCGAGACTTGCACCACCACCGAGGAAGAGTACTGAGTAACCCTCTGGAATGTTGAGAATTTCCTTGAAGAGCGCTACTGCTTCATCTACAACTGGTTGGAAATCCTTAGCACGATGGCTGATTTCCATAAGTGAAAGTCCTGAGCCGTTGAAATCAAGACAAGCCTGTGCAGTCTGTTCTATTACTTCGCGTGGCAGAATAGAAGGTCCTGCATTGAAATTGTACTTTTTCATTATTAATTATGTTATAATGTTTAGAAATAGTTCTACCTTAAAAACTTCTGCGAAGGTACGAATAAATCAGTTAACAGAAAAATGAAAACTGAAAAAACTGATTTCCTTTCACATTTATAAACTATTCACCAAAAAATATAGCAAAATGTAACTTGCACCTTCCAACTCCTCATCTCTCACCTTTCACCTTTCACATTTAGAGCCACTTCTTCAGTCTGAACCATCCGAGTGAGCCTATAGTACTTACTATGCAGGCAACGATGGCGATTGGGAAACCCCATTTCCACTCTTCCATACCGTTAATCAGGTTCATACCGAACATAGAAGTGATGAGGGTAGGGAACATGATAATCATGTTGAGCGAAGTGAGCAGTCGCATCACCTTATTCATATTATTATTGATGATGTTGGCATAGGTGTCCATAGTGCTGTTCAGAATGGAGATGAAGATAGCAGTTGTCTCCCTTGCCTGTTGCATCTCAATGTTCACATCCTCAATCAGTTCTGCATCGAGTTCATCGACAGGCAAACGGAACTTCAGTTTCGAGAGCAGGTTTTCGTTACCACGAATAGAAGTGGCAAAATATGTGAGCGAATCCTGCAGTCGCGACAGAGCCACAAGGTCTTTGTTATCAATCTGTCGGTCCAGATTTCTCTTAGCCTTATCTATTATGTTGTTTACCTGTTTCAGGTACTTCAGGTACCAGACACTTGCACTCAGGAAGAGTCTGAAAACCAAGTCGGCAGAGTCGGTAAATCCCTCAGCTCTGCGCATCTGGTGGTTTATGAAGTCGAGCATCATCCTCGTCTCCTGATTGCAGATAGTTATAATCTTATCGCCCTTCAGCACTACTCCGAGTGGGATAGTGGTGTAGGGACTGCGCGAAGAAACTGTCTTCAGGTGAGGCACACGAAGGATAATCATCAGCCATCCTTCGTCCATGTCGAAACGAGCTCGCTCGTCAGCATCTGCTACGTCATAAAGAAAATACTCAGGCATGCCAAGTTCCTGCTCCAGAAACTTCACATCCTCCTCTACAGGGCAAGTTACCTGCACCCAGCAGTTTGGTTGCCATGCGTCGATATGCTTGATACCGCCATTGAAATTCCAAAATGTTCTCATTGTGGTCTAGATCTTTAAATAATGCATAATTCATAATGCATAATTCATAATTGCTAATCGCTCGCTGATAAAGATCCAGACTCCGTCAGACCTTTATCCTCTTAGTTAATACTATTCGCCGGATAATCGTCCATATTTTTAGTGTTTTTTTTGATTTTGGCTGCAAAGGTAAGAGTACTTGACATAAATTCCAAATAATTACCAATAATTGAACCAATAATTCTCAAATTCTCTAATTCTTGACCTAAAAAAATCCTTCGTGCAGAAATTTCTTTTTCTATACTATGAATTCTATGTTCATGACTTGTGAACATAAGTTCATAAGTTGTGAACATGTGTTCATAAGCTGTGAACATAAGTTCATAACGTTATGAACATAGATTTCCTCTCGTAGTAAAATAAAATTCCTCGCGTAGAAAAATAAAATATCCCACCAGGCAACATAAAAACCTCATCTGGCAAATAAAAAGATGTTCTCAAATATGAAAAAAGTATTCTTAAATTCTATAACTCAACTTTCACAAGTTGAGCAGAAGGGAAGTTAAATGGGAGTTAAAGGGAAGTTAAAT
>DDQG01000039.1:24892-71649 GCA_002342585.1 Prevotellaceae bacterium UBA2448
CTACACAATAACTCCCCAAAGTTGAGCTTGCGAAACTTAAATTCTATGATTCTTGATTCAGAATGAAAAAAATTGCGTCAAATCCTAAAATGCATTAGCCAAAAAGGAAAAATCGGACATATTTCGGATGAAAAGGTCACTTTTTTTTAGTTAGGTTGGGGTAGAGAAGTGTTAAAAACTAAATTTTTGTAAAAATTATTTGCGTACATAATATATAAATGTGTACCTTTGCGGTATAAAGGTAGTGCTCAATTGCACAACATACAAAATACTAGAGTGTTAGAATAAGGTAATGACTATGTTTAAAGGCAAGATTGTATATATCGGTTTGTTGATAACCCTGTTGACATCTCTTCGGGTACATTCTCAGAATGTGACTATAAGCAATAACTTACTATATGACGCTTGGCTGACTCCTAACCTCCGTGTAGGTGTCCGTCTGGCTCCCCATTGGTCTCTTGGTGTTACAGGAGGTTATCGTCCTTGGCCTACCAACGACCAGACCACTCGCAAGTGGAAACACCTGCTTGTGTCGCCGGAAGTTCGCTACTGGACCGACTCAGTCAATGTTCATCACTTCATCGGAATGAACCTCATCTACAGCCACTATAACGTAGGAGATGTGAAGTTCCCGTTCGGTATGTACAAGTCCGTTCGCGACGAGCGCCGCCAGGGTGACCTCGGAGCACTTGGAGCTTTCTACGGTTATTCATGGCCTCTCGGACGCCACTTCAACATCGAAGCACTTATAGGAGCTGCTGTAGGTATTACGAAATACAGCCGCTATCCGTGTGTACATTGTGGAGCCAAGATAGGCGATGCCACCAAGTGGTTCGTCATGCCTCAGGCAGCCATCAACATAGTATTCAACATACCAGGCCGCCCTGCTAAGCAAGTGACTCCTGTACAACCTATCTATGTTGTTCCGCCAGTAGTGGAACAGCCGTTCTTGCCTGTACTCCAGCCTGTTAAGGTGCGTCCTGTTCGTCCTGATAGCGCTCTTGTGGTTAACTCCTCAAAATATGTACCATACGACCGCACTCGCATACTCCGTAAGGATAAGAATGCCCTTTATGTTCACTTCCATACTGATAAGTACGACCTCGATCCTACATTCCGTCAGAATGCAGACATGCTCGACCGCATCATCAGGGCTACCAATAGTATAATCTCCGACTCTACTACAGTAGTGAAGAAGATACAGATTATAGGTCTTGCCTCAATCGAAGGTCCTGTAGATAGAAACGAAAAACTGGCAAGCAATCGTGCCCTTACCCTCCAGCACTATGTGCAGGACAAGCTAAACCTGCCTGATTCGCTCTTCGATACAGTAGGTGGAGGCGAAGGCTGGGCAGACTTCCGCGACCAGTTGAACGATTTAGTGAAGGAAGACTCACTCAAGAACCATCAGCTTCGTCAGGCTATATATATTATAGATAATGAGAACGACCTCAATGTTCGTGAGCGCAAGCTCCGCAAACTGAATGGCGGACGCACATGGCAATACATCAAGCAGAATGTGCTGCGCGACCAGCGTAATTCCGGATACATCCGAGTATTCTTCGATGTAGTGCCCGATGTGAATGCCCAGACCATCAACGATGCCAGCGACATGCTCCACTCCGACTGTCCGGACTGCTGGCACGACGCCCTGAGCATGCTTCAGGAAATAAGCTACGATGAGCGAGGACACAACGCCATGGGGGTCGCCCTCTGGCTTTGCGGCAGACACGACGAAGCAATAGAATACTGGCGCAAAGCCGCTGCCAACGGCAATGCCGATGCAGCAGAAAACCTCCGACAACTGGAGAAAACAAAAAAATCATCACTCCAACCAACGGAGTAACACCATATATAAATAATGAGACAAGTTAAAATGATGTTTAATTATAAACCAATGCGAAAAATTATGAAAAAGCATTTCTATTTAGCCTTTTTGGGTGCGATAGCGCTCACAGGCAGTTCGATTCTCGTGTCTTGCTCTTCAGCTGACGACATCCTTTCAGAGGATAAGCAGCCAACTGTAGCAGACAATCCTACGTACAACCCTCGGACAGGGGAAGTAACAACAGACTTTGTGTTTAATGTTGCTACAGGTAACTTGGTATCCACGCGTATGAATGAAACCAACACTCAGGCTTCCATAACAGCTCCATTCCGTGGAATTGACAAAGCCTATCTGATGACTTTTGCACTGGCTAGCGATGGTAGCCATGTAAGTACTGCTCAGGCAGCAAGCAAGGATTATTCTCTTGGAAACGTTCTGACTGCAGGTTATCTTGATCCGGACGGAACAGGAAGTACACCTAAGTCACGTCGTGTATTGGAACTCGCTCTGCCTACAGGTACAAATTCCCTGATGTTCTGGGGTAAGGCAATCAAGGGTGGTGAAGATACCAATAATGCACAAGGAAAGGTCACTTGGAATATTAACCAAAACCTCGCAGCGACTTCCATCGAACTTGGCAGGCGTATCCCTAATGACGGTACTGCATTGGGTCAGACAGCCTTTCTACAGTATGAGGAACTCATGGCTAAGGCTCTGACTAAACTTGTTCAAACATCGGTTGACTACGATGTTACCTTTGGTGCAGTGAACAAGACGGGAACTCTAAAATGGTCTGACTATATTACTGTATCAGGAACTGGTTCTACAGCCACTATGGCATTGAGGGCTAAAGATCCTTCTAACAATGAAGTTGATATGTGTCCGCTTGGTGAAATCCTTGGAAATGCTTTTGTGCAGATGAACACTATCTATGCAGACGAACAGCGTGCAGGTTCAGGAAAGGCTATTGACATGATGATTGGTGACCTGGCTCTGATTATTCAGAAGGTATCTGGTGCAGTACCTACTTCAATGGAGGAAGCTGTTGCCAAGGCGATAGGTCAGGGTGTGCAGACTGCTATCGGCAATTTCTTCACTAACCCAACCACCAATTGTGAATGGCAAGCCGCATCTACGGTAAAGACCAATGCAAGTTGGACACCTTCTTCTGGCTCTGATTTGGTAGGTAGCGGCAACCTGAATGAATTCCCTTTGAATTTCAATGTGCCAGCGGGTGCTGCTGTACTGCAATTTACTGTTCATAACGGAACTGCAAACTCGTTCACCTACTCATACAAAACAGATATTCCTACTTACTCTATGTCAGGAGCACCTGGAGGCACGTTCAATATCTTCAATTATCGCTATCCTGCTGAGCTCTGCTATTTCGGCAACAGCCCTATTCGTGTTTCAAACACTTCCCACCTTACAGCCGATTACCCAGATGGTGCCTCCAACTGGGAAGATGGAACATGGGCAGCCGATTGGACTGCGGACGCTAAGGTGCTCTCTTCAACCCGTAGTGTAGCTATGCAGCACAATATCAACTATGGTTCGGCATTGCTGAAGACAACAGTAAAATATGGCGTGTCGGAACTGCAGGACAACAACCATGCCATACAGCATGATAGAAAGGGCGTTGAGGAAGATAATAATGTAATTGGTGTAACATCTGCCGGTGTATTTACTCTTACCGGTCTTCTTATCGGTGGCGTAGAGGCTGAAATGGGCTGGAACTACGTTGCCAAGGCTGCTGCACCTCAGTTCACATCATTTATCTACGACAAAGAGATTGCAAGTACAGCTATTCCTGCATACGGTTCCGGCAGCAGCCTGCCAAACTATACTTTGGTATGGGACAACTGGAATCCTACTTGTATAAATAGCAAGCAGAATGTGGTTTATATAGCCCTTGAATTCGAAAACCATTCCGGTAAAGATTTCTGGGGTATGAACAACCTTATCCGCAACGGTGCTAAATTCTATATCACAGGTAAGCTTGATCCGGATGTTGTAAAGAAGAATAATACAGAATATTACACACAAGCAGAGGCAGAAGCTGACCGTTCATTAGGTGTCGATTGGCCAACCAATTATGCCCTGCCTCCATACGACGGAGATGGAAATACCATCAAGAAACGTCGAGTGTTTATACAGGACTTCACTACAACAGCCAACTTCGTTTTGGGTTCGACCTCACTCCAGAAAGCTTTGATTGCTCTGCCTGACCTGCGTTCTACACAGATTTCGCTGGGTCTCTCTGTTGACCTCGAGTGGTCGAGTGGTCTTGATTTCGGTGATGTAACTCTTGGAAATTAAACCTTTCAAAATTCGTGAAGTACAAAAAAAACATATTCAAGATGTGGCTCCTGCTGTCAGCCTTGTGGCTGACGGCGGGTTGCTCATCCATTGACGATGACCTGTCGGACTGTCCGCCTGAGGTGTCACAGTACGAGATGCAATATGAACTGAAGCTGGTGACCAACATGACGACAGAGCTAAAGACCCAACTGACTACCATTACGGAACTCAGTGTCGCCAATGCCCTCGAGACACATCTGAAGAATATCTTTAGCGACTTCGCCCACGACGTGAACCTCTCGTTCTACGATATCGAAACTACCAAAGAACGACTGGAACACAAAGTTGATATTATCAACACAAATCAGACAACCTACGACCTCACCCTGCCAATGCGTAAATACCTGCATCTGGCTGTAGCCAACTTAGCAGAAAACAAAGTCGTAGGACTGGCACAAGACAACTACAGTTATTCTTCCATGCTCGAGCAGGCAGCAGGTACAGTATCTGACGCTTCCTCCGTCAGAATCGTCGATTCCCATACCACAGGACTCTTCACCGCCCGACAGCCTATGGAAGTGCTCTCTGGAGTTAACCAGACTTTCAACGTTCGCCTCTACATGGCTAACTGTGCTGCCGCTCTCGTACTCGACCCCAAAGGCTACACATTCAAAGACATTAAGGTCTATGGCACAGGCTTTGCCAGCGAGTTCCACATAAGCGACAGTACATATGTCTTTCCTGCAGTCTCGCCATACATAAAGGCAGACAAAGTGGAGACAGGTAACGAACTGCTATGCTATTGTTCGGTGAACTTCCCATCGCCCGACACAGATCCGGCATTGTCAACAAAAGAGCCGACAGCCTCCGATCCTTCGTTGTGGCAAATCAAGGTGTATCTCACCAAAATGGACGGCTCAGTTACACAAACTGTGTTGGACATCCCTGATCCGCTGAAAGCTGGTGACCTGAAGATTATCAAAGGCTCACTCGACGATGATGGTGCTGTACGACCATATGACCCTACAGTAGGTGTTAGCGTCGTATTGGATTGGAACAAAGGTGGAGAATACGAACCTATATTATAATGATTATGAGCCCATGTGCATACGCGCGTACACGTGCACGCGTGCATAGATAAACAAGGTATAGACGTTGAAGAGGTTCGACTATCATATATTACTATTATTACTCCTTTTCGCAACAATAACTGGTTGTAGTAAGGATGATGCTCTGTTACAGGATACACAAGAAGAAAATCCCGTAACAGTAGTTCTTGCTTTTTCTGTAACTACCCATGCCACTCCATATACTCGTATGAGTAGTGCTGTCGTACAGGATGAGGGACAATCTTATCGCGGCATAGAGTTGAGGAAAATCGTTCCTTTCGCAGTAGAAGGAGAGATTACCGCAACTGATATGCCTAAACTTTTCCAAGTAGTAGGAGAGGGGGAAAAACTTGTGAATTCACGCGCCTACTACTATTATGACAACTGTGTTCTGATGTCTGGTGTGGCTTCGTTCCTAAGCTACGGTCGAGCTCCGAAACTATTACCTGACAACAAGGACAACAAGGCTGCCAACGGCTCTATCATAGAGACATTCCCACTCAGTATGGCACCTAAGGATATCAGTTTTTCGCTTGAATCAATTTCAAACAAGGTTGTTGATAATGTAGCTAACAGCCTTGCCCACTATATGTCTTTAATTGCTACGGCTAAAGGCAATGGTATAGCTTGGAAGAATGCTCCCAATGCTACACTCAAACTGATGTATCTGAACTTCCTTAACCTGACAGAGGTAGAATCAAGCGGAAACGTCATGCCAGGTTCAACAGCTAACATCAAAGCATATACTCAAGCGCTGAAAACGGCGCTTAGCAACTTATCGTTGACAGGTGATGATGCCGCCATTCGTACGGCTATCATTGATCAGATAGACGCAAACGCAGGTAAACTAGACCCCGCAGGTGAATGGGGTAATTTCCCGGCTTCTATCGGACTGCCCGACGGAGCTGCCGCAGTTCGTTGGGATGGCGAGAAATTCGTGGCTGAAGTCTCCAATACATCATTGGCAGACATCAACGGAATTGACCGTTTTGCCTTTCCGGCAGAACTTTACTATTACGGCAATAGCCGCATAAATACTTCAAATATAGACAAACGCAAGGCATCCTACACAGATAGACCTTGGACTGAAGTGCTGGCAGACTATGAGTTTGCCAATGGATTAGTAAGCACTAACACACAGGCCGTAGCCATCAGAGAACCTCTGCAATATGGTGTGGCACGATTACAGATAAAACTAAAAGAAACTGACGATTACCTTCAGGACTCCAAGGGTTCCTACGTTGAGGTCGGAACTGATAAATTCCCTCTGACGGGTGTTCTTGTAGGAGGACAACTGCCAGTAGGATTTGACTTTAAACCGACAACAACTTACCCCATCTATTCTGAGGCAGATATTAAGTATATATACGATAATCAGTTGCCTGAACTGTACCTCAGCTCTTCAGCTGATGCCACTCAGATGACCAATACACTTGTGCTGCAGACATACGACAATAAGAAAGTGCCTGTGGTGCTGGAGTTTATTAATAATAGCGATAAAGACTTCGAGGGTGTGGATGGTACCGTTTATAGAGGAACTAAATTCTACCTTGTGGCTGAGATTGACCCGGCTACAAAGTCAGAAGACCCTAATGAGACAATCCGTGATCGTGTGTTCACTCAGGACTATACGACCACACTCAATATGAAAGTAACAGGTTTGGCAAAAGCCTATAACGTATTACCCAACCTACTGTCTCCACGACTTGAGTTGGGCGTAGAACTGGTAACGAAGTGGGCTGCCACAACTCCGGAGGAAGTGATATTTTAGTGAGATGTGAAATGTGAGATGTGAAATGTGAGATGTGAGTTGAATATAAAACAATGAGGAAAATGAAACATACGTTTGGACATATAACAGATAGGGGAGGCAATAGCTGGATGAATTGGCTGCTGATGCCTCTGTTGTTGCTATGTCTGTCAGCATGTTCTTCATCTGGTGATGACGATGGTTATGTTGATCCGACAAATCCAAACAATGCATCAAATACAAAACTGTATGTTTATGTCTATGCACCACAAGAAACTCAATCTACTCGTGCATACGAAGGTGATGTGGTAAATACAATAACAAACGAAAATTCAGTATATTCCCTGCAGATATGGGTGTTCGGACATATCAGTCATAACCTTCTTGGATATTATGCTTCTACACAACCATCAAGTCTCAGCACATCAGAACCTTACGAACTGATACAGATGACTATCGACGAAACTTATGCAGAAACGGAAGAAGCCAGTCGAGAACGTGTGGATGTGTATGTAGCTGCCAATATATCGAACAGTAACTGCAACGTGGAGCTCGACGGTCAGATGACACAGGCACAGGTGGAGGCAGCTCTGATACAGAAGACTACTGCCGACCCATTCGGAGTGACAACTCCTGTATCTATTGTTCCTGAGAACGTAGGCCTTCCTATGTCGGGAGTACTTCGCAACCAACCTGTAACAGGAACAGCTCCTGTACTGCGACTGGATAATGCCGGACAGGTAGCGAGAGTGCAACTGATACGTACTGTTTCTAAACTGCGCTTCGCATTCTCACGCCAGACAGATGAAGAGACTCTGAAGATTAACAGCATCAAACTGAATACAGAGTTGCTACCAATAGCTCAATACATCTTTATGGCTGATGGAGCGCCTTATGACCGCAAGACCTGTCGTATAAAGACTGATAGCGGATATGAAACAGAAACACCAAACCTGCTTAGCGAAGCTATCACAGAGATTGCAGAAAACGAAGATCCTGTAATCTATGCTTGGGGATATTATGATGAAGATTCTCCTGAGGCAGCTCCTCAAGCCTATGAGGCAAGAATTGAAACTGCCGCAGCAGACGGATTCCTCACACAAAAATATTTCTACCTGCGTGAGAGTGATAAACTGATACAAGGAGAAATAAAATACCAAGTAGGGGAGGGCGACGAACAAACTGCTACCTTCAAGATGGTGGACGAAGGAGGATTCTCCCGCAACCACGTCTGGACAGTATATTCATATCTGGCAGAAGCAAAGCTTAAGGTGATTATTGCTGAGGTGGCTCCTTGGAGACCGACGGAGACGAACTACGAATTCTATAACTGGTAAAGAAAGATGAAGAAAGGAATATATAACATACTCGTCATTATGGCTCTACTGCTGATGGTGGTTGGCTGTTCGAAGGATTCTTCCGATGACTTCGGCACTAATGTTGCCACTACTCAGGAGGAAACTTATGCTCCGCTGCAAATGGTTGGAGCAACACGTGCCATATCAGGTGTGTCAACGTGGAATGATATTCATACTTTTCTGACCAGTGGCACAACATTGGTAGAGGGAGGATTCAAATATGCAAGCGATACGGAAGAGTGGAGCACAAAACTGAAATTGAAATCCGGTACGCGCATCTACCGTCTTTATGGCTTTATGCCCGATGATGCTGAGTTGACTTCTGAACTGACATCATGGACAGATGAAGGAGCAGTATTACATATAGAAAACGTAAATCCGCTGACTCTGGATGACTACTGTGTCGTAACAGGTGTACGCCAAGTGTCACTCCCAACAGACAAGACATCTGCCATACGAGGCAACTTCTCATTCGAGTATAAGAGCAATCGCTTGAACTATATCAATCTGTTGCTCGATCACATGATGAGCCAATTAGAGTTTAACATGAAGATTAGTTCAACGTATAGTGCCTTACGCACTATCAAGGTAAAGAAAATGACCTTGAAGTTGGCAAACCTCAGTAGCATGAGTGTTGACATTACCTTAGCTAACAGCACAGGTATCAGCAATATAATCTATACTGCTACAGGCGCGACAGCAAACTCGTGCATAATCTTAAACGAGGAAAAAACTCTGACTACTACTCCTACAGTAATATGCAATGCTTATGTAGTGCCTGTAACGGATTTGTTTGATAATCTAGTGCTGGAGACAGAGTTTGATGTGTATGACAAAAATGGAAACAAGATAGCTGAACGAACAGCAACCAATAAACTGACAACACCATTGGATGAGTTGGCAAGAGGAGAACAACGTACACTCTTGATTACTGTTGACCCCTCATACCTCTATGTATTGTCAGACCCAGACTTGGACAACCCAACAATTAAAATTGAAAATTGAGAATTGAGAGTTGAAAATTGAAAGTTGAGAATGAAAATTAAAGATATGCGCAAGATAACAACCATCCTATTACTTTGTTTGTCTGCAACACTGATGCAGGCACAGATTATTATTGGTGGTAATATCTATGGCGGAGGTAATGCCGGCGACACAGGTGGAAGTTCTAAGGTAAATATCTATGCCGGCAATCTGCATGCCGTATTTGCAGGTGCCCGCATGGCTAATGTTGGCGGTTATTCCTTCATACATCTCGATGGTGAACATGCCTCTGACTATATCCTTGCCGACTATATCTATGGTGGTAACGATATCGCCGGAACTATCGGCACTTCTGCAGAAATTCCAACAGAACTGACGGAAGTAGGTGATAAGTCAGTGGACCCAACAAAGAATGAGATTGACAATACATGGAATGCCTTTGTGCGCATATCTACAAAGACCATAACAACAGGTACAGGCAACGAGGCTGTAACAACAGAAGACCCTAATGCCAAGAAAATATATGTTGGACAGCTCTTTGGCGGCGGTAATGGCTACTATACCTACGAGCCACAGCCCTCTGGACCTGGTACGGTTGTCAAGAATGCGGATACGGGTGAAGTGGTGGTGTCCAGTACGAATGAATTGTCATCACCAACACTCGGTAAGACCTACTTGGAACTTCTTGGCGGTTCTATCGTCTATGCTTACGGTGGTGGCAATGATGCCACTATCACCGACAAAACGGTCATTTGCCTCAACAACCCGAGCGAGGTTGTTAACAGCATCAAGGATACTCGCGTGACTACAGAGGATGAAGGCGAACTGCTTACCGAAGCGCGCTTCCAAATAATGAGAATCAACACCACCTTCTCTTATCCAAGCAGTGACGAATACCAAATTGGACGTTTCTTTGGCGGAAACAACAAGGCGGATATGGCTATCCGTCCACGATGGAACCTGCAACGCGGCAAAGTCCGCAACCTCTATGGTGGTGGTAACGAAGGTCGTATGACCAGTCCTGAGGGCTTGCTCATGCAGGTAGAAGGTGCAGGTATGGTAGTTGATAACGTCTATGGTGGTTGTCGTAAGGCTGACGTGAAGCCTTTGTATAACAACAACGACGAAACTCCAGTTCCTTATAACCAAGTAGCACTGGATCCTTCGGATAACCCGAACAACATTCCTGCAGGTTATGCTGCCCGTGTCAGAGTGCTGGCAGGTCATGTCAAAAACGTCTATGGCGGTAACGATATCTCTGGTAATGTCTATGCAGGTAATACCGTTGGTATCATGACCCGTATCTATGGTGACGTTTATGGTGGTGGTAACGGCTCGTATGCTTATACAGATAATCCTCTGCTAAAGGACGATCCGCGTTGGAGGGATTTCTACTACAATCCTGCTGAAATCCTTGCGGCAGCAGGCATTACAGGTGTGCCTGATAAACTTAAGTCTGCTACAGCCCTCAACCTTATCCGTCCTAACGCAGAGAAGGTGTCTATCCTCGTAAGAGGTACGATAGGTAATCCTACCATCGTGGATGGAGGTCTCTATGTGGGTGGTAACAGTGCTTCACTGCGACAGAACGTAGCGGGTATTGCTGCCGCTGACCAGACGCACATCAAGATTGGTTCGTACGCCATCATCGACAACGTGTTCCTCGGCAACAACGGAGAGAACATGATCAAGTACGGTCCGGCTGACGCATCTGGTCATAACGAAGGTGTGCTGCGCACCATGAAGAGAACCGACCTCACTACTGATCCAACAACCAAGTTCAACTCTATGAATTTGGAGGATCAGGAAGTCTTTGCCGAATATATGGACGGCTGTGCCATGAAGGTGAAGTCAACCGTTGTCTTCGAGAGCACAGCCAATGGCGATGCTGCTGACTACATCCCTTATTCTACACAGTTTGGTTCGTTCTATTGTGGTGGTAATGTGGGTAGTATGATTACTGAAGGTAAGACAACCATCAACTTCAGCGATAAGGTGATTATCTATAACAAGGTGGTGGGTGGTTGTAACAATGCTTTCGTTACTCCTCAAACAGGTTATAATGCTATCTACGAAGGTGGTATAAATGGTAATCCTGACCCTGCACCAGCAGGCTCACCCGATGGAACTATAGGTGACAAGTTGGAGCTGAACTTCTCTGGTCTAAAGATACAGCCCAAGCGCTGGAATGATACACATACAGAGCTGATTTGGAACACTATCAGCTCGTCAACAGGTCTCCCCGTTGAACCTATAACAGAAGGTGCCTCTCCTGAGAGTCCTGTCACAAGTGATGATGACGACTTAGATCGTCGTTTTGATGGAGGTAATATCTACGGAGGTTGCTACAACACTGGTTTCGTGAATGGCAATGTCGTAATCAATATCAACAGTTCTATCGTTGACCGTGATATTCTTTTCGATACTGTAGAAGAGGATGAATCGGGTGAGGACAAACTCTACGGTAACGATCAATATCACATCACTAAGCGAAATAGTGGTGTCATCCTCTCCGAACAGGGTATGGACGTACTGGGTAAGGCGCTCAACGTGTTTGGTGGCGGTAAGGGTGTGGAAACTGAGATATGGGGCTCTGTCACCATCAACCTGAATCGTGGTTATATGTTCCAGATATTTGGAGGTAGTGAGGAAGGCGGTATCGGTAAGGGAACCTATAACTGGACTACTCAAAAGATTGATTACTCCTATGACCCAAGATACAGCACCTATATCAACCTGAAAGGTCCTATTGCTGGTGTCTCAAGGCATGATAATATGACAGAGGATATAGCTGAATGTGAGTTTATGTATGGTGGCGGTTTCCTTGGTACTACAGCTGGTAACTGTATCATCAACTTAGGTAACGGACGTATCTTCGACTCCTTTGCCGGAGCATGTAATGCGGATGTCCTCGGACACACTGAGACGTATATCGGTACTAACGGTTTCCCATACGTTCGTGACTTCGTATATGGTGGTAATGACCTCGGTGGTCGAATACTGAATACAGCCAACTTCAACAGTCGTCTGCGCAACGATGCTGTTCGCGGTAAGGTACATAATACTGACATGCTCAATGCCTCTGCATATATGGAATATGTACAGGGACGCGTAGAGAAAATATTTGGTGGCGCATATGGTGTGTATGATTATAAGGATGAGCACTTCCGTAAATACTTTGATGCCGCAGGTCATGCAAAGACTGGCTATCACAAGCCTTTCTTGGATAATGCTTTCATCAACTTCCGTCCTAACGATACCAACAACCCTCTGAATACTGTACATCAGATATACGGAGCTGGTCAGGGTTACCTTGGCGAAGAAGAGGAGGACTTGATGCAGAACCGCAGTTATATCCTTATTGACGTACCACAGACAATGCAGACCTATCAAGACACTGAGGTATTCGGTGCCGGAGAAAGTGGTGGCGTAGGTATGGGTGTAGAAAAAGCCACGGCTGACGCACCAGCAACAGCACATAAGGCATCAGCAATCATCGATCTGTTGAGTGGTCAGTTCAAGGCTGTCTATGGTGGTAGTTATCAGGAAGGTGTGACACGACGCACAGTGGTCAACGTACCAGAGGGTTCTACCTTCCGTGCTGAGGCTATCTTTGGTGGCGCTTACGGTCTGTATAACGAATATCGGTGTGACGTATATGAAGCAAACGTCAACTGGAACAGTAGCGATGCCCTCGTGGGTGGCTACCGTACAGGTCTCTATGGTGGTAACAACAACTGCCGCCGCACATTCTATGGTCGCGTAAACGTTAATGCACCTGTATATTACGACAAAGAAAACCAATACTATGCTACCGTCTATGGTGCTGGTTATGGTAAGGATACATGGTCACAATATACGGAGGTAAATCTGAATAGTACCGCTCGCGTATATGAGGTATATGGTGGCAGTCAGTTAGGTCGCGTGATGAATACAAAGTCTGTGGCTGCATGGGCTGCAGAAGCAAATGCTGAAGCTACTGCAACATACAATACAGAACACGCTGCTTGGGCGGCTTTATCGGACGAAGAGAAGGCCGCGACTCCAGAGCCACAGGCACCACACGCTATTGAACTCTCATTGGGCACAACAGAATGTGAATACGAAGACACCGGACTGAATAATGATTTGGCTACAGCCAGAAACGGTAAGAAATACAATACCAACGTGATCATCAACCAAGGCGCTGATGTCTGCGGTTATATGTATAACGGTAGTCTCAGTGGCGCATACGCCTATGGTGGTGGCTTAGGTAATGCTAATACTCCCAATACTGGTGATGTCCACGGAACAACCTACATTGCTCTTCTTGGTGGTAAAGTGACAAAGGACCTCTACGCCGCAGGAACCGTAGGTTCGGTAAACAACAAATACAACGTAGCTACTGATGACTTCGACCAGCCATTTATCGCTTCTGCCAATGCATATATAGAAGGCGGTACAGCACGTAACGTCTATGGCGGTGGTTGGCAGGGTAGTGTAGGTTATCACGCAGGAGCAATTGATGCTGCAACAACAAGTGATGTCCTTGGTGAAACTCACGTTGTCATCGGTAAGAAAGATGGTACAAGTTTCATAGACGGTCTTCCTGCCATCGAACGTAATGCCTATGGCGGTGGTGAAGGTGGTGCCGTATTCGGTACAGCCAACATCACTCTCAATAATGGTTATATCGGTTATCGTCATTTCGACAGTGTTCCTACAACAGATACAGATCTCGACTACATACAAGTAGGCTCTGATTACTATCAGGAGAAACTGCACGACGAGACTTGGTCTGGCGATGGTACTAACCGACTCTATGATAGTGGTTGTATCTTTGGTGGTGGTTATATTGACAATAGTAGTGTGGATAGAACCAACGTCAAGATGTATGGTGGTGTAGTACGTAACTCCCTCTTTGGTGGTGGTGAGATTGCCGCTATCGGACGTGGTGTTATCTTGGCAAGCGGTGTTGATAATAGCGTTCGTTCCCTGAAGGGTATCTATAAGGCTGGTAAAACCCATGTAGATTTGTTCGAAGGACAAGTACAACGCAATGTATTCGGTGGTGGTCGAGGATATAACAACCTTGGTGATGGTGGTACACTCTACTCCGACGGTTATGTCTTCGGACAGACAGAGGTACATGTACACGGAGGTATTGTAGGTACAGCGAAGGAACTCGATCGCGAAAATGGTAACGTATTCGGTGGAGGTGATATCGGTTATGTATATAGCGCATACGAGGAAGACGGCAAACTCTATGTCGGTATTAAGGACGGTGAACGCTACGACAACAAATGGGAGGGTTACTATTATGCTTATGAGAAGGGAAGCGACGCTTATATTCCTGGTCCTAAGCCTGCTGATAACGATCCTAACTGGGTCAAGGATGAAGGTGAGTATGTGCTTACAGAGGACTGTAAGGTGCTGGTTGAACCTTATTGTAGGGCGAAGTCTGCCGTTACTATCAATGAACACGCCTATGCCGAAGGTGAATATGTAACCACTGCTGATCTTCACCATCTTGCCAACAAACAAGACCCTGCTTGGAGCAGCTTGGATGATACTGGTATCACCATCTTTAATGCCGTATTCGCTGGTGGTAATACATCATCAGGTTCTTCAACAGTGTATGCTAACACTACTACAGTATTCGGTAATGCTACTGCATCTATCCACGACGTATATCACCGCGACCTGATTACCTTAGGTACAGGACACTTGGGTGGTTTGTATGGTGATGGTAACCTCACATTCGTGGACGGTTATCGCGGATTGAATATCACCAACTATGGTACAGACTATTACAACATTGCCAAGGAAATTACGATTGAACAGTATCATGATCTTCCTGCCCGCGAGGCTGATTACTATCAGTTGAAGTACAAGTGTATCAAGGAATGTACGGATAAGGATGGTACGCCCTATCATCCAGAAGGTGGAGGTAGCACCAAGGCTTCTACACTAACCATTGATGACCTGCTGACGCTGTTTGAAGGTATTAAGGATGGTGATGTTGATATTCTTCTTAAGAATCCAGATACAGGAGAATGGTATCCTAACCCAATTTATTGGGAGGAGAATGGTGTCTGCTCTATCTACGCTGGTCGTCTGATGAATACCATTCAGCGTGCAGACTTCTGCGGTGTATTCGGTAGCCGTATGGTGATGCAGGGAGCAGAAGACCGTGTACCTGAGATTGTGGATCACACCAACTATACCATCAACCGTGTACGTGAGGTATCACTCAATCAGAAACAGTCTGTCATTGATACAGATGCTGAAGAACCTGAAAAAGCGGTTCACGGCAACTATTTCGGTATCTACAGCATTGTAAACTACTTAGGCGCACTCACTAGTGACGTATTCTTCTTGCCTAACAAAGACACCCGTGTTACTGAGAACGCTTCTAATTCTGACTACAAGACAGCCTCAAAGGCATACAACAATGGTGGTACTCCAGTTGCTTCAAGGGCATACGGAACAGCTACCTACTACGACTGGAAGGCAGGCTTTGTAAAAGATCGTAAGCGTAATAACGGTACCAGTCCGAATAAGGTGGCTCTTGCCTCTGGTGTATATCTTGAGTTGACTACAGAACTGAGTTCTGGCGACGACCTGTACGATAAAGATTGGGGTTACATCACCGGTGTCGTAGAACTCGACCTCATCAACGTGCAGCCAGGTATGGGTGGTGGTTTCGTATATGCGAAGAACGTACATAAGGTAGGTTCTTATACAAAGCATAGCCACAACACTTTGACGGCCTTGAATGCTAATGCCGTTACACGACGCGACTTCACATTTAATGGTGCTGAAGTGGAATGGGAGACATCAGGTAACTTCATCCATAGTACCCAGACTATTATCGACGACTGCTATAACGTCAGCGGTAAATATAAGGAAGGTGATGCAGTTCCTGCACACTACTGGTTTATCAAGGGTTCGGTATATGTTTATGACCAATATATCTCTGCATATACGGGTGCGCCTAATGCATACAGCGAGACGGTGGATATCCCATTGACCATCTCAGCTGCTTCACACGGTACGATTAAGCTCCTTAATGTGATGCCAAACAAGTATGCTTACTATTCCGTTCATGATACAAAACTTAAGGAAGGTCAGAAAATTATCATCAACGATATAGAGTATCATCTGAACGACCCTATCAACTACTGGGATTGGTACTTGCTAACCAACTCAGAGAAAGCGCTGTTCGTGGATGAGACATATGTAACTATCGCCGACTGCAAGTATAGCAGCGAGGACGCTGACGTCATCCCTGCCGGTACAGTAATGCTGCCTTCTGAATACGAAGAATTAAAGGCTGCTCACCCTGAGGTTTATCATGTAGAGAAACAGCAGATGGTGGACTTCGACTTCGTATATCGCTCTTCAAACAACATGAGCCACGACACAGGATATATGCTGACCTATAAGGTAAACAACCCGACAGATTGGAATACATGGTACACAAAGATTGCGAGTGCAAATCCTGTTGCTGATAAGAACCAAACTGATGGTGATGGCTATGAAGACGGACCTACCTATCACCTGAAGAACACCAGCACTGGTGGTGTGCTCGGACAGCGTGAGTATCAGGTAAGCAACCTCATCGCAGAGAGTGTTTACACTACTTACAACACCATGAAGACTACTCATCCAGAAGCTGTAGCTGCTCTTGGTAAACAGGCTGAATTCGAAGAAGCTTATATAGTTACTAAGGAGTATACCAATGGCAACGTTCACCTGAATGTCGGTACTTCTGTATCCAAAACACAGGCTGATGACATGGACGGCTACGTGGCTCCTGCTTTCATAAGCACAAGCACCATACAGCTCAGCAAGACAGAGTATATCTATGTCGGCAACCGCATGACAGCGGCTGAGAAAGAGGCATACAAGACAGCTTATCCTGTTGTGGCTGATATTATTGATGCAGATGTTGTTCCAGCTTATTATTGTAAGGATGAAGGTCTCTATGGTGGTAACTACTACGAGGCAAATAAAAACTATCGTGGACTTGAAGTATGGAGTTCTATGTCGAAGACAGACCGTGACAAATTCGAATTCAACTACGATGCCTTCGATGTGCTCATCGACCCTCGTTATAGTAGAAATGAAGAAGGCACCAGCGTTATCTATCCTGAAGGCAAGAAGTATCAATACGACTCTGACGCAGGAACATACCAGGCTGCTGTTGCAAACAGGGCAGGTTACTCATTGGAGAGGCCCGTTGACTATACCGCAACTTATAACGGTAGTGAGACTTCAATCCACAACGGTGTGAAACTAGAGAATGGCAAAGAATACTTACGTACAGATTTCGAGAAGTTGCCTAACGAGAAGCGTCACTATACTCCTATCAATGTGAAAGCGGCAGGTAATGTATATGTTGTAAAGATTCCATTCCAAGTAGGTAATACACCATATTCTGTAGGTACTGTAATATCGGCAAGTACGTATGGTAGCATGGCCGACTCTGACAAGGGTAACATCACTACTCTGACATTCACTTCAGATAATGTGGACAAGACCTACTATTACTGCCGCGAAAACTATACGGTTGGTGAGAACACGGAAGGCAAAACTGTAACTGGTGTTACTGGTATTGGTGCTGAAAAGACTGGTACTTACAACGTAAATGGCAGTGTTCCTGCTGGTCTCGTTATCACTGATGCCAACTACGATGCATTGCCTAACTGGCAGATGGACTTCAGCATTCACGGTATCTCTCCAACAGAAACCAGTACGCTCTATGTGTCACGTTACTCTGACATCTTCGACCTCTCTAAGGAGAAGATCATCACTGTCATCTATCAATATGACTACGAGGAGTGTGATGTTACTGGTGCACACGTAACTCCTGTCAGCGAGCGTCACGTAGTGAACATCCACGTCGTGTTCAAGAGTGGTGTTCCTTACGTAGAGGACATCAAGGCTCCACAGATTGTATTGCCTGGAACCTACGTCGGTATTCGTGAACCACACGTAACTCCTGGAGCATACGAAGTGACTGGTGGTGGATGGAAACTCTTTGAGAAGAAGAGTGATGCAGAGAGTCACATCAATGGTATTGAGTACGCTCCTACTGCTGACCCACTTTACTGGTATCAGCATGGATTCTATTTGGCATACTATGCTAAGACATACCTCGGTGAGACATACTCTAACGCCGTTCAGGTGAGTGTGGCTAACTACCACGACCTGACGAAGGTGCTGGATGACACCGAGAACCACTACTACGTGGATAATCCTACCGTTAAGCGTAACAGTAAGATATACATTACTGATGGTACCAATGGTGCTACTCAACTCAAGCAGTTCTACGACCTCAGTAAGAGCACGCTTAACGAGCATGTTAGAGACTGTCAGAACCTCGAGTTCGTCATGCGCAAGAATGTCAGCCATACTGGCGATTGGACACCTATCGGTGACGAGGGACGCTGCTTCTCTGGTAACCTCCACGGCGATGGCTACCATATTGATGGTCTGAACAACTCTCTGTTCGGTCACCTCTGCGGTAATGTATACAACCTCGGTGTAACAGGTTCATTCTCTTCTGCAGGTGTTGCCGATACAGGTAACGGTTATGTAGAGAACTGCTGGATAAGCACTACAGGTACACCTGACGGTAGCGTCAAGGCTGTCTTCGGTAATCCTTCACGTGGCGAAGGCGTTCAGATGGTCAACTGCTACTATCCAGACGGCAAGACCTACAATACATCCGACAATGGTCGTGGCATTGCCAAAGCTATGCCGGGTGCAGCTTTCTACAACGGTACTGTAGCTTACGACCTGAACGACTTCTATCTTAACAAGCGCTTCTACGACCATGCTGCACTTACTAGCGGAACGGAGTACAAGTACTTTAAAGATGAGAACGGAACGCTGCCTGAGACACCGCTCACTGGATATTATCCTACGGATCATCAGACTAAATACGGTTATGTAGGTTATGTAGAGCGACGCTATGCTGACGGTGACTTCCGTTATGCAGATGGTGTGATACCTGAGAACGAAGATGAACGTACACGTGTTGACAGCGAAGGCGTTAGTCACTTCTACCCAATATGGCCAGATGACTACTTCTACTTCGGTCAGATGCTGACATATAACTGGAACAACCAGCGTCCACACGAGGATGTGCCTTCACACATCGTGAAGAACAGCGGACGTCTGCCTAATACAGACGAAAGCAACCGTGTATATCGTGCACCTGCTTACTATCAGTCGAAGGTGATGAATGTGGCTCACTTCAATCCAAGTGTCAACCTCGTTGCCTACTCTAAACCTAAGGCTGCCAACGATAAAGACTTGAAGGCTGCTTATCCTAACATGACAGCTATTGACTTTGCCGGTCATAATGATAATACATGGGACATTGGTCGTGCAGGCGATTCACCTGCTGGAGTAGATCTCTTCTACCAGCCACTGCTTGATGAAAATGGACTCACCAGCATTACCAACCGCGACGAAACATCTAACCTGTTGGTTTATGCTCCTTCTGAAGAAGGCAACGCACAGACATACGGAGTGCTGACGACCTACTTCACCGACCCGTCATTTGTCGATAGTTACGTTGAGAGTCCATATCGCTGTGTGAATATTTCAGCAGGAACATCGTCTGTTCACGGACATCTGGTACCGAGCAACCTCAAAGCTACCAGCGACCACCTGTTGATAGATAAGCAGGCATTCAACTGTCCTATCAGCTACCAGTTCGTTGATGACAAGCGTATGTGGTATCAGCGCATGCCTGACCTCTTCGTTAACCTCACTAAGGGGTGGGAGGCTGTCAGCTTGCCATTCACTGCAGAACTGGTATCTACTCAGCAGAAGGGTGAGATAACTCACTTCTATAGCGGTAGCCGCACCATCGAGGGCAGCAGTGCTAAGATAGGTCACGAGTACTGGCTGCGTGGATATGAAGGTGGTGCTATAGATTCTGAAAATAATAAGATCTTCAAGGCAACCTTCAACTATCCTGAAGCCGCAGGTGCCACCAAGAATGTTGACAACACCTTCCTCTGGGATTACTACTACAGTAAGAATGGTACTGATAACAATGCAGGACCAGATGCTCATACTGATACCTACCAGACTTATTACCAGACAAGTCGTGAATTGCTACAATATCCATTGCTTGCAACAGCCAAGCCATATATCATTGGCTTCCCAAGCAAAACCTATTACGAGTTCGACCTCAGTGGTGAGTTCGTGGCACAAAATACTGCAACACCTGCTCCAGAACAGCTCGCTAAGCAGGCTATCAGCTTCGTCTCTGTTCCTAACATCACGATTGATGTCAGCGATGATGAGTTGGATGCTGTTTCTGCAAACAACTACAACTTCATTCCTAACTACATGAGCAAGAAGGTGGAAGGCTTCCTGATGAATAGTGAGGGCGGTAGCTTCGATGTAACACCAGATGGTGGCGCAATGACCGTGCCATTCCGTCCATACTTCACTTACACACCTGGAGGCACAGCTAAGAAACTCATGACACGTTCAATCGTATTCGATAGCAGTGATTCAACATTTGCATTCGATAATGATGAAGACGATCAGATGAAGGACGAAGTAGGTGAGGGTACTCTGCTCTTCACAGTACGTAATCGTATGATTACAGTAGAGTCATCACTCCGTCATGAAGCTGACGTACGTATCGTCAATGCGAGCGGTGTTCCAGTTGATGTATTCAACATCCAACCAGGTGCTACTGTATCAACCGACATGCTCACCAGTGGAGTTTACATTATCCGTGCCGACAATGGCATGTACCAAAAGAAACTGTTAGTAAGATAAACATATGAATACAATATACAGACATATGATACGATTAGCGAAGAAGATGATAACGAGATTACGGCTCACTCTCGACGAGATTACGGCTCACTCTCGACGAGATTACGGCTCACTCTCGACGGGATTACGGCTCGCTATATCCATGCTCCTGATGCTCACATTGGGAAGTGGCAGTGTTTGGGGACAAGTTACTTACCAATACTACGCCATTCACAATAAGGACAATGGTTATTTGAAACAAGTCAATGGAGGCATTGCTGTTGACAAGACATTCCGTTATGAGAATTCACATGACGGAAATGGCTCATCTATTTGGGTCTTATCTTCCGATGGTTATTTGCAGCAGGAAATGTATTATCTGAATGTAGCTAACGATCAGACGCTTTACCTCTCTACAGAGAAAGTAACTCAGTGGACAATTGACAACACTACTGCCTCTGGAAAAAATTATCTAAAGCCAAGTGGCAGCAGTAAATTCCTTTGTGCCGATAGTGGTCCGCAGTTGAAGGAAAGTCCATCGAAATACTTAAACGCCTGCGCGATGACCATTGCAGAGAATGGTACTAAATGGGAAGGCCCCAAAGATGTTTCTTTTACGGTTCAGTCACCACAGTTAGTGACTTATTTGCGCACTTACTACGTGCGTAGCATCATAGCAACTATTTCAAAGGATGATGCGGGAAATACCAATAGCAAAGTAGTTGACAAGAAAGACAGCCGTTGCTATTGTAAGTTGACATACAGTACAACCACTGATGCTAATAAAGGAACTAAATGGGATATCAATGAAACAAGTGGTGTCATTTATAGCAAACAGGCCAGTGGTGATTACTCTGTAGCAGCGACATATTCTGTTGCTCCCCTTGACCCCATTGCACTTTTATTGCATCCTGCTGCAGATAAGACTGTGACTTTAAAGCTTCAGCCTTCTCCTTTAGCTCCTGACGCAGGAAAGAACTATCTCCTCTTTTACACCAAGGATGCCAACTACCGTTTCCCATACGATGACGGCAGTCTTAACGAAAATGATGCTGTTAAGACCAATGCTAGTAGCTCAGTACTTACAGAACCCGCAACCAGTCCAAATAACAACATCTGTTGGAAGATTGTCAGGGACGATGAAGGATTCTATTCCTTCCGTAATGTCAACAGTGGTAGATGGCTTCGTTTTGACGGCGGTCAGTTTGTTGACGGCAGCGACTATGGTGTAATAGAAGTTGGTGCCGATGGTGATGCTACTCCAGCAGGAAACGAATACAAATTCCGTTTATATAAATCAGGCACTTATAAAAACACCAATACTGCCCCTACATATTGTATTCTTCCATATAGCAAGCAATATGCCGTCTTTAAGTCAGATGGTGTGGCAACTAATGCTCTTGTATCCCTTAGTGTCTATACGACTCCAAAAGTTATCAGTTTGAATAAAGCAAACGATGACTCGAAGTACTGCATCTTTGCCTATGAGGCAGAGTATCGTATTTATGGTAATTTCACACTTTCAGGACCTTCCAGTGCATTAGCAACGGGAGGCTATGTCTTTAAAACAACAGGGTCTTATTCTTCAAGGAACATAGTAGGTTCACCAAGTAATGTACAAGATCTTGAAATAAAAGATTCCTATAGTGTTGCTGATTTAAGTTTTACTTGGCAGGTTAATGGGCTTGATGGTTATATTACAAAACAAACGCCCACTGTCTCAAGTGGTAAAGGAACACAGGTTGTCACCGTCAATTCCCTGCCTTCAGGTACGCTTTATGGAAAGGTGAGGGTACAAGCTAAAAGCGGCTCAGCAACTGGAGGAATAAACGGTGAAGACAATCGAAAATCTTCAGGATGGAAAGAGTTAGAATTCAATTTATATGGTGAGCCTTCATATACGAACATATCCTCTTTGTCAGAGATTACAAGTTCTGATGGCTATTATCGACTGACAGCAGATGTTTCAGATACCCCAGGTGTTACGGAATTCTCAGGCTTCTTGGATGGTAATATGCACAAGATTAGCGGTGTCTCTGCACCATTATTCACCACCCTTACAGGTACGGTGAAGAATGTTATACTTGAAAATGTTACCATTAGTGGCACTGGCAACACCGGTGCCATCGCTGCCACAGCTAACGATGCAGCTTGCATCTATAATGTGGGTATCCTCAGCGGCTCTGTGAGTGGAACTGGATATACTGGTGGTCTTGTAGGTTTTCTTGATGGCACAGCTCGCGTTATCAATTGCTATAGTTATGCTGACATCACTGGAGGTACAACAGTTGGTGGCATCGTGGGATATAATAATGTAGCTACTACTGCCACAAACCTTAAGACCATGGTGATGAACTGTATGTTCTATGGCAATATTACTGGTGGCACTACAAAGTCACCTGTATATGGTGGTAAGAATATCAACAATAACCAAGGCGGTCTCAACACTTTCAACTACTACAGTTATGAAAAACTGACAGGCGGTGTTACTGACAATCAGTACAACTGTGCGCTCGCAGTAGAGGATAAATACCTAAACCGTTTTGAGTTCTACCGCCTGTTGTTGAATAGCAATAAGAAGCTTGCAGCATACTATGCAACAGGCTCTGCTGAAAATGGCGACAAGATGGCAAAATGGGTGTTGGAGACAGCCGATAGAACAATCGACAATCCTAAACCTTACCCTGTTTTGAAAACTCAAGGATACTATCCTTCTATTGTCAATCCAGACATCGAGCATGCTCTAGATAGCGCATCAGTAGGACGCAATCATGGTGGCAAATTAGGCAAAACACTTTCTGTAACTATTAGTGGAGTGGGCAGTAATGCTCCTTCAGGTGCGAGCATCACTACAGGTAGCCTTACTCTAACCCGCACTGACAAGGACTTTGACCGATTCAACTTTAACTACGACAAGGTACAATTACCCTATTACAATGATGTAGGCACAGGTAACTATACAGATTACAAAGTAGTAACTGGTTGGAAGATAACTGCTATCACAGCCGTAGAGGATGACCCATACACCTCCGCGAACTATCCAACCACAGGTATAACAGACTTCCCTAATCATAATTATGCTGACCGCAAGAGTTCCAACAAAGATCTCTATAGCGTCAGCAAGCGCGTCTTCTCTCAGGGAGCATACTTTGATGTGCCTTACGGTGTAACCAGCATTACTATTGAGCCATATTGGGGTACCGCTGTATATGTCGCTGACCAGTATTATGATGTAGTATATAAAAATGATTACACTGGAAAACAAGGTGTAAGCCAGGTAGGTACACAGGCGGTTGATAACACGACCGAATTCAAAGGCCAAAAGGTCAGAACCAGTATTACTGGTCTTGGTTCTGGAACAACGGTCTATGACAATGCGGTAGTCTTGGTAGGCAACTTCCACTTGGATAATGTACCATCTGTAGGTACTGTTCCTTTCACCATGATGTCAGTGGACATGGACAATGACCATGAGCCAGACTATAGCCTGATATATCATCATAAAGGTCGTACAGCAATTTGCCCTATCCGTTTCGACTTCTTGAATATTTCAGGCACGGCGCAGGCACAAAAGCCTAATGGTGCAAGTCTTGTATGTAACTTTACTATCTTTAAGACAAAAGGTTGGTTTGAAGTTACCAACACTTCGTCTTTCTATACTTCGCAGTTAGAGTATGAGAATCTGGCTGACGTAAACAAAGTAGATGCTCCACTTATTCTTCTTGGTGGTGTTATTGATCAATTTGTTTCCACACAGTCATCAGCTGTTAATGGTAAAACAATATATATCCACGTGGGTGGCAATGTATGGATTAACTCTTTCGGATTAGGCACCCACAGTGACGGCAGTCAGTCCACACCCCATGTTCCAGTTTCTGTAACAGGTGGTGAATATGAGGGGCTTTATCTTACAGGAACCTACAATGCAGGTGCAGCCGTAAGAACAGACAATGCAGAGTGTTACATCAGTGGCGGTCACATTGTAGAGGCCGCAGGCGCATCTTTAGAGCAAATCAATGGTAGCGTGCACTGGCAAATCTATAATGCCGATATTGACGAGTTCTTTGGAGGTGGCATCAACGATGCGAAACCAATCAAGGGTGACATCACTACGGATATTTACAACAGTAACGTTGGACTTTTCTGCGGTGGTCCTAAGTTCGGCAATATGCAGACTGGCAAGAAGGTGACATCCAATGCCGAAGGATGTATCTTTGGCAAATACTTTGGTGCAGGATACGGCGGAACCTCTTTGTCAAGAAAGAAATATTATGATGCTACAGCAACGGACTGGTCTGGTTGGGCAGGAAAGTATGTCGATGACCGTGGTAAATATTTTGATGGTAGTACCACGAGTGCACCTGGAGATTCAAAATATGGAAAGAAGGGTCCTGGTGTAGCAACCGATATGGACTATGAATTCTTCGTATGGAGTCCTGGAAATACTGGTGGCCGATTCTTTGTCAAGTATGCTACATTCTCTTTGGCACAGTGTAACGATGTGTCATCTACACTGAAGAAATGTACCGTAGAAACCAACTTCTATGGTGGTGGTAACTTAGGAAAAGTTGTAGGAACTGCCACTTCTGTGCTTGAAGATTGTACGGTAAAAGGCAGTGTCTATGGAGCAGGATACTCAGCATCGCTTCCTACTGTCGAAGTGAGAGACGGAGGCTTTATAAAGAATCCTGATTATAATAAGCAATCTGGTATGTTTGAACCTGCCAAATTATCTGGTACGACAACATTCACTTGGCAGAATGCCACGGCAGCAGGGAAAACCCTAAACAACGGGGAGTCTGGTAGCGATTTAGAAAACCACATATTATATACAAATACCGTGCTGACTGGTTTGGGCGAAGTCGCAAAAACCGTTTTGACCATTAAAGGCACAACCACTGTAGGCGAAAGTGTCTATGGCGGCGGGGAAGAATCCGATGTTGGTGGCGATACAGAAGTGAATGTCACGGGCGGTACCATTGGCACTATCGGAAAGGGAGGAGCCACATGGGGCAACGTCTATGGCGGTGGTAAAGGTAAAGAAGATGATGTCACCGCTGGACTGGTGAAGGGTAATACCAACGTCACCATCTCTGGTACTACGGAAACAACGAAGATTCTCCATAATGTCTATGGCGGTGGTGCGTTTGGTTCTATAGGTACATTCACCTACAACAGCACAACAGGATTCCCTAATGGTCTTACTGATAATACAGGTACGACAAACATCACCATCACTGGCGGCACTATCGGATCTAACGGTAAGGATAATGGTATGGTGTTTGGTTCGTCCCGTGGTTCTGAAGGCGACCCTGCATCAGATGCTAATGTCGATAAGATAGCTTGGGTAGGTAATACAAATGTAGTAATTGGAACTACCGACGCAGAATCAAATGCAAATCCTGCCATTAAGGGTTCTGTTTATGGCGGTGGTGAGAATGGACACAATTATCAGAATGGTCATGTGACCGTACATAGCGGCACCATTGGTATCACCGATTCTGAAATTGATGGCGGTGCTCGCTACCCAACCCGTGGTAATGTTTATGGTGGTGGTTGCGGTACCGACACCTTCGAACGTGGTGAAGGAGACAACAAAAAGACCTACTACGACTTCAATGCCGGCATCGTACTGGGCAATACCCAGGTTGATATCGACGGTGGTCATATCGTGCACAACGTATATGGCGGTGGTGCTATGGGGTCTGTGGGTACATATACCTTTGCTGATGCAGCATACAACACTGAACATCCAGAGGTGCCTGTAGGCATGCCTATTTCCTGCGCGGCAAATACCGGTCTGTGTACCATCAATATCACAGGTGGTAAGATTGGTATGACAAATGCTACGATGACGGGACATGGCACAGACGGTCCGGATGACTTCGGTCATGTATTCGGTGCCGGTAGAGGTTATTCTAAAGACCCAGACCTCTACCCGAACATCGAGTTCTGTGCTTTCTTTAATAATACAAAAGTTAATATTGGCAAGACAGAAACTAAGGCTGCTTTCATCTGCGGCTCTGTCTATGGCGGTAGTGAGAGCGGTCATGTGTTGAACAACACCAGCGTCTATATGTCTGGCGGACAGATTGGTTGTGCTATAGGCCGTGACACTCCTTATACTGATGATGATTTTATAAATCAAGCAACTCTGTATGGTACTGCTCACTGGACATATACTGCCGGTGGCATGGGTGCTCCTTACGACCAGTTTGCCGACACCCCGGGCTATGATGCTAAGGGTGGTGCAACAACAGGTACAGACGGTCGTACTTTCTATGGCAACGTGTTTGCCGGAGGCTCTGGTTACTATCCATACGCTCCAGGTAAGTGGCTGAGGTCTGCGGGACATATTGGTGGCACAGCATCTGTCACCCTTTCCGGTGGACATATCCTGAACAACCTCTATGGTGGCTGCGAGATGGCCGACATTGATGGCGCTGTCACCGTCACCATGACTGGAGGTACCGTTGGTGTGCCTCGCCATCATGAGGTTATCGCTGCTAACCCGAACTATGGTAACGTCTATGGTGCGGGTATGGGTGATAAGCGTATTTTCTTCAACACCAGTACCAACGTCGCATCTACAACAATCAATATCTCCAACGGTACAGTCTATGGCTCTGTCTATGGTGGAGGTGAGGATGGTCATGTAATGGGTTCTGCCACCACAACTATCAGTCAGCCTGTAGATAATACAACCGTGATTGGTTGTAACGGTCAATCGGGCTATGACGGCAATGTCTTTGGTGCAGGACAGGGTCACATAGGAGCATTGACCGCTGGCGTGGTTGGCGGTAATGCGAGTCTGACCATCACTGGTGGTACTCTCAATGGTTCTGCCTATGGTGGAGGACGTATCGCTTCGGTCGGTACTTATTTCGCAATGGCAAATGATCCTAAATATGGTACGATGCAGGATGGCGACGATCACGGCAACCTCTCCGTTAGTCTGACGGGCGGTACTATCAAGCAAAACGTTTATGGCGGTTGCATGGGTACAGCAGATGATGTTGCCTATGGTATCTCGAAGAATGTATCCGTAGAACTCAATAATGGTGTTGACGATGATGCCAAGGGTTGCGTTGTCTTAGGTCCAATCTTCGGTTGTAACAACGTCAACAGTTCACCTGAGGGTTCTTCGACCGTGCATATCTACAAGACACAGCGCAATGGCGCTTCACGTATTACTAATACCGCAGAGGTAACCGATGCCAAGGTCAATGGTACAAAGGATTCGGAGGGTGAGTTCATTCTGAGCTCTTTCGATGTACCTGCTGTCTATGGCGGTGGTAACCTCGCAGCATATACTCCAAAGGATCCAAACGGCACCACATCAGTCATCATCGACGGATGTAGCCGCACTAGCGTCGGACAGGTTTATGGCGGTGGTAATGCAGCTTCTACACCTGCCACTTCAGTCACCGTCAACGGTACTTTCGAAATTGGTGAACTCTTCGGAGGTGGTAATGGTAAGGATGCCCTGCCTAGTGGTGACCCCAACCCTGGTGCTAACGTAGGTTTCAAAGACTATTATGCAGTAGAGAACGACGAACGTTGGAATACAGAAGAAAAACGTGAAACAAATCAAGAGTTCATTGATACTTATGTATATGGAACAGGTTTGGCAAACGTTGACATCAAGGGTGGTACCATCCATCGCGTATTTGGTGGTTCCAATACCAAAGGTAATGTACGTGAAACCGCCCTCACCATGTTGGAGGAGGTGACAGACGGAGATGCTCCTATCTGTGATTTCCACGTTGATGAGGCTTACGGCGGTGGTAAGAGTGCTCCTATGGATGCTCAGGCAAAACTGCTCATGGCTTGTATCCCTGGTCTTGAAGAGGTATATGGCGGTGCTCAGGCTGCCGACATCCGCGATGACGTGACGCTGACCATTACCAACGGAACCTTCAACCGTGTGTTTGGTGGTAACAACCTCAGCGGCACTATCAGTGGATCTATCACTGTGAACATCGAGGAGGTGGGCTGCCGTCCTATTATCATCGGTGAACTCTATGGCGGTGGTAACCTTGCTGCATACTCTATCTATGGTTATAACGATGACGACACACCAAAGACATCGGGTGAGAATCCTTCAAAGGATCCAGAAATCAATGTGAAGTCATTCACCAGCATTGGTTCTATCTATGGCGGTGGCTATGGTGAACCTGCATTAATGGTAGGTAGTCCTACGGTCAATATCAATGAGGTGGCAGACCCTGAGAGTGATGCACAGAATAAGTCATATACTGAGGATGCTCAGACGAAATACTATTCTGACTATGCGGGCGAGACCAAGACCATTGCAGGACACAGTGTCATCCTGCCATCTCACGCAAAGGGCAAGATGGGTTCTATCTACAGCGTTTTTGGAGGTGGTAACGCAGCCAAGGTTATGGGAAGTACGACCGTCAACATCGGTACAACGGTAGGTGATGACATTTACATGGAAGTACCTGTTAAAGTAGGCACCGATCTGACAGGTGGAGGCTACTACACCAAGAGTGGAGATGAATACACACCTGCTTCAGGCGAAGCCGCAGAAGACACTGCCTACTACAAGAAATACACCGTACTTGGCGTTGACATCCGCGACAATGTATATGGCGGTGGTAACAATGCCGAAGTAACAGGCAATGCTAACGTCAACATCGGAAAAAAAGCAACGCCGTAGGTGACAGTCGATAATTGACAATTGATACAAAAAGCGGCTTGCAATCATCAGACTGCAAGCCGCTTTTCACTTTTCACCTTTCACCTTTCACTTTTCACTTTTCACATCTCACATCTCACCTTTCACGTTTCACATTGTTTTCTATCAGAAAATAAACGCAAACTATTATTCCGTACCATAGGAAAACCTCCGGCAGAGAGGGCTGATAGGTGATGGTGGCGGAAGGCAATGTACTAATGGTGTTGGCAACATAAATGAGTGCCGACACCATTTTTATTGTTATATGCAATAGCCATACTACCGGCAGTCCGACGAGTGAGAGCACCCACCAGAGAAGGGAGAATATGACGATAGGGTAGGCAAATAGCGTACCGGCAATGTTGCCCAGTAGTCCGTACACTGGCATGGTTCCGAAGTAATGGGTTACCAAAGGGAAGGTAACAAGACTGCATATCACCGTGAATGCAATAATAGCAAAGAATGGGTTTTGCGGAATGCGTTTCTGCATCAGGGCAATACCTGTGATGCAACAGAAGGAGAGCTGGAATCCTACATGACCTATCATCAGCGGGTCGATAAGCAAGATGATGATGGCGGCAAGGGCACAGGAGTTTATCATCCTCACTTCTCTTTGTAACAGATAACAGATTTCCACAATGGTGCAGAAGATTGTGGCACGAACCAGCGAGGGAGACATGCCCGTAATGGCTGCATAGGACCATATAATCAGAAGGGTAATTGCACAACTGATATATCGCCCTTTAGTCGTGGTGCGCATCGAGACAAAGAGCAGGTATAACATTATATATATAATAGAGAGATGAAAACCGGACAGTGCCAGCAGGTGACTAATACCTGCTGCTGCGAAGGTCTGACGCAGTTCCTTGCTCATGTCTTTCTTATATCCTATGCTTATGGCTTCGATTATCGTTTTCTCATCCGACTTTCCCGGACATGCCTTCTGAATATGCTTGTGCAGAGCCTGCTGCCATTCCAGCGCTTTCGCATTTTGCATGTTGTTCTGCCTATACAACTCATATCTGTACCCTTTCCCATACTGAGCATAGAATTGTTTATGACGACTCGCAGAACGCAGATATCCGAACATGCCCAACAGCAGAAATGTGCACACCATGAAAACCACATTCCATGCTTCGTGCCGCTCCACCATCTGATTGCATATAATCATTAAGCATAACACTATACCCATGCCCGCAAAAATATATGCTGACGGTATGTCCCATCCCATATGTACTGTACCGACACAACCTGCCACCATTCCCAATAGAAATGGCACAAACAGACAAACTAACAGATATTTATGCATGGGGCAAAGTTATTGCCTTTTAGATTATTTATGAAAAAAATAATCGGTTTTTATTTGTAATTCTCTGACAAGGTTGTATTTTTGCACCGACAACCTAGTATTAACACTTAAATCTAACATTATTATGGCAAAGAAATGGGTATGCCCAGTATGTGGCTATGTACATGAAGGTGACACTCCACCAGAGAAGTGTCCACAGTGTAAAGTTCCTGGCTCAAAGTTCATTGAGAAGGAAGTAACAGAAGGTCTTAATTTTGCTTGCGAACACGAAATTGGTGTTGCAAAGGCTATTCCTGCTGGCGAAGAAGGTGCTTTCGTTCTTCAGGGTTTGAAGGATCACTTCAACGGCGAATGCTGCGAAGTAGGTATGTATCTCGCTATGGCTCGTCAGGCTGATCGCGAAGGTTATCCAGAAGTATCTGAGGCTTTCCGTCGCTATGCTTACGAAGAGGCTGACCACGCTTCTCGCTTCGCTGAGATGCTCGGAGAAATGGTTTGGGACACAAAGACTAACCTCAAGAAGCGTATGGAAGCTGAAGAAGGTGCTTGTGCTGCAAAACTCGACATCGCTAAGGTGGCTAAGAAACTCAACCTCGATGCTATCCACGACTCAGTTCACGAGATGGCTAAGGATGAGGCTCGCCACGGCGCAGGCTTCCAAGGTCTCTACAACAGATATTTCGGAAAGTAAAACCGTTTGCCGCCATTTTTGTCGTCATATCGTCATAACGACATGTCGAGGCGGCTCAATAATTAACCTTTAACCTTTAACCTTTACAAGCTATGGCAAAATACGTATGTGAAGTATGCGGATGGGAATACGACCCAGAAGTAGGAGTACCAGAGAAGGGTATCGCACCCGGTACTGCTTTTGAAGATCTGCCAGATGATTTCGAATGCCCTCTCTGCGGAGTTGGCAAGGATCAGTTCGCAGAAGCTTAAAAGTCCGCTTTCCTTTCAAATATCATCCCTGCACCTGTGCGGGGATGTTTTATTTCTATACGTTCCGCATGCAAGTACAACCTGTCTGCAGCCCTTCCGTATAGAGCATCGCCTTTTATGGGTACACCAAGTCCGTCGCTGTGGGCTGAGTGTACCCTTAACTGATGGGTGCGACCAGTCTTGGGATGAAACACCACTCGTGCTTCCTCCTGCAATTCATAATCGGTAACAGCTCGCTTCCCGTGTTCGTAACTGACCATCTGACGGGGACGGTCAAACGGATTGGGCAATAAAGGCAGGGTTATTGTTCCTTTCCTTGGTATGTTCTCAGCTACAGGACTCTCTAACAAAGCTACGTAAGTCTTGACTACTGTTTGTTTCACAAATTGTTCCTGCAACTGTTTATATGCGTTTTCATTCAAAGCAAATACAATGATTCCGGAGGTGTCCATATCCAGCCGGTGCACATTCACAGCTCCTGCCCATCGCTCTCTTACTATGTCCAGAAGCGACGGCATGTCATCATTTCCTGGGGTCGAGGGTAGTCCCGCAGGTTTATACACCACTGCCATGTCGTCATCTTCATATATGTATTCCACTTTCTTCGCTTGTTCCCGCGCAGTACTGAGTATAGGATTTTCCTCTACCTGCAGTCCTTCTAACATATGTCGCAGAATGGGTTTGCATTTCGAATGACAGGCAGGGTAGTACTGACTGTCTATCCTCACTTCATCCTTTGGCGACGGTCCTAACCAGAATTCTGCCATGCAAAGTGGTTTCAGCTGGTGCTGATAGGCATATTGCAGTAGCTTAGGGGCACAACATTCTCCGGCACCCGAAGGAATGCGACTCCCCATCTGCACCTGCCTCTTGCCGTTGAAGTATTCTTCTGCTGTAAGTATCTGGGGCTGGTTCTCAAATAGGCTGATGAGCGACTTGCTTTCGCCTTTTGCATTGAGCAGGTGGAATTGTTCGAACAACCACTGCTGCAGGGCGATGGAACGCTGTTTTCTCTCTCTGCGTAGTTCCTCTGTGTCTTCTCCGTTGGCAATCCTGTGGTTTATGGCACTTATATTCGCCTCTTCCTGTTTGAAGTAACTGCCCTCGGTCTGCAGGTTATAAACGGGTGGCACAAAACCTTCCTGCAGGTACGTACCACCTATCATTCCCGAGAAGGCTGCAAGGTAGTAGCGTTTGCCTTCTGCTTCTACTATCATCACTCCAAACATCTTACCGTTCTTTTCTTTCGTGAGCAGTTGACGGCACACCGGAGCAATATCCTCCACTGCCGCTACACATAACGGATGGGGCTTGTAGCGGAAAGGGTAGGTAAACTGCTCTGGTGACGGTATGTCATCAGTACCTGGTGGCAACGGATGTAAAAGCATCGTGATGATTTCCGTGGGTTTATCTTACGGTGAGATGGAAACAGGCTTGTTTCCTTTCGTGTTTCACATAACAGAGTCCTTGCTGACGCAGGTCGCGCAACACTTCTGCCAATACCTGCTTCATTGGGAAGTCCCATCTCAGAAGTGGTATATTAGTGTCGTGGTATCCTACCAACGGCACAAATCGGTTGTATGTGATATCAACCGTGGTTCCGTAACAGTGGCAGGAGTTTTCAGTGGCATTGCCATTTCCCTTGCGCAGTTTCGATACGTCTTCTGCTGTTCTCAGTACCGATGTAACGATAGGCAGGTGCAACGGCAATCCCTTAGATTGCAAGGAGTCTGCGAAGTTCAGACATATGGTGTTCAACAGATGTTGCGCTTTCGGAACGAGCAACGGCACGGAGTGCGATAGGTTATCTACTCTGTAATATGGCGAATGACATATATTTACCAATTTATGTTCTTCTACCAGCATCTCCAGTTCCTCACGACTCTGTGCTGGTCGTATGCCATTGGTCTGTGCTGCAACCAGTTGCACGTCGTTTATGTCAGGAAAGCACTCTTCCCACGAATGCACTCCCTTCACACGGTTGAATTTCTTCGGAGCTCCGTACATCTTACGTGGCGACAGGGCTGTACGTGGTCGCATGTCTCTGTCCAGCGTCTCCGCATTTTCCATATCTACATCTTTCACCTCTACCTCTTCATTGCTGTTTGTAGGTATGTTGGGATTCGTGAGACGACGTATTCCTGCAAATAATAATACTATTATACAGAATGCTAACACGAATTTCTTCTTGGCTGATACGTGTTGTTTCTTCTTTCTTTTTTTCATGCCCTTCCGGAGTTGTTTATAAGTGCTGTAATCTTTTCATTCAAGTCGTATGACTGCATCAGTTGCTCTATGGTCAGATGCATACGGTAACGCCAGTAATGACGTGGGTTCGACGGTACGTTGATTCTCTCACCATTCGGATCTGCCAAACGGATTCTCTCGTCTATCGACAACCAGTCTTGCAGGGATAGCAAACACAGTATCGATGGGGAGAAAAGATGGCGTGCCACGATGTCTTCGCACAACCATTCCGGTGCCGGATGAGGTGCCGGACCATCGTTGTGCAGTGCGTTGTTGTAGAAACTCTGTGCTCTCTGCATGTCTTCATCCCACCACTGACGCAATGGCGGCATGTCGTGAGTGGCTATGGTAGCTACCGAACGGTATGGATTGTCCTGCAACCTGCTGAATTCCAGTCCTGGCTGCTTTGGCATGGTCTGTATCTCCAAACTGATTATGCGTAGACGTTCCATTACCCATGCTACACATTCCGGAACCATTCCAAGGTCTTCAGCACATACCAGCATTCTCGTGCATTGGGTCAGAATAGGCAGTTTTTTCATTGCTTCTTCATACCAGAATTTGTTGTGACGATGGTAGTAATAGTCGTCGTACAACATATTGAAAGCTTTCTGGTCATATTCATTCAGGTCTTTGAATGCATAGTCGTTCTGCGCTGCAATACGTGGGTGGTACAATTCCGGACGTTTCCTGTCATGAATGAACAGCACGTTCGATGCCAGTGAGTATAGTCCGTCGCGCACCTGCTGGTCGTCTTCGCTTTCCTTACCTGCAAACATACCCTGTATCTTTCTCTGCGTACTGTATTCGGGTTTCAGGTCGTACCTGCCGTTGCCACGCGAATTCAGATAGAGTAGGGTGATGAGGTCTTTCCTGTACCCGAAGATTTCCTCCAGTATTCTGTCGGTTATGTACGGACGTGTCATGTCGTCGTGGAACCTCAGTCCGTAACTTTCTATCTCCTTGATGCTCATAGGCAGGGAAGGGGAGAACTGTCCGAGGAGTCCGTGTACACTGTGCAACGGTATGTCCCAGATGCGGAAGAATCCCAATACATGGTCTATGCGATAGGCATCGAAGTATTCTGCCATCTTCTGGAATCTCCTGATCCACCACTGATAACCATCTGCTGCCATCGCATCCCAATTGTACGTTGGGAATCCCCAGTTCTGACCATTTGTAGAGAAGGCATCTGGCGGAGCTCCTGCCTGTCCGTCCATATTGAACAAATGGGGTGCTGTCCATGCCTCCACACTGTCACGACTGATTCCAATCGGTATGTCACCTTTTATGATGATGCCGTTTGCCCTGGCTGCCTGTCTTACTTCCGTAAGCTGCAGGTGCAACTGGTATTGTATATAAAAGTATAGGGCTACTCCGTCAAAGTCCGGCGAACCTTCCTTGCACATGTGCTCTATGCTCTTTTTGTTGTATTTGCTGTGATGAGGCCAGGCTGGGAAGTGGGCATTGCCGTACTGGTCTCTCAGATAACTGAATGCTGCATACGGTACAAGCCAGTCTTTGTTGTTTTCAAAGAATCGTTTGTAGTCGTCCGTTGCAAATGTGTTGTCTTTCTCCTGAGCATATACCATTCTCAGGTATTTCATCTTTCTTCCAAATACCTTCTCATAGTCGATGTGCGGCATGGCATTCAAATTCTGCTGCGACATCATGAATTTCTCCATCTGCAATTGGTCATGCAGTGCCGGCAGTGCCCTCAGGTTGCAGTAGATAGGGTGGAAGGCATATATGCTTATGGCATTGTACGGATACGAATCCTGCCAAGTGCCATTCATTATCGTGTCGTTGATTGGCAATATCTGTATGGCATGCATGCCCACTTTCGAAGCCCAACCAATGAAGGTTTTCAGGTCTCCGAAGTCTCCTATTCCATAACTGCCATTCGTACGCAGTGAGAATACCGGTATCACCACTCCCGCAACTTTCCAGTTCGGAATGTCCATATTCGGTCTGGTAGTGGTCTTTACCAACATCGTGCCTGTCTGCATCTGGGGGGTACGCAACGACCTGTTCTCATCTTCTTCCCACCTTATTATATTATTGTAGTCATCTACAACCACATATTTATATTCTGTTTCGTGGTACAACATAGTGGCATCCAGGTTCACTCCCCATTCCTGCAAAGCAACCAACTGCATACGCTGCGGATAACGCCATTCTCCCAGTTGTGGGGTGCTGCCGCAGATTGCCAGATGTTCCCCCTTCTTTAATCTTGGTTCTACAGTGCGCAACTGCAAGGTGATAGAGTAGGGACTTCTTGCGGTGGACAGATTGCCATTGCTCGACTCCTCTGCTGCTCCCACACATTCCGTATAGGCACTCGAAAACAATGGCAGGTCTTCCGGTATCGGACGCCACCTGTCTTCTATGTCGTACATCCAAGTGTCTTCGGAAAATGACACTTTATGCGGAGCTATCTCCCATTCAGTCCATACCAGCACATCATCTCTGTACATGGCATACAGATATTGCACTCCTGCCGCTTCTCCATTCTGCACATCCTTGTATCCACGCCATATCCTGCCATCTTCCGTGCTGAGCCTTATCTCTTCCATGTCCGACAAATTGCCGTCCTTCATCCTGTACCTTATCTGCACACGAAGGTCTTCACCCCATTTCGTATAGTATTCTATGTTGAATTTCAGTGTGTAATTCATACTTGTTGCTTCTTCATTACTTATTTTCCTACAAATATAGATGTTTCAGGCGGTATCAGCAAACTATCCGACATGATAGATTGGGATAGTTAAGATTTTTTGGCAAATGTATTTTTGTGTGTTATGCGTGTAGGTACACAACTATTGACGACAGTCAAGAAATTAAATATATTCCATAATTTTTTTTCTTGATATTTGCTACGTATTTATCAGCTCCCTACCTTTGTCTAGTCAAATCTCAGTTGCATTATTTGTAATGTACTCTGGGTTTTGATAGAATAAGTTTTTTTTCATAGGTAAAAAGTAAGTTTGATTTTTCGATGGGATTTAGTCTAAGGTAATTAAGATTGGTTTAGGAGATCCCCGATAAGTATTAATTAGGAATAACGATAGTTGATTTGCTGATGATGGAAATGTTGACGATTTTATTGGCTGTGATTCTTGCGGTTGCAGCATTGGTGAGTAATCTTTTTATGAGGAAGTGAGAAAAAATTCTCAAAAAGATTTGGTCACGTCAGAAGAAGTGCTTACCTTTGCACTCGCTTTTGGAAAGGAACACCTTCTGAGGGTAAAAGAGATTCGGGTGCGGGTCTCATGAAAAATTGAAATAATGCACAAGAATGAGGGCGTTTAGCTCAGCTGGTTCAGAGCATCTGCCTTACAAGCAGAGGGTCGGCGGTTCGAATCCGTCAACGCCCACTCATTTCTCTTATACGAGGCTCGCTAGCTCAACTGAATAGAGCATTTGACTACGGATCAAAAGGTTACAGGTTTGAATCCTGTGCGAGTCACAAGATGACTTAGTTCTCATCTGGGTAGGTAGGTAAGTGGTTAAAACGGGCAGACTGTAAATCTGTTGCCTTGCGGCTTCGGCGGTTCGAATCCGTCCCTGCCCACTCGAACGAAAGTCAATATTTGAGAGATGCTGCGGAAGTAGCTCAGTTGATAGAGCACTAGCCTTCCAAGCTGGGGGTCGCGGGTTTGAGCCCCGTCTTCCGCTCAAAAAAATCGATCTTTTGCCTCTTTAGCTCAGTTGGCCAGAGCACGTGATTTGTAATCTCGGGGTCGTTGGTTCGAATCCGACAAGAGGCTCAAACTTTTATTAATGACAACAGCGAAAGCTTGCTTTCAGATGGTGGCAGTAATAAAAGTTTGAAAGCCGGCCGCCGGCAGGCTTTTCGGATCGCGAAGTCAATCCGACAGACTCTTGTCGCGACAAGGCTCAATGAGCCGGCAGGCTTTTCGGATATGTAATCCGACACAACCTCTTGTCAGAGGCTAGGATATCTAATCCGACTAGCATCTTGTCGCGACAAGGCTTAAATTGAAATAAATCCTTAATGGAGAGGTGGCGGAATGGTAGACGCGCTACTTTGAGGGGGTAGTGGGCTCAGCCCGTGGGAGTTCGAGTCTCCTCCTCTTCACCAAGGAAAAGACAATGCTTCAGTAGCTCAGTTGGTTAGAGCACATGACTGTTAATCATGGGGTCGTTGGTTCAAGCCCATCCTGAAGCGCAAACACATTAAGATGCGTCCTTAGCTCAGTTGGTAGAGCAATTGACTCTTAATCAATGGGTCCAGGGTTCGAGCCCCTGAGGGCGTACTACGGCAAGGTGACACCCACTCGGTCACCTTTGCTTTGGAGAGATGGCAGAGTGGTCGATTGCATCGGTCTTGAAAACCGACGTACTGAGAGGTACCGGGGGTTCGAATCCCTCTCTCTCCGCAAATCAAGGCAAGAGATATCCTATTGGGTATCTCTTTTTTTGTTTAATACAAATCAAATTTGTTTGAAGTTGTATAAAACAAAAAAAGAAGAGAATAGCATGCTATTCTCTTGCTGTAGATTTGCAAGGGCCCCTGCGGCGAGCAGCCTAGGGATGGGCGTAGCCAATCCTCTGGATCGTCGAGGCGGGTTGCAGCGTCGCTCCTTTGGAGCGGTGGCAACATGGAGACGAAGACAATCCCTTAAGTAGAGTTCTTCGCTGTACTACAGCGAAGCTTAATATTAATTTTCAAGGTCGTAGTTTTCTGTAAGCTACGGCTCTGCCGTTGTTTACATTCCTAATTTTCAATTTTCAACTTCCTTACCACTTTCATCACCATCTCCTGTCCCCTCGACAACTTGCTTGGCCAGGACCTCACCTGATTCATCACTTCTTCCTCCATAGCCTTATCTCCTGATAGTCTTGCCCAAATCAGCTGCATCTTCAGTCGCAACATACTGGTATTCTGTATCTTCTCTATGGCCTTGCATAAACGTTCCTTGCTAGTTTCTGTATCTGTATCCAATTTTACGTTTGCCATATACAAAGCCAAGGCCAATTCCCCCTCTGATTGTGCAGTCCATCCTTTATACGACTGTATCCTCTCCTTCAGACGTTTCATGTCTGAAAGGGCTATGTAATACTCGTTCTCGTTCTGGTACTTATCTGTGATAATGAACAACAGTCGGAATGCCACTTCATACAATTTCTTCGTGTCTTCTTCTAAGTTTATGGAACGGCGGTCAATGCGTTGGTTCTCTGGAACTTCGCTATTCCGTAGCTCCACCATGTCCGGTGTCATCTCAATGGCTGCAATAGCCACCCCAGGTATTTGCACAACGAGCGATTTTCGTTTCTTGCCTTTGATGCGTGTCAATATCCCCTCGATTCCATCGTATAATCCTCCCTTCACACGTATCTTGTCACCTTTGTGTAAAGTCACTTCCGAAGGATTAAAGTACGTCACGTTCTCCTGACTCTGTTCCGTGGCACGTATGAAGTTCTCCATCTCTTTATCGTTCACAATCATGTATTCCTGCCTGTTCGAAAATGCCGACTTGCGCAGGTATATATGTTCCTTTGTCCTGCTTATATATTCCTTCAGTATTTCCAGTGTACTCTTCACAAAAATCACACCCGTAATGGCCGGTTCCAGCGTGCGTTCCTGCTGTCTTCTGACAGTCTTCACTTCGTATCGCATTGGTACATAGCAGTCCAACCCTTCCATACGCATGTCATCCCTGATCTTCAATTCCTTGTGAAGACTCAGACTTCCAATCACAAACCAATGTACTTCGTTATCTTTTATCTCTTGCATTATTTCAATTGTCAATTTAAATTCTCGATGTCTTTATTTTCTGTGAGCGGTGGCTCTGCCGTCGTTCACATTGCTCACCCATCACTTTTCTCAGCGCGAATTTACGTAAAAAATTTACAATTGCAACAACTTTGTTCTTTATATGCTATGATATTCCCCGAAAAATATCTTTTAGGTGCTTGTTCTTTATCGGATATTGTGTATCTTTGCGCCAAATGTCTAAAGAAATAATATGAGCAAAATAGCGCTTATCACTGGTGTGACCGGACAGGACGGCTCATACCTATCTGAGTTCCTTCTAGAGAAGGGTTACGAAGTACACGGCATCATCCGCCGCAGTTCAGTTGACTTCCGTGAGCGCATAGCCCACCTCGAGGGCAAGCCTCATTTCCATCTCCACTACGGAGATATGGGCGATTCCATGGGACTTGTTCAGGTCGTTGGTAAAGTACGTCCTGATGAGATATACAACCTCGCAGCACAGAGCCACGTACAGGTAAGCTTCGATTCCCCTGAGTTCACTGCTGATGTTGATGCAGTAGGTGTACTGCGTATCCTCGAAGCAGTGCGTGCCTGCGGACTCGAAAAGACCTGCCGCATCTATCAGGCATCTACCTCAGAACTCTACGGTAAGGTTGAAGAAGTGCCTCAGAACGAAAATACTCCTTTCCATCCCTACAGCCCTTATGCAGTAGCAAAGCAATATGGCTTCTGGATTGTCAAGGAATACCGCGAGGCATATAATATGTACTGCTGCTCAGGTATTCTCTTCAACCATGAGTCAGAGCGCCGTGGCGAAACTTTCGTAACGCGTAAGATAACCCTCGCTGCAGCACGTATCAGCCAGGGTCTGCAAGACTGCCTCTACCTGGGCAATATGGACAGCCTCCGCGACTGGGGTTATGCCAAGGACTATGTAGAATGCATGTGGCTCATCCTCCAGCAGGACAAACCTGAAGACTTCGTCATCGCCACAGGTGTTCAGCACTCTGTTCGCGAGTTCACCCATCTCGCCTTCCGTCACGCCGGCATAGAGCTCGAATTCAAAGGAAAAGGTCTTGACGAAGTTGGCGTAGTCAAGAGCATAAACACCTCTCACCTGTCACCTGTCAACTCTCAACTGAAACCCGGCGACATAGTCGTAAGGGTTTCTCCGGACTTCTATAGACCAACGGATGTGGTGAATCTTTGGGGTGATCCTACTAAAGCTAAAGCAACCCTTGGATGGAATCCTAACAAGACGAGTTTCGAGGAGTTGGTGAAGATTATGGTTGAAAGCGATATTGCAAAGGTTGCAGCAGAAGGAGCAGCTGCAAAGGTTAGAACTAACCTCGCAGAATACCTTGAAAAGGGAATAGTGAAGTAGTTAACAGATAACAGATAATAGATAATAGTGGGCGCGATAGCGACCGAGAAAAACAACTATAATCTATTATCTATAAACTATAAACTGAGATTATCTCTTATCTGTTATCTATTATCTATAAACTAGTAAATAATGATACGTCATCTTGCAGACATAGCTCCCATCACCACGTCTCATGGAGTAGGGCAAAAACGTGTTCTTTTATCCAGCAATGAGTCCGGTTGCTCGCTCACACAGATAGCAGTAACTGAACTCAAAGCAGATGAAACCGCTGTTGCTCACGTGCATCCTGATATGCAGGAGGGATTTTATGTCCTTGATGGAGACTTGGAGGTTGACCTTGACGGCAAAAAGACCGTTTGTGGTAAGGATACCTTTGTTTATGTAGAGAAATGCACCAGCCACGAGATGCACGCACTTACGGATAGCCGTATAATGACTATCGGGTGCGTTATTGAGGCTAGTCGCAATAAACTCTATCCTATGCTCTTCAAGCAGAACCGCAAGACATTGGTATGGGGAACAGAAGACTGGACAGTGTCTGGTGTACCTAATTCTGAGTCTGAAGTGGAGAACGGCACATGGGCGCGTTATAACCTTACAGAGGTCATCTCACGCATACCGGAAGAAATCCTCGGACGGCAGACGGCACTTAAGTATAATAACCAACTGCCGCTTCTCGCAAAAGTCATTGATGCCCATCAGGACCTATCCATACAGGTACATCCTAATGATGAGATGGCCAAGCGTGAGCATAACAAGTATGGCAAATCTGAAATGTGGTATATCCTTGATGCTGAACCTGGAGCATACCTCTATGCAGGGTTTAAAGAACAGATTACGCCGGAGCAGTATAAAGAGCGAGTTGCTAATGGCACCATAACAGATGTCCTCGCAAAGCATGAGGTACACAAAGGAGATGTGTTCTATCTCCCTTCTGGTCGTGTTCACGCCATCTGCGGAGGTATTAAACTTGCAGAGATACAGCAGTCATCTGATGTCACTTATCGCATCTTTGACTATAACCGTCCTGGACTTGATGGCAAACCACGTGAGTTGCATACGGAACTGGCTGCAAAAGCCATCGACTATACTGTCTATCCAGAATATAAGACTCCGCATGAAGAGAATGTAGGTGAAGCCAACGAACTACTGAATACCCCATTCTTCAGCATCAAGATAGTAGAGACAAATGAGCCTTTTCATAGGAACATGATAAAATACGACTCTTTCATTATCATTATGAATATAGGAGATCCGGTCACCATCCGTGTCCGTGCCACAGGCGACGAAGTTCTCGTGCCTGCTGAGTCGTCTTGCCTCATACCAGCAGCCATTGCTGATTATGAACTCATTCCCGTCCATAGTACTGCAAAGGTTATGGAGGCATTCATAAACAACAAAAAGTCTATTGGAAAAACAGTGAAAGATTTCTTCCATGTGTTTTCTATATAGTAATTTAAAAAGTTGATAGTGGATAGTCTTTAAGTCTTTACACTCGCCACTGACTATAAACTTTAAACATTAAACCATACACTTCAAACTCTAAACATTACACTACTGAGCGTAGCTCACAACTGACTCTAAACTCTAAACACTCAACTTTAAACTAATTGAATTTATGTTAGACAAAAATTCGAAGATATATGTTGCAGGCCACAACGGACTGGTGGGTTCTGCTATTTGGAATAACCTGAAGAGTAGAGGTTATAACAACCTTATAGGTCGTTCTCATAAAGAACTAGACTTAACAGACCAAGTGGCTGTCAAGCAGTTCTTTGATGAGGAGAAACCGGATGCTGTGGTGCTGGCTGCTGCCTTTGTGGGTGGCATTATGGCGAATATGCTATATAGAGCCGACTTCATCATGATGAACATGAAGATCCAGTGCAACGTCATTAGTGAGGCCTACGCCCATGGTGTAAAGAAACTCCTCTTCCTGGGAAGTACCTGTATCTATCCCAAGAACGCACCTCAGCCTATGAAAGAGGACTGCCTACTCACCAGCCCGCTGGAATACACCAACGAGGAGTATGCCATTGCAAAGATAGCCGGCCTGAAGATGTGCGAGAGCTACAATCTGCAGTACGGCACCAACTACATTGCCGTGATGCCCACCAACCTCTATGGTCCCAACGACAATTTCCATTTGGAGAACAGCCATGTGATGCCTGCTATGATGCGCAAGATTTACTTGGCTAAGTTGCTCCACGAGGGTGACTGGCAGAAGATTCGTCGCGACCTGACTATCCGTCCCGTGGGTGCGAATATCAAGGAAAATGGTGAGCAGGTGCGCTATGTGATAGATGGCAATAGTGATGAAGCACTCATCCGCAAGATACTGGCTTGGTACGGCATCGAAGACAATAAGGTGACCCTCTGGGGAACGGGTAAGCCGCTGAGGGAGTTCCTGTGGAGCGAGGATATGGCAGATGCCAGCGTGCATGTGTTGCTGAATGTGGACTTTAGTGACATCATTGGCATAGAGAAATACTCCAGCGTGCATTATGGTGTGGCTGCTGACGGAGTGGTTGACAGGAATCATTCGACCGGGCGAGGGGGATATATTCCCAGTCTGGGCGAGATCCGCAACTGTCACATCAACGTGGGCACCGGTAAGGAACTCACCATCCGTGAGCTATCAGAACTGGTGGTGAAGGCCGTGGGCTTTGAAGGTGTGGTTGAGTTTGACGCCAGCAAGCCAGATGGCACTATGCGTAAGCTCATTGACGTGAGCAAGCTGCACTCTCTGGGTTGGACGCACAAGGTAGAGATAGAGGATGGCGTCCAGAAACTGTTTGAATGGTATAAGGAAAGTTTGAGTTAACGAAAACGATAACCTTAACCTTGACGTTGACCTTAACTTTTAGTTAACGAAAGACGATAGACGAAAGACGAAGGACTTATGGTTCATGGTTCATGGTGAAGGGTTAATAGTTAAGAGTGAGGGCGAAAGGAAAAAACAGGAATGGAAGCGTTTTGTGATATAAATACTTGGATTGCATTAATTGCTCTGAATATGACGGTATTGGGGCTGTCATCCATGGCGGAGAAACGGAGTGTTGCCGGTGTGGAGTACATGAGGTATATGCTGGACAAATATAAGTTGTTTGGTGTAATCCGGATGTATTACCTTCTATTAGTTGTTGCTGTGGTGGATGTCCTTGCATTTATTGCTATGTGGATTCCTCAGATGCCATTGGTATCGTACGTTGTCTTTGGCTTGTTGAGTTTTAGCACCTGTATAGTTATTTATTTTCTGTTCTGGTATGTATTGAGGGTTCATAAAGACGTGAAGAACCAAATATATAAGGATGAATTACAGGGATTGTATATCAAGTCAAACAAGGAATGTAATTTTGATGGAGACAGGTTGGTGAATATGAAAACGGGAGACCGAACGCCGAAGAAGTTGTCATCGAATCTATTGCATTACTTTGATAATTATACAGAAGAGACTATAGAGGCTTTTAAGGAGATGTTTGGTCCTGAGTCGGTAATTTATCAGAAGTATAGAGTTCCTGAAGGTGAATCATATGATTATTCTGTTTATCATAATGGAAAAGATGTCGGGTTAAAGCATATATCATGGGAGTTCTTTCAGATGATTCGTTATTCTGAAATTCAAGAACGGTGGATTTTGGAGGTGCTGAACCTGTATAATAGATCTTATTCTGATTCATTTTCAAGATTGCGCTTGTATAACATAGTGCGTATAATTGGACAGATAAATCTTGTTGGTTTTTCGGGAGGATTATATAAGTATAAGTTTCTTGATTATTTTCTGCCTTATGTTTATGACGCTTTAGACGAGAGTAAGGATGATGCACCAGAGGAAAGGATTGCTTTAGAGGAGTATGTATTTAAGAATCTGGGGATATTCATGTCTGAAACTATGATGACGCATCCGACTTCTGCTTATTATAATTCTGTTAGGAAAGTACTGGAGCAGTTGCTTTTACCTCAGAATTATAGAGGTGTGACAAGTCTGGATGCACGTATGCAGTTGTTGAAGAATCCGAAGTGTTCAGATTATAGCAGCTTGCTTAATTCTGTTCGTGAGAAAATATACAAGACTCCTGTTGTTTTTGATTTTGGAAACGTATTGATAGGGTGGTCTATAGATAACCTGTTTTTAAAGTATTATCAGAATGATGATTGGTATGCAACGATGAAAGCAAAGGTGTTTACACCGGAATGGATTTCTGAAGTTGATGCCAGCGAATCTATACATGAGGTTGTGTCAAAACGCAAAGAGTTATTTCCTGAGTATTCAGAATATTTAGACCGCTTTGAAAATCAATGGCTGGAAACATTGTCAGGTGAGATGCCTGGAATGCGAGAGTTAATTGAAGATATGAAGAAAAAAGGTTATCCTATTTATGGTTTGTCGAATTGGTGCAGGGATGTGTTTGAGGAAACTAGAAAGAAGTTTAAAATTCTTCAGTTGATAGACGATTATGTGGTGTCTGGAGGTCTGAAGGATGAGGAAGGCATACCATGTCCACCCAAGCCAGATATAAAGATATTCAAATTGTTCTTAAAACGTTTTAATCTCAAAGCCCAGGATTGCCTGTTTATTGATGATTCGGAAAAGAATGTGATAGCAGCAAAAGGATTAGGCATGACTGCTTTGGTTTTCAAAGATGCAAAGCATTTAAGTAGAAGATTTTGACTTCTATTGTTAAAACTATGAGAACTAAATTGGGTTTAGAGAAGGTAACCGTGAACCTTGAACCATTAACCCTGAACCAGAAATAGTATGGATCAAGAGACTCGTTGGCAGAACAGATATAATGAGGTGGTTGCATTCATTGAACGTGAGCACCGGAACCCAAGCAAGCATCGTTTAGAAGAGCACGATATGCTTAATTGGCTCAAGGCCAATAGAAAAAAGATGAATGCAGGTGAACTGAAGTCTGAAAGGGTGGAGAAGTTTAAGGAGTTGCTGGTCTTAATTGAAGAAAACAAACATAAGAACCAATGGGTTTGATCAGTGAAGAGTGAAGGGAGAAGAGTGAAGAGAGAAGGGTGAAAAATGAAAATGAAGGCTGGTGCTTGCGCATCGGCCCTTTTTTATGAAAAATCGAGGTTGGAATTAACTGCGTTGATTTTTGTCACGACTCGGCCATTACCAAGCAAGCTTTGATGGCACTCACTGCTCCAAAAATTGAAAATCTTGGGAGTTTTTAATTGAAAATCTTGGGAATTTTGGTCGAATTGTGTAAATAATAGGATAAAGTTTGCTGCATGTTGAGAAGTTTTTGTATTTTTGCAGAAAATTCTAATTATGGAGAGAATTAGGCGCAATGACTACATAGCTCAA
>DDQG01000034.1 GCA_002342585.1 Prevotellaceae bacterium UBA2448
AAACCCTAATCCTCCCAATTTGTTACCACCTTAATGTTATAATGTGACAATGTTATATTGTGACAATTTGTAGTACCCTAAAAAAAGTTGAATAATTCTCTCTAAACCCTTATATTTGTTGAATAGGTTCCGCGAAAAACTGTTCAATCATATTTAGGGGCAAGACAATTCAAGGTTCAAGATAATAAGCGAAAAAACCTCGCCTAACTTCACAGTTGGGCGAGGAAAAGTAACTTTTATTAAAAACCCTTTTACGTTATGATAACAACAATTTATCAGGGCATGCGCCCTCTGAAAAGTGTTATACACGACGCAAAGGTAGAGTATTTTTTGAATTTGTCATCTATTTTTCTTGTTTTTTTTGTACCTTCGCGCAGTTTTTTACGTTTAAGACATGATTTATAGTCATATATATAATAATGATTTAGGAAGCAGATGCAGATATGCTGTGGCACAGCCGAAGGACGGACTCGTGGAGGTGCATGCTATCGTGGAGGTGGAACCGAGAGGTGACGGGTTCGACAGTCAGGTGATGCGCGTGCAGGAGGCTGTGAAGGAACTTGAGGCTACTAAGAACATGCAAGGTATGCAGGCTGTGGTTCGCAGGTATTTCCTGTCGGATGCGGTAAATCAGAAGGTGAAGGAGGATGGATGCCGATGTGCTACTTCGTATATCGGACAGGCTCCGCTGAACGGTTCGAAGGTGGCTCTGTGGATTTATTATGTAGGTAAGGAGGCGGAAGTGGTGTATGATGCCGATGCGCTGGGTTCGACAGTTGTCAAGTATAAGAGCCTGACCCATGTATGGACTATGAATATGATGTCGGCTGAGGGCAGTTCGTACGACCAGACTCATGCTCTGCTGGAGGGGTATGAGGCGCTGCTGAAGACGAAGTACGGCACGACGATGGAGAAGAACTGCGTGAGGACTTGGTTTTTTGTGAAGGATGTAGATACTCAATATAGAGGATTGGTTGTGGCAAGAAGGGAGTTGTTCGAACAGATGGGTATGACTTCAAAGACTCATTATATTGCTTCGACCGGCATAGGAGGTACTCCTACGGGACAGGCTTCGCTGGTGCAGTTGGGATGCTATGCTCTGCTGGCGGATGAGGGCGAGGTAGATTCGAAGTATCTGTATGCCCCTACCCACTTGAATAAGACTTATGAGTATGGTGTGACGTTCGAGAGAGGTACGATGCTGAAGTTGGCGGAACGACATACTTCTCTCATTTCCGGTACGGCAAGCATAAACAATAAGGGCGAGGTGATGTATGTAGGTGATGTGGTGGCTCAAACCCATAGGATGTGGGAGAATGTGGAGGCGCTGCTGAAGGAGGCTGAGATGAGCATGAACGACGTGATGCATATGGTGGTGTATCTGCGCGACCCTGCCGACTACGAGGTAGTGAACAAGTTGTTTGAGGAGAGGTTTCCTCAAGTGCCAAGGGTGATTACTCTGGCTCCTGTATGCCGCCCACAATGGCTAATTGAAATGGAAGTGATGGCGGTTAGAGGTTAAGGGTTAGAGGTTAGAGTAAAATGCTCATTTTTGAGTATTGCAGGAATGAGGAATAGTGCGTACCTTTGCATCGTCAAAAGTTAATTACTCATGATTGTGTGCCGTGAGGTACTGCGCACTTAAGTCTTTAAAAAAGAGGACTAAGTTCTTTAGAATTACGTAAACCATAAAATGTTAGAGGTGAATCGCTGCGTTTTCTTTTGGGAATGCAGCGATTTTTTTATACCTTCGCACCAAAATGTATATAATGATATGAAAAAACTGGTTTTGTTTTTATCTATGGCTGCATGCAGCTTGATGTCTGTGGCTGAGACAGACAGTAAGGAAGTGAAGGAATATAAGGGCACTTTCTATAATAAGGAGTACCATGTGAGAATGAAGATGAATTTGGAAAAGGCTGATATACCTGTGCCAGGCATGGAGGATTTGGACAGTTGTTACGGATATGTAGAGGGACGCATCAATGGTATGTGGTTACTGCTGAAGGTGATGGAGAAGACGGACAAGAAAGCTGTAGTAAGGGCTGTGAGCGAACGAGGTGCCGATGCCCAGAATATGGAAATGGAACTGACAGAGACTGGTGTGAGTGTGAAGTTGATTAACGGAACTTACATGAAGGGTGTAGCAAAAAATAAGTATGTGAAGTTGCCAAAGCCAATGGAAATGGAGAAGGAGTAATGGCTAACGGTTAATGAGAAGCTAAAAGCCCAAAGCTAAAAAAATGGAAGATTTTTTGGAAGGATTCAATCCGGCACAGAGGGAGGCTGTGGAGTATTGCGATGGTCCGTCGCTGGTGATTGCTGGTGCCGGATCGGGTAAGACTCGTGTGCTGACATATAAGATTGCATGGCTGATGAAGGAACTGGGGTATGAACCCTGGAGCATTCTGGCGCTTACATTTACGAATAAGGCTGCCGACGAGATGAAACAGAGGGTGGCTAAGATTGTAGGCGACGAGAAGGCACGAATGCTGTGGATGGGTACTTTTCATAGTGTTTTCCTGCGTATTCTAAGAGCTGAATATAAAGCTATTGGTTTTGAGAGCAATTTCACCATATATGATGCTGCCGACTCTAAAAGTCTGGTGAAGGCTGTGATGAAGGAGATGGAGCTGGACGACAAGCAGTATAAGCCAGGGAATGTATTGTCGAGAATTTCAAATGCTAAGAATCAACTGGTTACAGCTGAGGAGTATGTGAACAACATGCAGAACGCAATGGAGGATGCACGTTCGAAGATGCCTAAGTTGGGCGAGATTTTCCTGAAGTACAGCCAACGACTGAAACAGGCTAATGCTATGGACTTCGACGACATACTGGTTTATACTTATGTGCTCTTTGCAAAGAATGAGGATATAAGACAGAAGTATGTGACAAGATTCCAGTATGTACTGGTGGACGAGTATCAGGATACGAATTTTGCCCAGCACCAGATTGTGTGGCAACTGACAAAGGAACGCCAGAAGGTGTGTGTGGTGGGTGACGATGCTCAGAGCATATACAGTTTTCGAGGGGCAAACATAGATAACATCCTGACGTTTCGCGACAGATATGAAGACAGCAAACTCTTCAAACTGGAACAGAACTACCGTTCGACTCAGACCATTGTGGAGGCAGCAAACAGCCTGATACATAAGAATCAGCATAGGATTGACAAGAATGTGTTTTCGGAGAAGGAACGAGGAGAACAGATAAAGGTGACGGAGGCTTATTCGGACGTGGAGGAAGGACAGGTGGTAGTAAGACAAATCCGTACGCTGATGCGACAGGAGAATGGCACTTACGACGATTTTGCCATTCTGTACCGAACAAATGCACAAAGCCGTATCTTCGAGGAAGAACTGATGAAAAATGGTATTCCACATAGGATATATGGCGGTTTTTCATTTTACCAGAGAAAAGAAATAAAAGACGTGATGGCTTACCTCAGACTGGCTGTAAATCCGAACGATGAGGAGGCTCTGAAACGTGTGATAAACTACCCGGCAAGAGGTATAGGACAGACTACCTTGCAGAAGATAACGGATGCGGCTGCAACTCATAACGTAAGTCTGTGGGATGTGCTCACTACCCCACTCCAGTACGGACTGAAGGTGAACAACGGAACGCTGGAGAAACTGAATGGGTTCAGCCAACTCATCAGTAAGTTTATAGATTTAGGACAAACTCAAAGCATAGCAGAAGCAGGTGCTACCATTCTGCAGGAATCGGGCATCTGGGCTGATGTAGTAGCTGAGAAGACTCCCGAAGGAATGTCGAAGCAGGAGAATCTGCAGGAACTCCTCAATGGTATGACGGACTTTGTGGACAGACGAATGGAAGAGGACATACCAGGAATAGGTATCAGCGACTACCTGTCGGAGACTTCGTTGCTAAGCGATACAGACATGAAGGGAGATACTAACGAACCGAAGGTAACCCTAATGACTATTCACTCGGCAAAGGGACTGGAGTTTCCTACTGTCTTCATCGTAGGACTGGAGGAAAATCTGTTTCCGAGTATGCTGGCAAGTGGTTCGCCACGCGAGATGGAGGAAGAACGACGACTCTTCTATGTAGCTCTGACCAGAGCTGAGCGTCATTGTTTTCTGTCGTATGCCAAGAGCCGTTTCCGTTACGGAAAGATGGAATTCGGAGCTCCAAGTCGTTTCCTGAAAGACATAGACCAGGTTTACCTATGCGGAATGAACAACGGAAGAAGCATGAGACCGCAAACTGGATTCGGAGGTATGAACCGTCCACAACCAATGATGCGACCTCAGACATCTTTCGGAGGTATGAACCGTCCACAACCGACTATGCAACCACAGTCTTCTGCAAGACCACTTCGACCTATCATAAACAATAGTCGTCCGACAACAGGTGGAGGCAGCAACCAATATGGCATCAGTGCCGGAATGAGAGTGCTGCACCAGAAGTTTGGCGAGGGCATAGTAGAAAAGACTGAGGGCAGCGGCGACAATATGAAGGCTTATATCAAGTTTGCTAATGCCGGAGTGAAACAACTGTTGCTTAAATTTGCAAAATTAGAAATCTTATGATTCCCAATCCGTGTTATGTAATGGAAGAGGACAAGTTGAGAAGAAACTTGTCGCTCATCAGAGATGTGAGCCGTCGTGCCGATGTAAACATAATCCTGGCTTTCAAGGCTTTTGCCCTGTGGAAGTCGTTTGGGGTGTTTCGTGAATATATTCAGAGTACAACGGCAAGTTCGCTCTACGAAGCCAGACTGGCAAAGGAGGAATTTGGTGAGAAGGCTCACACCTACTCCCCTGCCTATGTGGATGAGGAATTTGACGAGATAGTAAAGTGTTCGTCGCACATCACCTTCAATTCCCTCAGTCAGTATGAGCGTTTTGGAGAAAGGGCAAGGGCTGCAGGAGTAAAGTGCGGACTAAGAATTAATCCGGAGTACTCGGAGATAGAGACAGAACTGTATAATCCCTGTGCCCCAGGAAGTCGTTTCGGAGTGTTGGCTGAGCAATTGGGAAACACCCTGCCAGAGGGCATCAACGGTCTGCACGTACATTGTTTGTGCGAGAACGGTTCCGATACCCTTGTGCGCACTTTGGAACATGTGGAGGCACGATTTGCAAGTGTGCTGAAACAGGCTGAATGGCTTAATCTGGGTGGCGGACATCTGATGACTCGCGAGGGATATGACATAGAACTGCTGGTGAAAACCTTGCAGGGACTACACAACCGCTATCCGCAACTGAAGATAATAATGGAACCGGGAAGTGCCTTCGCTTGGCAAACGGGTTATCTGCTTGCGAAGGTGGTAGATATCGTGGAAAACAAAAGTATAAAGACTGCTATTCTGAATGTAAGTTTCACCTGTCATATGCCTGACTGTCTGGAAATGCCTTACCACCCAGCCGTAAGAGGTGCTAAGGTGAGACTCGACACAGACAAGGGCGAGAATGTTTACAGGCTTGGTGGCAACTCCTGTCTGTCGGGCGATTTCATGTCGGCATGGGAATTTGACAAACCTCTGAAGGTAGGCGACGAGGTAATCTTTGAGGATATGATTCACTATACTACCGTGAAGACTAATATGTTTAACGGAATCAGCCATCCGAGCATTGGTATGATGCATACGGACGGCCGATTTGAGTTATTCAGAAAATATAAGTACGAAGATTATCGGGACAGAATGGACTAAGTAAAGTTGAAAGTTTAAAGTTGAAAGTTTACAGACGAAAAATTCTTTAACCGTTAACCTTTAACCTTTACTTCCCTACTTTCACTAAAGCACCTGTTTCGGGATTAAGGGTAACAGTTGTAGTTGCATCCTTTCCGAAGAGTGTTGGTGCAAGCACATCGATAGTTCCGAATTGTGGAAACGGCAGGTCCTTGTCATAGATTGTAGATTTAGCATTGAAGATACGCACATTTGCCATAGAAGGCATATTGTAAACTATTCCGTTGATTTTACGTTTCTTAGCCTCTGCTTCTGTTGGCAGAGGTACTGTATGCTGATCGCGCAGAGTGATGTAATATGGTTCACCAGCAAGGTCATCATCGTCGAGCAAACCAAGTTTCTGAGAGAAACGGAAGAACACCACTTTCTCCAAATTTTCCTCAGGCATGACGGAATAGGATTCGGTAGTTGAGATAGTATCGGTATAACCGACGAAGAGTTGCATAAGGGCTGTCTCCTGCTGGTCGAGTTCATCGAGCAGAATTTTAAGCGAAGCACCATCCTTCGGCATAGACTCTACCTGTCCGCGACGAATAGAATTCTTACTCTCACGGATATCCATAATCTCCTGAGCTATGAGTTCTGCCATCTTTGCAGAGGATGAAGCAGCAAGGATTTCAGAAGTGAAATAACGATGAGAATCCAGCTTGTTGTGTGTTTCAACAGTCTCTGGCTGCTTAGGAGAAGGAACCGGCACATTGGTGTTTATAGAAACGAGGAAACCCTCAGGAGTTAGTTGTGCGAGTGGAGCAACCGATTTATCCTTCAGTTTTATCGTATAGTACTTGAGAGTGTCGGGTTCGCCATACTGATAGATGTTTATAGACTTGATGCTGTAGGAAGTCTGTGACTCAGCAGGAACATTCTTCAGGTGCATATAGCGGTCGGCATAACGAGCATACTCACCTGGAGTATAGACTGTCTTATACACAGTTACATCAGCACGAACACCAGTTCGTGGCAACACATAATTTACTCCCTCGGCTACAATGCCTGGGCGGAATTCTGATACTTGAGCACTAAGCATGAGCGGAAGACTCAAGAATAGGGATAAGAATGCTTTTTTCATATTGTTTTCAATGTCAAATGTCAATTCTCAATAATCTTAAACGCTTTTGGCAAATACTTTATTATGTCGGAGGCGATGAGTGATTCCTGTCCAAGGGCTTCTGCGGCCAGGTCACCAGCTAATCCGTGAAGATAGGTTCCGAGTTGTGCTGCCTGCAAAGGTTGATTTCCGCGAGCAAGGAGTCCGAGTATGATTCCTGTGAGCACATCGCCACTACCAGCAGTAGCCATTCCCGGATTTCCTGTAGTGTTGTAATGAACACTACCGTCGGGAGCACAAATGGCACTATTCGGTCCCTTTATTATAATAATGATATGTTGTCGCTGAGCAAACGCAAGAGTCTTTTCCAGTTCCTCCTCTGCTGAAACTGTATCTCCTATCAGCCTACGGAGTTCGCCCTTATGAGGAGTGAGTATGGTAGAAGGAGGAAGAATCGAAAGATTATCTGGCGACTGCGAAATGATGTTCAAAGCATCAGCATCGAGCACAAGCGGACAGGTAGTTTGCAGAATCTGTGAGATGACAGCTTTGGTAGTATCAGGATGAGTGGAGAGTCCAGGGCCAATAGCAAGTGCCTGAAAAGCATTTGTGGTAAACACTTCTGAGAAATGATTCTGGTTGGAATCTACATGCACGATAGCCTCTGGTACTGCCGTTTGGATAATAGGCAGGTTGAATGCCGGAGTGTGGAGAGTCAGTTTCCCTACTCCACTACGCAAACAAGCCCTTGAAGAAAGTATTGCAGCACCAGCCATTCCGTAGGAACCGGCTATGAGAGCTGCATGTCCCATAGAACCCTTGTGAGCATCGACCGGACGAGGAAGTATCTTATTCATAGCGCATAGTCTTTGAGGGGTTGGAAATACTGATAAGGTGGGACGATCCGAAGATGACCACCGAGGTAATTATTATCGTGATGATATTTATAATCAGGATATATAAGTAGTTTATCTGGATAGGAACATAAGAGATGTAATAGACCGAAGCATCGAGACGTACTACGTGGAAAAACTGCTGCAGGTAGCAGAGCAGAAAACCAACAATATTTCCGATGATAAGTCCTTTGCCCACAAGGAGAATGGCGAAGTTGGCAAAGACACGACGAATGCTGAAGTTGGTAGCTCCGAGTGCCTTGAATATTCCTATCATATTGATCTTGTCGAGCATGATGATAAGGAGTCCGCTGACTACTGTAAACACACTTACACAAATCATAAGAATGATTATCATGACAACATTCATATCGAGTACGGAAAGCCAGGAGAAGGTATGTGGAGCCAGTTCGCGAATGCTATACACTCCATAAATAACACCTTTGCTATCCGGATGGTTGTTTATCTTCTGAGCCAAACTGAGTGTGACATCAGAGAGTTTTGAGAAGTCGTGAATAGTTATCTCATACCCACTCGATTCTGTTTCATCCCACCCGTTAAGTTTTTGAACAGTACGTATATCTGTCATAGCATAGGAACTGTCGTAATCCGACATATTTGTCTGGAAAATACCGCAGATGCGAAAACGTCGAGCCTTCATCGACTGGGATGAGAGGAAATAGGCAAACACCCTATCGCCCACTTTCAGTTGCAACTGATCAGCTACACGACGAGAGATAAGCAGTTGGGTAGAGGCTGGTTGAGGTAAGTTACCTTCCACAAGTGAAGAAGCCAGAAAGGCTGTGTCGTATTCGGCAGAGAGTCCCTTGAAAGTAATGCCACAGAAGTCAGAATTGGTCTTCAGAAGTCCCATCTTCAGGGCAAACCGTTGTACATGATCTACTTCGGGAAAACTGCGAACAATCTTCAGCAGACTATCTCCCGTCTGCACAGGGAGCATTTGACGATTATGGTCGTAAGTAAGGGAAAGGAGTTGGATGTGAGAACCGAATCCTGTCACTTTGTTCGACACCTCACTTTTGAATCCCAGAACTACCGATAGAGACACAATCATCACGGCAATGCCGATAGCTATTCCGGCAAGGGCTATACGAACAGCAGGGCGAGAATATTTTTTCCCGCCCTCTGCATCATCTGAATAAAGTTTTTGTGCTATGAATAACTCAAAATTCATTCTGTCCGTCCTGGATATGCCTCTAAGGCTTTACGAAGCACGAAGAGAGCACGGATAAGGTCTTCCTTCTTCAACACATAAGCAATACGAACTTCGTTCTTTCCAGCTCCTGGTGTAGTATAGAAACCGGAAGCAGGAGCCATCATGACTGTTTCGCCTTCATAGTTGAAACTCTCAAGACACCAAGCGCAGAACTTCTCGCAGTCGTCAACCGGCAATTTTGCAACTGTATAGAAAGCACCCATTGGTATAGGAGAATAAACTCCTGGGATGCGGTTGAGCCCGTCGATAAGGCACTTGCGTCGTTCCACATATTCGTCATAAACCTCACGAGAATAGTCCTCAGGAGCATCAAGCGATGCCTCTGCAGCTATCTGACCGATGAGTGGTGGAGAAAGACGAGCCTGACAGAATTTCATCACAGCCTTACGGATTTCCGGATTCTTAGTGATTAGAGCTCCGATACGGATTCCACACTCTGAATAACGTTTGCTGACAGAGTCGATAAGAACTACGTTCTGTTCTATGCCCTCCAGGTGGCAAGCAGATATATATGGAGAACCAGTATAGATGAATTCGCGATATACCTCATCGGAGAAAAGATAGAGGTCGTACTTCTTCACGAGGTCGCGAATCTGATTCATCTCTCTGCGAGTATAGAGGTAACCTGTAGGGTTGTTAGGATTACAGATAAGGATGGCACGAGTGCGTTCGTTAATCAGTTCCTCGAATTTCTCTACCTTCGGAAGTGAAAAACCTTCCTCGATAGTAGTAGCGATAGTTCTGATTACAGCACCTGCAGATATAGCGAATGCCATGTAGTTTGCATATGCTGGTTCTGGCACGATAATTTCGTCGCCCGGATTCAGACAAGCCAAGAATGAGAAAAGCACAGCCTCCGAACCTCCTGAAGTGATGATGATATCGTCGGCAGTCAGGTTGATATCGTACTTCGCGTAGTACTTACACAGTTTTTCTCTGTAAGAACGATATCCCTGTGAAGGGCTGTACTCCAACACCTTGCGGTCGATGTTCTTGATAGCATCAATTGCCACCTGTGGTGTTGGAAGGTCTGGCTGACCGATATTCAGGTGGTAAACATGTACGCCACGTTTCTTAGCTGCTTCAGCAAGTGGAGCTAACTTTCGAATTGGCGAACTAGGCATTTCCGTGCCTCGAATTGATATTTTGGGCATAATTTTTATAAAATTTCGTGCAAAGGTAGCGACTTAATTAAAAATTATAAAGCAAAAAGTAAAATTTATTACGTAACTTCGCGGCAAAATCACACGAAGATGGAGAATATTATCGGACTAACTGCTAACGAAAGGCAAAAGTTGAAAGATACTTTCCGCCATTTGCAAGATCTCGCAGAGGATTCTTTGCAGCCAGATGACTTCACAAAAGTAAGACATCTGCTGGAGGATATTGCCGATGGCGAAATGTTCCAGCGAAACAGTTTCGGACTCCATCCCCTACTCTTCGACATGCAGACATCGGTCATTCTGGCTGAAGAGATAGGTCTGAACAGAGCCAGTCTGCTCGCTGTGATGCTTCATAATTATGTGACTAAGGACAGCAAGAGCATGGCTGCAGTCAAGAAACTCTTTGGCAGCGATGTGGCAAACATAATTAGCGGTCTGAATAAAGTAAACGAGATTTACGGCAAAACTCCAGTTGTAGAAACTGAGAACTTCCGCGATCTGATTCTCTCGTTTGCCGAAGACATGAGGGTTATCTTCATCATCATTGCAAGCAGGGTAAACCTGATGCGCCAAATAAAAAACAAAGGCACAGAGGAAGAGCGTCAGAAAGTGGCTCAGGAAGCCAGCGTGCTCTATGCCCCCCTTGCCCATAAACTGGGTCTCTACCTGATAAAGCGCGAACTGGAAGACTTGAGTTTGAAATACCTCCAACCCGATGTGTATTACCTGATTAAGGAAAAACTGAGTCAGACCCGCCAGTCGCGCGACCTCTACATAGCTAATTTCATCAAGCCTGTAGAAGAAAAACTGAAAGCTGCAGGACTGAAATTCCATATAAAGGGTCGTACGAAAAGTATTCACTCCATCTGGCAGAAGATGCAGAAACAGAAATGCCAGTTTGAGGGTATTTACGACCTGTTTGCCATCAGAGTGATTCTCGACAGCGAACTAGAAAAGGAGAAGCAGGACTGCTGGCAGGTTTTCTCTATCGTTACAGATATGTACCGCCCAAATCCGAAACGACTCAGAGACTGGTTGAGTGTTCCGAAATCGAACGGATATGAGAGTCTCCACATTACCGTAATGGGACCGGAAGGAAAATGGGTAGAGGTGCAAATCCGTACCGAGAGGATGGACGAAGTGGCAGAACGAGGACTCGCTGCCCATTGGAGATATAAGGGTGTAAAGGACTCTGGAACAAAACTCGAAGAATGGTTGAAAGATGTACGTTCAGCACTTGAGAATCAGTCAACAAGCGACGAACAGCTAATCAATCAGTTTAAGGTGGATTTGTACTCCGACGAAGTCTTTGTGTTCACTCCTAAGGGCGACCTTTTCAAGTTGCAGAAGGGAGCTACAGTCTTGGACTTTGCCTTCCATATTCACACGAATGTAGGTTGTAAATGTACTGGCGGACTGGTAAACGGCAAGAACGTTCCTATCTATACTCGTCTGCAAAGTGGTGACCAGGTAGAGATTCTCACATCTAACAAACAGCTACCGAAACGCGATTGGCTCAATTTTGCAGTTACCACAAAGGCTCGAAACAAAATTCGTCAGAGTCTGCACGAACAAGAAGCAAAGAATGTCGCTTTTGCGAAGGAAGATCTGGAACGCAAATTCAAACACCATAAAATAGAACCCGATGAAGGTACTCTGATGAGGATGGTTAAGAAGTTGGGCTACAAGCAGATGAACGACTTCTACAAAGCCATCGCAGAGAGCTCGTTGGACAGCGCTTATGTTGTCGATAAATACAAAGAACAGGTAGATCGAGAGAATAACCCTACCCAATACTCTACAGAAAACCGTAGTGCCGACGGATTTGTACACAATGTTGCTGATATCCAGCCGGAGAAGTCTGCCGACGTATTGGTTATCGACAATAGCGTAAAGGGTGTGGAATACTCACTTGCCAAGTGTTGCAACCCTATCTACGGAGATGACGTCTTCGGTTTTGTAACCGTCAACCGTGGTATAAAGATACATCGCACCAACTGTCCGAATGCCGAACGACTGAAAGAGAAGATGAGTTACCGAGTGATTCGTGCTCAATGGGCAGGCAAAGGTAGCAGTCAGTATGCTGTATCGCTCCATGTGGTTGGAAACGATGACATTGGCATTGTGAACAACCTTACTTCTATAATAAATAAGGAGAAGAACATAGTGCTTCGAGGCATCAGCATACAAAGTAGCGAGGACGGACTGTTCTCAGGTACTCTGACCGTGATGATTGACGACAACAAACAGATTGAGCAACTCATCAAGAGACTGCAGACAGTAAAAGGAATCAAGAACATATCAAGATAAAGCGGAATGAAGGCGACATTGATAGTTGTAGGCAAGACTGTGAGTAAGGAACTCACCCATCTGATTGATGATTATGCAAGCAGGCTGACCCACTATCTGCCGTTCGACATCATCACCATTCCCGAACTGAAGAATACGAAGTCGCTATCTGCCGAACAACAAAAGACAGCTGAGGGCGAACTAATTCTCAAACAGTTGCAAGGTGGTGATTATGTAGTTCTTCTTGACGAACACGGTTCAGAACGTCGTAGTGTTGACTTCGCTGCTTGGGTAGAAAAACGTCATCAGACAGTAAGCAAACGACTGGTTTTCATCATAGGCGGTCCCTACGGATTCTCTCCTGCCGTTTACGACAAGGCACAGGAGAAAATCAGTCTGTCGAAGATGACCTTCTCACACCAGATGATTCGGCTCATATTCGTAGAACAACTATATAGGGCAATGACAATAATTAAAAACGAACCATATCATCATGAATAAGATACAACATATTCTCACTTCGTTTTCCATGGAAAACACAGCAATTCTCGTGCTTTCCGTTTTCCTTCTCTTTGCCTGCAAAGGCGAGGACAGAAGTCACGAATACGAATCTCTTACAGCTCACAACACTTGGATGTTCGGAGTGATGAAAGATAAATATCTCTTCGGAGATAACATCCAGGAGCAGGACTACAAGAAATACTTCCAAACAAGTACTAATTTCTTCAAAACCCTCGTATCTTCGGCTTCTACAACAGATTCCTGGTCTTACATCCTGGTTGATAGTGCTGCTACCGACCCGCATGTACGCAATAGCTTCAACCACCTGGATTCCTATGGTATTGATTTCAGAGTTGTGACAGACCCAACGAAGACAACTTCCCGTTCGATGGCGAGAATAACATATATCGTTGATGAATCCCCTGCTGCCGATGCTGGACTGAGTCGCAACACCTTCATTTCCTTTGTCGATGGTACAAGGATTACTTCCTCAAACGCAAGTAAATACCTCGTAAACGGTACAAACCACAAGATTATCTTTCACCATATCGACACACTCGAGACAGGAGAATATGTGTGGACCGACACAATTGAAGTAGATCTCTCGCCTTCTGAGAAAGTGGTAGAACCCGCATTCCCTGTGTCAACTGTGGTTCAGTATAAAGGTACGAAAGTAGCCTATCTGATGTCAACCCGTTTGGTTCCCTACCCCGACGAAGAAGTTTCCTACGGCACAGTATTCGAAGACGACCTGAAATCGAAAATGCAAATTATCATTTCCGAAAATCCCAAGGATTTCATTCTCGACCTGCGACTCTGCAATTACGGAACTATCGATATGGCACAACTCCTTGCCAGCTACATAGTGCCTACAGCAAAGAAAGAAGAAGTATTCCTGAAGACCATCTGGAACTCCCGTTATGCTGAAAACAACCGTATTTACTTCTACGACAAGACTGTTCAGAGTCTCGAACTCTCACGCATATATGTAATAATGAGTGGCAACACCCAGGGAGCTGCCGAATGGCTTATTCGTGCTTTGCAACAGACTCTGGGGACTGAAAACGTTATCACCATTGGCGAGAACTCAATGGGTCAGAGCATGATGACTCAGTTTGTAGTTGCTGGCTACGGACATAAACTCTATCCTTCAGTTTGTCACGTAACAGATGCCTCGAACAACACATCTTACAGTTCTATTACAGTCAACAAATCTGTCAACGAAAACGCCACTAATAATTGGTTGGAGATGAAAGATTTCGGCAATCCGTCAGAACTGCTTTTCTCCACAGCTTTATCTCTTATTTTTGACGAGTAAGACAATTTGTCAGACTAAAAATGACGATTTGTCGCATTTTTCTCTGTGGTATGTTGGTTGTTCACGGAGAGGTCAGATTATTAACTTAAAAAATTTGACCTATGAACATCAACAATCAGCAAAATCAACCGCAAGACGAACGTGAGGTTCTGGAGAAATACGCTACAAACCTTATCGAACTCGCACGCAACGGCAAACTGGACCCTGTAATAGGTCGTGATGAGGAAATCCGACGAATATTGCAGATTCTTTCTCGCCGTACAAAAAACAATCCTATCCTTATCGGAGAACCAGGTACAGGTAAAACCGCTATCGTAGAGGGACTAGCAGGTCGAATCCTACGAGGCGATGTTCCTGACAATCTGAAAGACAAACAACTCTATAGCCTTGATATGGGTGCACTTATCGCAGGTGCTAAGTATCAGGGGGAGTTTGAGGAACGACTGAAGGGAGTCATCAATGCCGTAGTGAAGAGCAACGGACAAATCATCCTCTTTATAGATGAAATACACACTCTTGTAGGTGCAGGACAGAGTCAGGGAGCTATGGATGCCGCCAACATTCTGAAACCAGCTCTGGCTCGAGGCGAACTTCGTAGCATCGGTGCCACTACCCTCGACGAGTACCAGAAGTATTTCGAAAAGGATAAAGCCCTCGAACGCCGATTCCAAACCGTTATGGTAAACGAACCGGATGTACTCTCCAGCATCTCCATCCTGAGAGGCCTAAAGGAGAGATACGAAAACCACCACAAAGTGCGTATCAAGGACGAGGCAATCATCTCAGCTGTAGAACTTTCCAACCGTTACATTACCGAACGATTCCTGCCTGATAAGGCTATCGACCTTATGGATGAGGCTGCTGCAAAACTCCGTATGGAACGCGATTCTGTGCCTGAAGCCCTCGATGAGTTGAGTCGACGTATTAAGCAATTGGAGATCGAACGCGAAGCTATAAAGCGTGAAAACGACAAAGAGAAACTAGAGGAGTTAAACAATGTAATAGCAACTCTTAAAACCGACGAACAGAAGCAGAAAGAGAAGTGGGAAGGCGAACGAGCTCTTCTCAATCAGATTCAGGCAGACAAGCAACAGATAGAGAATCTGAAGTTTGAAGCCGACAAAGCAGAACGTGCCGGAGACTATGCAAAAGTAGCTGAAATCCGATACGGAAAACTGCAACATCTAGAGGAAGACATAAAGACCATACAAACAAAACTCTCTGAAGCACAGGACGGTAATGCTATGGTGAAAGAGGAAGTGACAAGCGACGATATAGCCGATGTAGTAAGTCGTTGGACAGGCATTCCTGTTAGCAAGATGCAGATGTCGGAACGCAAGAAACTGCTCAACCTCGAAACAGAACTCCACAAACGAGTAATCGGTCAGGACAAAGCCATTCAGGCTGTTAGCGATGCTGTTCGACGCAGTCGTGCCGGACTCCAAGATCCGAAGCGCCCTATCGGTTCGTTTATCTTCCTCGGTACTACAGGTGTGGGAAAGACCGAACTGGCAAAGGCACTTGCCGACTACCTCTTCGACGACGAAACGATGATGACCCGAATCGATATGTCTGAGTATCAGGAGAAACATACCGTGAGCCGACTCGTCGGAGCTCCTCCGGGATATATCGGATACGAGGAAGGCGGACAACTCACCGAAGCAGTACGCAGAAAGCCATATTCCGTAGTGCTTTTTGACGAGATAGAGAAAGCTCACCCAGATGTGTTCAACGTACTGTTGCAGGTTCTCGACGACGGACGTCTTACCGACAACAAAGGTCGTACAGTAAACTTCAAGAACACCATCATCATCATGACTAGCAATGCTCCTCGTGAATCCCTGATGAACATCTTCCGTCCGGAGTTCCTCAACCGAGTAGATGAGATAATCGAATTCACAGCTCTTGGCGAAGCAGAAATTCGTCAGATCGTGAAACTGCAGATAGACAAAGTCGTCAAGATGGTAGCTGAAAACGGCATCACCCTCTCTGTCGATGATAAGGCAGTCGATTTCATAGCTCGCGTCGGATTCGATCCACAGTTCGGAGCACGTCCAGTGAAACGAGCTATTCAGGAACAGATGCTCAACGAACTCTCAAAGAAGATGTTGAGTGGCGAGATAGACCGCGAAAAAGCTATTCTCATCACAGCCGACGACAACAAGTTAGTGTTTAAGTCTGAATAACTTATATACTATCATCATCTCCGTAATGCACCCTGAGACCCAACCCGTCTCGGGGTGCTTTGTTTTTCAATATAATATAAATAATGTAAAAGGAATATTGAAAAATCCGTGAATTTTCGTACCTTTGCAACCGAATCGGAAATAGGTAAAAAGGATGACCCATAACAACACTCGTAAATCTCTCTGTATGCTCTTTGGCATACTTATTTGTATTACTGCTGTAGCTGCAGTACAACTGAAAACTCTGACTGACAAAGAACACACTACTCTATCCGACATCAGCAAACTTCTTACTGACTACCTCTCGGCTCCCGTTGCCCAGAGTGAGGCAAAACAGCAGGCAGCACTTAAGATTACCGATATCACAAACGCTATCGACGAATACATCAACACACCCATAACTCAGAAAACTCCGAAGGTGTATCTGCTCGATATTACCAAAAGAATTTCTGAGATAGAACTCTCCAACCGCAACGTCTATTCAGCTGAATACATGCTAGAAGTAGCAGGTATCAGTTCGTTTACTACTCAGTCTTTAGAGGAAGCGCTTGAGAAGAGTACGATGATTCTGATTTCTTCCGAAGTGAAGAAGAATGCTTTCACCGCCGCCGAACTGGTTCAGTTGAAGCAATGGGTTGAAGACGGAGGCATCCTCATCTCTCCAGCTTTGACAAGTGTGAACAGCAATACCGACGCAACTGCAGCAACTCGCGACCTCTTCGGAGTGTCTGCCAGTTCGCAGAATAAAAACCGCTATCGCCTCCTTTGGGCTGAAGACCACTATGAGGACAAGGAACTCGAATATATCGACGAACCCGAAGAACGCACTACATCGCTCGGACAGGGTAAGAAACTGACTGGTGAAAGCATCAAGACCTTTGCCTACACACTTACCGAAGATGCCAATGCCGAAATCCTGGCACATTTCGACGATGGCGGCAATGCAGTCATCCGTCGTCAGTTGGGCGAAGGCACAATCTATCTCTTCGGTTACCTCTGGCGCGATGTCATTCAGAGAGCACAGCTGAACAAAGACTTCGAGGCACAGCGAATCAACACCAATGCCTTCGAACCCTCAGCCGACATGACTTTGCTCTTCCTTCGTAGTGCCTACACCAAAAACCGTCGTGTGAGTGTATGGAAATTCACTATCCCTGCCGGATACGAATCCCTCATCATTCCTACTCACGACTGCGACTCCCGTACCGCCTACGACTCTATGTTCTATATGTCTGAGTACGAACGCGACCTGAAGGTGAAAGCACATTACTTCCTCACAGTTCATAACTTCCGCGACGCACCATACCTCTCTGCATTCTACGACGACATAACAAAGCAGAAATCGCGTCTGCTCATTCAGGACGGACACACAGTAGGCAGCCATAGTATCTGCCACTATCCTGACTTCAGCATCACAGACCGATTCCCTCTTACAGTAGTCACTCGTGAGGAATATGCAGCTACTACCCACCATACTGACGACGGCTCTGCTACAGGACTCTCCACTGGTGGTTCCACATGGGCTGAAGTAGTACTCTCAAAACAGATTATCGAAGAGGATCACGGCAATCATGTGCGTTCATTCCGCACTGGCCACCTCTGCATGAACAATAATATCCCTGAAGCAGAACAGATGGGCGAATACGACTTTGCATCCTGTTTCGCAGCAGGCGACGTACTCAGTCAGTTTCCCTATCGCGAACGCTTAGGCAGAAGTTGGGATGGCGACTTCAACGGAGTACTCGAAATGCCGCTTCACATCTCCGACGTCATTAGTGCCGACCCAATCAACGAAAACAACTGGATGGAAAAACCGGCTATGTGGCACGAAGTACAAGGTAAGCTGCAAGGCAACTACGCACCAGCAATACTGCTCATCCACCCGAACCGCAAATGGAAAATGCTTGCAGAGAAGATGCTTGTTGAAATGACAGACCTCACACGTGTCGGCATATATAGCTTTGAAGACTTCGGAGACTTCTGGAATGCACGTCGCAACCTCACCTTCGACTATGGTTACGATGAAAAAACAGGCATCCTCGAAATCTTCCTCTCCGCTGAAGGAACAGCAGACATAAAGAAACACCACATCTGTTTCGCTGCCGACATAGATGGCACTACCGAAAACGTGAAAACCGTTCATGCCTTCGATGTCAACGGAAATCGCATCCCAGGTGCTTACTACAAACCACTCAACAACAATCGAATCCTCATAAGTCTCTAACCCCATAACAAATAAAACCAGAACATTATGAAACTTACATCATACTTTCAACTTTCAATTCTCCTCCTCATCCCTCAGACTTCTTTCGCTCAGCAAATCAGCGTTCCCGACATGACCATTCAGGACGGTAGTGCTGCCACTCTGACAGTAAATCTCACAGATGCAAGCCAATTCAACGCAGCAGGAATGTACATCGAACTGCCGAAAGGATTCTATTTTCAGTTGCCACAGATAGGTACAGCAGCTGAAGGCACCACTCAGACCCTTGCATCCAAGGAACAGCAGGCAACCCTTCTGAAATTCGCACTTATCGACACAGAAAACAATGCACCATTCTCTCAAGATGGTTCCCTCCTCACAGCCTCAATAGCATGTGAGTCAAACATCGCAAGTGGCGAATACACAGGAAAACTGAGAACCATCGAACTATCTAATACTAGCACCAACACACTCACCACCCTGTCCGACCAGACCTTCACTATCAAAGTGACAAACCAGGTAGACGACATCCGTCAGCTCTCAGCTACAGAGTCCGCCCCAATACAGATATACAATACCGCAGGACAGCAGCAACCAACTGCCACCAATGGTATTTACATCTACAAACTCGCCAACGGAGAAGTCAAAAAAATCATAGTAAAATAACGAAAGACGAAAAACGAAAGACGAAAGACGAAAAACCGTAAACGATAAACGGTAAACTAATTTTCAATTTTCTCCTTAATCCATTCTTTCAGATAAGGTTTCAGTTCGTCATAACTGAAAGATAGAGAAGTCTGTCCGAGCGCATAAGGAGCGATATCATACTGATTGAAGAAAAACGACAGACTATCCTTATCCATCCAGAAATTCTGAGGCAGGAACATATCCACCATCTCGAGGAATCCCTTCTCGTGGAGTTCCTCGAGAGTCTTCACCTCCTCGCGGTCCATCAACTTCTTAGTCAGCAACCCCTTCAGTGTATTTGAACACGAATCGGAAAACACATCCCACAGTCCCAAAGTTCTTCCTGTCTGCATATCAAATCGCTGAATAGTCACCAGCTGAGTCGGATGAGCCCCACCACCATAATAATCCTCGTGAAACGTATAATTGATGACGCCGTTAAGTCCTACGTCAGCCGTACCGATGATATGATCATAGCAAGTCATCAGATACTCCTCCGCCTTGAACTCCTCCTTCTTCTTTTCGATAAACGCATCGATAGCCTCTTTCACCGACAGGTACGACGACTGTCCCAGCATCTTCGTGACTATATAATTATTTATCTTCACAGCAGCAGTCGAATCGATATTCTCGTTTGCCACAACTGAATCGAGCGACACACTCACGTCAAACATCAGTTCCTCGTCACCAGCCTCCTCATCCGCAGGCAGAGTCTTCAATTCGGCAGTCTTCACCCTTACCGCACTCGCCACCTTATTTATCTGAGCACCACCCACGCTACTGGTTTCCGAACAACCAGCTACAGCAAACAGCACACATGCAGTGACAAAAGAAAAAATAAAACCTCTCATTTCTTCATTTAGAATTTCAGGTTGCGAAGATAACTCTTTTTTTTCTAACCTATGCACAACCTTAAATAAATTATGAGAAAACTTTTTCATAATTTTTGTAATTCTCTCGCAGACTCGTATATTTGCAAAGAAAATCGGATTTTTTCATTTAAAAATAATTTTATTCACACTAAAACACAGTTAGACTTATGGTTTATTCTAAAGAAGTTCAAGAAATGTGTTGTGTAGCCAAAGGTCCTAACCACGGACCAGCTCCAATCCCTGAAGAGGGCAAATGGATTCAGGCTAAAGAGATCAAAGACATCTCTGGTATGACACATGGTATCGGTTGGTGTGCTCCACAGCAGGGATGTTGCAAACTCTCCCTGAACGTAAAGGAAGGCATCATCGAAGAGTGTCTTGTTGAGACAATCGGTTGTTCTGGTATGACACACTCTGCAGCTATGGCATCAGAGATTCTCCCAGGCAAGACAATCCTCGAAGCTCTCAACACCGACCTCGTTTGCGACGCAATCAACACAGCTATGCGCGAACTCTTCCTCCAGATCGTTTACGGACGTACACAGAGTGCATTCTCTGAGGGCGGACTTGTAATCGGTTCCGGACTCGAAGACCTCGGCAAAGGCCTCGTATCTCAATGCGGCACACTCTACGGCACAAAGCTCAAGGGTACTCGTTACCTCCAGCTCACAGAAGGCTACATCACAAAGATGTTCCTCGATGCCGACAACGAAGTATGCGGTTACGAATATGTACACATGGGTAAGTTCATGGATGCCATCAAGAAAGGCATGGATGCAAACGAAGCCCTCAAGAGCGTAACAGGCACATACGGCCGTACAAAGCCAGAACAGGGAATTGTTAAATGCATTGATCCACGTAAAGAATAAGGAGGAAACAGACTATGATTAGAGAAGTAAAATTTGAAAGTCAAGACCGTCGTATGAAGCAGATCCTTGCTGCTCTCAACGAAAACGGCATTTCCTCTATCGAAGAGGCAAACGAAATCTGCGAAAAGGCAGGTCTCGACCCATACATCACATGTGAAGAAACACAGCGTATCTGCTTCGAAAATGCAAAGTGGGCATACGTAGTTGGTTCTGCAATTGCACTGAAGAAAGGTTGCAAGAACGCAGCTGACGCAGCTGAAGCAATCGGTATTGGTCTTCAGGCATTCTGTATTCCTGGTTCAGTAGCCGACGACCGTAAGGTAGGTCTTGGTCACGGAAACCTCGCAGCTCGTCTTCTCCGCGAAGAGACAGAATGTTTCGCATTCCTCGCAGGTCACGAGTCATTCGCAGCTGCTGAAGGTGCAATCAAGATTGCAGAAATGGCAAACAAAGTACGTAAAAAACCACTTCGTTGCATCCTCAACGGACTTGGCAAAGACGCAGCTATGATCATCTCTCGTATCAACGGCTTCACATACGTACAGACAAAGTTCGACTACTTCACAGGTGAACTCAAGGTTGTAAAGACTAAGGCATACTCTGATGGTCCTCGTGCAAAGGTAAACTGCTACGGAGCTGATGACGTACGCGAAGGCGTAGCAATCCTTTGGAAGGAGAACGTAGATGTATCAATCACAGGTAACTCTACAAACCCAACTCGTTTCCAGCACCCAGTAGCAGGTACATACAAGAAAGAACGTGTACTTGCAGGCAAGCCATACTTCTCAGTTGCATCAGGTGGTGGTACAGGTCGTACCCTTCACCCAGACAACATGGCAGCAGGTCCAGCAAGCTATGGTATGACAGATACCCTCGGCCGTATGCACTCAGATGCACAGTTCGCAGGTTCTTCTTCAGTACCAGCACACGTAGAGATGATGGGCTTCCTCGGCATTGGTAACAACCCAATGGTAGGATGTACAGTAGCTTGTGCCGTAAACGTAGCACTCGCACTCAACAAGTAATCTCACACATTATTTATATAAAGAGCTGACTCGGCAATCGCCCGGTCAGCTTTTTTTCTATAGAAATTCTGCTACCTTTGTCACCAAATGGGAATTTGGTTTGTTATATATATGAACCGGTTTCCTAAAATCGACATTCGATTTGGGGCGATTTTCAACATCAATTTGTACGTTTTTCAGCAGAATGTCTTGCCATTTTTAGCATCGTTTTTTTACACATTTTTACTGAATTGGGAGTGGTAAATTTGGAGTGTGTTGTAAAAAAAACTACCTTTGTAGCAAAATCATTTGTATTATTTATCAATGAAAGTAAATAGAAACATTACAGCTATTGCCGTTACCATTGCTTTCTGCGTAGTATCCATTCCGGCATCGGGACGTCCCCTCTCACTTAGTCAGGCGAAAGCCAATGCGCTTGCCTTCATCAAAAAATGGGTGATAAAAGAACAAATGACCGAGGGCAGATGGTCCGTTATTGACAACGATTCGATGACCCTTGCCGCACAGAATGCCAACTGCTACGTCTTCAACATTGGGAGCAACAATGGATTTGTGGTTGCAGCTGGCGATGACTGTGCTCCAGCCGTATTGGGTTATTCCGACAAAGGTCATGTGGGTGCTACGATGCCAGACAATATGAAGGCGTGGCTCGACGAGTATGGCCAACAGATGGAAATGCAGAAAACGCTAATGGGAGCTGCTGTCAACGATAAAAGCTCTGTTGCCGAACGGGAGGCAATCGCCCCTATGCTCACCACAAAATGGGGACAGGACAATCCTTTCAACCTAAAGTGTCCGAGCTATTTCCCCCTCATGCATTGTCCTACGGGTTGCGTGGCTACTGCAATGTCGCAGCTATTGTATTACAACCGAAAGAGTTCCGTCTGCAAGACAGCAGCAGATATTGAGGATTATACAACAAAGACCAATCAATACCATATAGAATTTGTAGAAAGCGGTACAGAAATCGATTGGGACAATATGCTCGACAGCTATTCTCTTCTCAGTCCGCAATGCAGCAAACAGGCAGTAGCCAGCCTGATGAGCTACTGCGGAGCAGCCTTGCAGACAGACTACAGACCGGATGGTGCAAGTGCCAACTCCGCAGATGTGGTCCAGACCATGGTGAAGTATTTCGACTATAGCAGCGAGGCTGAATACATAGACCGCAATCAGTTTACCACCGAGGAATGGGAGCAGCGCATCTACGACGAACTGAAAAAGGGATATCCCGTCTTTTACAAAGGACAGAAGGGAAATACTGCCCACGGCTTTGTCTGTGATGGCTATGACGGCAACGGCTACTTTCACATCAACTGGGGATGGAGCGGCGAATCGGACGGCTTCTATCTGCTCTCAGTACTGCGTCCAGAAATAGAAATCACCGCTTCCGGTTACACCTTGTATCAGAAAGCTGCGGTTGGTCTGATTCCCAACGGAGTCTATGCAAGGCTAACCCTGACAGACCTCGCTCTGACAGGCACCAAGAGTTTTCCGACAGGTGCAGGAAAATCCGTAGTAGTAAACATGACGATGACACTCCAGAACAACTTCAGAGGAGTTTATAGTTTCAACACCGCCATGGGCTTGTACAAGGACAGTGAATTACTCCAGGTACTACCTATGTCCACATTAAAGGACATGGATTCGGGTAGCGGCAAGACTGTGAGAACCAGATTGTGTGTACCTGCAGACCTTGATGAGGGAGTATATCTGCTGAAGCCGATGAGCAAGCAGGTGGCACAGGAAGACTGGAAACAGGATGAAGGTGCTGATACATGGCTTTTAACCCTTGAGGTAAATAATGGCATAATGTCTTTCGAAGAGGGAGATCACTCTGCCACAGGAGTTGCTCATGTCATGAGAGCCGGCAAGGCAAGCGACGACGGTAAGATCTATGATTTGAGTGGTCGTCAGGTCATGACCCCAAAACGAGGCATCTTCATAAAAAATAACAAAAAGATTATCTTCCCGTAATATTTGATTTCAACATTGCCAGTCATCCATCTTGGTATCATCAAATATAGACACAGATTAATCTGTGTCTTTTTTATTTTATCACAAGGCGGATACAAAAAAAGAACTATAGTTAATATCTAAAAATTTGAAGAGAATATCTAATAACAGGTGTTAAAGTTGAAGATGGAGTGATATTTTTTCGTGGCTTTTCTTGACAATATCTAAAACATTAGATTATCTTTGCGGCAGAAAATCTAAAACTTTAAATAATATGGCAAAGGCAAATGAAGAATGGACGCTGACAAAGGCGGAACTTGATATAATGAATGCCCTGTGGGACAAGGACGGAGGTATGACTACACATGAGATAATCGAATGCTATCCAGAGCCTCGTCCTGCATATTCTACTATTGCTACGTTTCTGAAGATTCTGACCAAGAAGGGATTTGTCATGGCTAAGAAACAAGAGAACTATGGTAAGACGTTCTTTTTCTTTCCGAATATCACACGAGAAGCATATACAAGCCGTATGATGAAGGACGTGAAGAATACGTTTTTCGGAGGTTCAGTGAAGTCGCTCGTGTCGTTCTTTGCCGAAGAGGAGGAACTGACTCAGGAGGACATTAATGAAATACTAACCATTTTAAAGAACAAGAGCAATGTTGACTGATCTGATAATGTACGACCTGAAGGTAGCTGCTTTGACTGCCGTGTTCTACCTGTTCTATATGCTGCTACTCTCACGCGAGACAATGCATAAGTTGAATCGTATCGTTTTGCTTTCAGGCATTGTTCTTTCGGCAGTACTACCCTTCTGTGTGATTACGTTTCACAAGACAGTTGTTGTAGATAGCACTCTTACACCAACGACTGTAGATGCTGATGTTGACACCACCCTACCTGCTACCGAAGTATTGGAACAGAGTTTTGACTGGACTATTCCGTTGGCTGCTATACTTCTGATTGGAGTTATCGTCCGTTGTTTGTTCTTGATACGGAGTTACAGACAACTGACGAAGATGGTTCGTGGTGGTGAGATGCATATTCTGCCAACAGGTACAAAGGTGTGTATAGTAGATGAACCAGTGGCTCCGTTCTCCTGGATGAAGACTATAGTAATGTCGCGTGCTGACTGGAACAGTGAAACGACACTATCCCCTATCCTTTCTCACGAAGAGGCGCATGTTCGCCATCGTCATAGCTACGACATAATGGTCGTAGAGTTGCTCACGGCTCTGCAATGGTTCAACCCCGTGGTGTGGTTCTTGCGTCAGGAATTGCGCATCCTCCACGAGTACGAAGCAGACGCAGACGTACTCTCTAAAGGCTTTAATGAAAGCCAGTATGTTCATTTATTAATGCAGAAAGCGATGGGCATTCAGGCCTGTGTCCTCGCCAACGGCATCCACACACCAAAAACTAAAAAACGTATTATTATGATGCTAAAATCAAAATCAAATCGACATGCATGGCTCAGAGCCTTGTACGTCGTACCAGTAGTGCTTGTCTCGTTGGCTGTAAGTGCCAAAACATTTATTCATTATGAATATGAAACTACGCCTGAGCCTGAGATGCAAGCAAGTAAAAACCCAGAATCGGAAAAGAAGCAGGAACCTATCATCGTTGTAGATGGGAAGATTATTGATATACCGATTAAATTTAAAGAAAAAACTTCGATTGAGGATGAGGAGGCTCTTCGTGCTCTTAACATCAAGAGTAAGGAGGATATAGAATCGGTTGTTGTCTTACAGAGCAAATCTGCAGTAGAACTCTATGGCGAAAAAGGAAAGAACGGAGTAATTGAAATCAAGACAAAGAAGAAAGAAGCCTCTAAACCGTCTAATGTATCAGAAGAACCTGTAAGTACTCCGATGGCTCCAGAACCACCAAAGGTAGAAGCCGATGATGACCCAGTCTTTGAAATATGCGAGGAAGCGCCAAGATATAAGGATGGCGAAGGAGGTCTTATGCAATTCATTGCGAAGAACATCCGCTATCCGAAGGAGGCAGCAGAACACGGAATCGAAGGACGTGTTATCGTAAAGTTCATCGTCAATAAAGACGGTTCATGCAGTAACTTCAAAATTCTTACCAACACGGCACACGACACCTCTGGCGATCCAGTTGTAACACAAGCTTGTAAGGCAGAATTAGATCAACAACAGGGAATCGAGACAGAATATACCCCGGAGGAAATAAGAGGATGGAGTAAGTCGCTTGAAACAGAAGCTATCAGAGTTCTGAAACTTGCAGGCAAGTGGGAACCGGGCAAACAACGCGGAAAGGCAGTTCGAGCATATTTTGTGCTTCCTGTCACTTTCCGACTCCAATAACCAACAAAGTTTTAAAAGATTAGTTAAACAGCCGGCATAACTACGGGGCGCTGTGAAGCGTTCCGTAGATTTTATGAACAGAATTGTGGATATGGGAGGTCGTATTCAGGAAAGGAAGAAGATTATCTGAAAGTTTTTTGATGTTGTTGCAATATTTTGGTCAGAGTTGGTGTATATTTGTATAGAAGACCACGAAAAAGTCCATGAAGAAAGTCGATGACTGACCTGACCGAAAAACTGATTGAGGAGTTGAAACTGGGGAGTAAGCATGCCCAGCAGGAGATGCTGTTGCTGTACGGAGAGTCGGTGTGGAGACAGGTGACGACGGTAATTGTGCAGCTGGAAGATGCTGAGGAGGTGTATCAGGATGTGTTCCTGAAGGCGTTCAAGGCTATAGGGTCGTACAGACAGGAACAGGCAAGTCTGGCTACTTGGTTGGGACGAATCGCTTATAATGAGTCGCTGAATGCCGTGAGGAAACGGAAACCTCCGATAGTGTATGTGGACGACAGAGATGTGGATCTGGAGTCGATGCAGGACGATACAATAGCTACACTACAGAAAACGGATGAGGAGACGATAGAACTGATAGAAAGGGCTCTGGACTTCCTGCCACCAGCAGAACAGGCAATCATCACGATGTTCTACTACGACAATCAAAGCATCAAGGACATTGCATACATAACAGATTCGAATATCTCAACTGTGTGTTCGAAACTGAGCAGAATAAGAAAGAAACTTTACAGAATAATAAAGAATATACAATAATGAACGAGAAGGAATTGAATGAACAGAGGACTCAGGACAAGGGACTGAAGGCGGCGATGGCACGACGCAGAAGCCAGCGTCCGCAGATGCCGAAGGGTCTGAACGAGCGAGTGATGCAGAAGGCTGCGGCAACATCTTCTCGTGGCAGGCGCTGGTGGGCGGCAGCAGCTTCGATTGTAGCTGTTAGTGTTTTAGCTTTCATAGGTTATGAATATGAAGAGAGAAAAGCGGTTAGCAGTGAGAGGGTAGCGACTATAAGCAGTTCAAGAGTGAAAGAGGTGACGATGGTAGAACCGTCGCACACAGTTCAAGAGGTTCAAAGAGCTCAAAAAGTTCAAGTAGTTCAAGAAGTTCAGGAGGTTCAAAAGGTGAAAGATGTAAAAAAGGTTCAAGAGGTGAAAAGTGAGGAGGAACCGATGATTGAGATACAGTTGCCGAGGGATGAGGTAGAACCCAAGGTAGTGTATGCTTCAACGACTATTAACAAAGATACTGTGGTTAAGGCTCCGGCGAGGATGGAAGAGTTTGTGGAGAAGATGGCGGAGTTTTGCAAGGCGGAGTCAGCTGATTTGGATTGTCTGAAGAGTAAAAACGACAGTATTGTGAGCAGGATGTATGTGATAGAGGACAGTCCGGAGAAGGAGGTGTTTGAGCGACTGATTCAGATGGCTGTGTGGTACGATAATAATGCTCCAGGGTATTTCCTTACTTTCTCAGGACAGCAGTTCCTATTCCAACTGCACGACCTGGAACAGAACCTGAAATACTTCGTGATGGCAGAGCGCATAAATGCAGGACGCATTCTGCTCTACTCCACTCACATTCCACTCGGCAGCCAATTCAGTATGGCATGCTATCTGGATTATAGGAATAAGCTGAACGGAGGGGGAATAAAGGTTAAAGGTTAACGGTTAAAGGTTAAAGACAATTGACTCTTGACCCTAGACTCTAGACAATTGAAAATTGAAAATTGACAATTGATAATTCTAAAATTCTCTAATTCTTGATATTTATGAACACATTAGCATTAACAGCATTGATGGTTTGTGCAGCAGCTACTATGCAGGCACAGGACGTGAAAATTCTGATGGAAGGTCCGTGTTTTGTCCGTCCTTACGGAACAGTAGTAATGGATAGCAGAACAGGACGAACTACTATAAAGTGGGAGTCGTCGGAAGACCGTCACATCAAGGAACGCGACGGAGTATGGGTGAACAATGTTCCTCTGCGTACCATTGCCCAGGAGACAAAAAATGAAAAATTAGCAAAAAGAGACAGGTATTCTTTCACTTCTTTAACTGAGTTTTTCTCCCTGCTGACTGAGGAGGGGGACGAGACTGTACTTCATTGCTATATGAAAATGCCTGCAGACTCAATCACCAACTTCTGGCTTGCATCGGACGAGACAGGTATCATCGACTACGAAACAGGTATTCACTACCGAGCACGCCGTTGTGAACCACAGGAGGCTTGGTATAAATACTTCAACTTCACAGCTCAAAAAGATAGTACTATAGACTTCCGTATCTACTTCCCTAAGCTGCCAGAGACGACGAAAGAAATCTGCATTTACGGAGTTCCTAACTGGGGTATGCGAGGAGGTTATAAAATGCATATCGTAAGAGAGAACAGTGCAAAGAAGACCTACGACAAGAAACCGAATATGCATCACCCTACCCTCGTAAAAGCAGCAAAGGACTACAACAAGAACAATAGCGGTTCGTGGTCGGTATATAAGGATGCTCACACTATAAAGCCGACTGAGGAAGGAACGATGGCTATGTGGCTCACACCTGAGGCTACCTATGTCGCTATAGCACACGAACAGAACTGGCTGCGCGAATACATGGGTGTGGAAAAGGGAGGTATGCTCGTAGATGGAAGCGGAAAGCAATATAAGCTCAAAGCTCTTGAAGACTACCCTCTGGGAGAGATTTACTGGGTGGAAGGCTATTCGGGCGACTTCGTTGCTACACTGAAGGTTTTCGAACCGCTGCCACTCGATGTAGAAACTATCACATACATAGAACCTGATGGTGAACCATTCTCTGCATGGGGTGCAAACTGGAAAGGCGAGACAAAAGCGAACCTGATTGTAGAGTCGCTGAGAGCGAACCAGAAACTCTTCGAATACCATAAGAGAAAAATAGTTAAGTAAAAATATGTTTGAATAAATGGTTAATAGAATCCTATAGGAACAATGCGGAGCGCAGCGATGCGTTCTGCATTGGTGCATAGATAAGCTGATAAAATTATGATCAAGAAAACCATCCTAACTGCCCTACTCTCACTTGTAGCCATTGTGGCGGGAGCAGAGGAAACAACAGACAGCACGAAGACTAAAGGGCGTGAACTGTTAGTGGGAGCCGAGATAAAGGATCACCTGACCCACGAGGCGATAAAAGGTGTGACTGGTGAATTGATATGGGCTGCAGACAGCACCTTTATCGATTCGCTAAAGATTTCATTTGAAGAATGGGACGGAGAGAAATACTGTGCTTTTACAACTAAGATAAAACGACCCGGACAGTATCTGGTACGACTGAATGCCGAGGGCTACCAGACTATGTATGTGCCCATCGACATAAAGAAAATGTACAAGAGGGAAAAGTACAGAACGCTGAAGACCGCATACCTGAGGAAGCTGCCGAAGAAGCAGGACATAGAACTGGACGAGGTGGTGGTGAAGGCAACGAAGCTGAAGTTCTACATGGATGGCGATACTCTGGTGTATGATGCTGATGCTTTCCAGATGGCTGAGGGGTCGATGCTCAATGCCCTGATAAAGAAACTGCCGGGTGTGGAACTGGAAGACGGAGGTGTGATAAAGGTGAACGGCAGGAAGGTGGATGCCCTGCTGCTGAACGGAAAGGACTTCTTCGACAGCGACCGCGAACTGCTCCTGGAGAATATGCCTTCGTATATGGTGAAGGACATACAGAGTTATGAACGAGTGCCGAGAGATGTGAGAGGTACGAATCTGGAGAAGACAGCTAAGAAGGAACTGGTGATGAATGTGAAGCTGAAACGCGAATATGCTACAGGATGGCTGGCTAATGCAGACATTGGTGGCGGAATGGGTTTTCACAGGAACGAAAGGGAGAAACTGGAGGGCAGGTATCTGGGCAGACTCTTCGGACTCAGGTTTACGGACAAGTCGCGACTGGCTCTATATGCTAATGCAAATAACCTGAACGACTCGAAGGTGCCGGGAGAGAAAGGTGAATGGTCACCTCTGATGCAGACGGAAGGACTGTCGAAACGGATAAAGTTGGGAGGAAACTACCGACTGCAACCAAACGAAGACAGGAACTATGAAGGTGATGTCGATTTCACTTATTATGATAAGACAACTGCCAACAATGCTTCGACTGAGACTTTTCTGCAAGGAGGAAACACATACGGAAGGTCTTTCTACAACAAACGCAGTTATGACTACGAATTCAGAACGGAACACGAACTGCGCAACTACAGTTCGAAACCTATAGGCAATGTGCTTAAGTATCTGAACTATAATGTAAGACCGAGATTCAGATACCTGAAATGGAATAACCACTCGGAACAGGCAGATGTGACGCTGAAGCAGGATGTGGCAGACAAGCTGGGCAAGGAATGGATGGACAGCATACAGAATCCTACTGCAGGAGAACTGCTCAGGAAGTATGCCATAAACCGCACGATGAGTCGCAGCAAGGGTGTGGGACACTATACAGAAGCCAATGCTTCGGGGTATGTTTCAATGGGACCGGCACACAACGATTTCATACATGGTTTTATAGAATTTGATATGGGACTGACAGACAGAAATGAGGATAATTACGACCACTACCTGCTGGACTACCCAAGCAATGCAGCAAAAGTGGCAGTCCGAAGGAACAGGTATAATCCGCAGCAGGATGATACAAGGAAACTGATTGTGACTCCACATTTCTATACATATCTGGATAATGACCGACGTCATCAGATTAACATCAAGTATTCTTACAGCTACAATTACAACTATAGCAACCGCCCACTCTACCTGCTGAACAAACTGAGCGACTGGGCTGACTTCGACAAGCATCCGCTGGGTTCTCTGCCTTCGTACGACGAGATGTTGCAGAGCATAGACAATAGCAACAGTACACGTTCGAAGAACAAAACAAATCAGCACACCCCTACTCTGACGTACAGTTACAGATTCAAGCATAAAGATGAAGAGATATATTCTCAATTAAACTTCAGTCTCGGTCTACCCATGACCCGAGAGAATATGGAGTACCAGAAAGGAACTCAGGTAGATACTCTGATGAGGAGGAATACTCACTTTCTGAGACCTCAAATCACTTATTACCTGAGCAACTGGAAGAAAGGAACTTTTATATATTTCACATATTATATAAGTACTTCAGCTCCGTCGCTGACCAGTATGCTGAATATCCGCGATGATGCTAATCCGCTGTATGTAGTGTTAGGAAATCCTTATCTGAAGAATACACAGACTCATCAGTTTTATTCACAATACAATGACAAGTGGAAGAGAACTCTTTTCAATATAGATGTGAACAGTTCGATAACCCGCAATGCTGTGGCTTCGGGATTCATATACGACAAGACTACTGGTGTGAGAACCGTTAAGCCGGAGAACGTGAACGGCAACTGGCAACTCAATGCTTCGTCGGGCATAGACTTTCCGCTGGACAAAGACGATAAGTGGAGAATAAAGGAAGGTATCGGGTATAATTTCAATAATAGTGTGGATATGAGTGGTACGAACGAGAGCATGGTGGCAACCAAGTCGGTGGTGAAGACGAATAATGTGTCGGAGAATCTGGAACTGACCTGGCGACCAACAGACAAGATGGAGTACGGAGTGGGAGGAAAACTAAATCTACAGCACTCGACAAGTGAGCGGGCTGACTTCACAGACATTCATGCATGGACTTTCCAATACGGACTGAGAGGACAGATAGAACTGCCGTGGAACATACAACTCTCTACCGACTTCACCATGTATAGCCGCCGCGGATATAGCGACCCGTCGATGAACACGAACGAACTGGTGTGGAATGCCAGACTGGCAAAACGTCTGATGAAAGGAAATCTGACGATTATGTTCGACGGCTTCGACCTGTTAGGAAAACTCTCGAATGTGCGCCGATATGTCAATGCCCAGGGCAAGTCAGAAACCTTCTACAATGTGATTCCAAGTTATGGTCTCCTGCATGTTGTGTACAGGTTGAATAAGGAACCGAAGAAGAAGTCGTAAACCCTTTTTTAGAATTAAAATTGCTTGTAGCAATGTGTAGTTATAAAGAAGGGGTTATAAATTCAGTTTGACCATACGTCAGTGTATTGCCTTCTATATGATTACTATTGTAATTGAAATCAATGGTAAAATCAAGACGAAGTAAATTATCTAACTTTACGATTAAGTCTTGAATAATGTAAGCAAAATAAGAATTTATTTTGATTTTGCAGCATTATCACTATTATCTATTATCTATTAACTATAAAAATTCTCCTACCTTTGTCACCAAATAGGAAAATAGTTTGTTATATATATGAACCGGTTTTCAAAAACAACGAATTGTTTAACTAAAAAATAAAAGTATATGGAAACAAGTTATTATTTACTTCAAGAATTTGGCGACATCATTAAGCCAATATTTATCCTGGTTGTGCTGCCAATCACTATTCTCTGGCTCTACCTGCGCAACAGGAAAGACGAAAACGAAAAGCGCACAAAAATCGTGATGGCTGCAATCGAGAAAAACGGCGAAATCAATGTGCAGGAGTTTTTCAAGAATCTCAACAAGCCAAGGAAAACAGTACGCGAAAAACTGGTTATGCAGCTGCATTGGGAACTCTTATTGGGCGGTATATTCACCGTTTTTGGTTTGGTGGTTTTCATCGCTCTGGGAGTAATGAGTCTTGTAGGTGGACTCGTCGATAATAATATGATTGCAGCGAGCTGTTGCCTTGGAATACCTACTCTTGCCTTGGGCGCAGGTTTGCTGATAGCATATTTCTCGGGTAAAAAGATGATGAAAGAACTGAAGGACTAAATCGTTCGTAGATTTTAGATAAAAGGCATGACACGAGAGCAATTTATCAATATGGTACGCAAGGAGCAGAAAGGTCTCAGACGCTTTCTGCTTACCCTTTGCGGAGGCGACAGGATGATTGCCGACGATATTGCTCAGGAGGCTTTGATGAAAGCATATCTTGCTCTCGACAAATATGATGAGCGACAGAAGGCAAAGCTATGGCTAACGAAAATTGCATACAACACATTTCTGAATCATCATTCCCAGTCAGTACGGCACATATTTGAAGACATAGATGCCGCTGCGATGATAAGCAGTCAGTACAGTTCGGACGAGAGTTTCCGTTATCAGGAACTGCTGCAGGCTATGTCACAACTGCCCGATTCGGAACGCACCACCCTGATTCTCCATTACTTCGAAGGCTATAAAGTAGAAGAGATTGCACAAATTACTAACTGCACCGATGCTGCCGTAAAGAAACGTCTGCAGCGAGGTCGCGAAGAACTGAAAAGGAGGATAAAGTTATGATACAAGACAAGGAACTCGATGCTTTGCTAACAACATTTCAACCGGTAGAACCAACTGATTCTGCAGAATTTATGTCTGAATTCGAGAAGCGTCTGAACGCTATCGACATTGCCCTTGCCTACCACAAGGCAGAGGTGCAGAAGGCACATAAGAAAGCAGTATGGGCTTTCGCAACAGGCTCTGTAGCAGGTCTTATTCTGGCTATTATAGCTCTTGCCCTACCCTCACCAGTGGAACTGCTCGCCTTCTCCATCCATTCGCGTTTTATGCTCACATTCTTAGAGTATATCCCATACATCATGATGTTTTTCTGTGCCACATCCATCACCTTCGGCATCATAGAATATATGAACCGAAAAGAGGATATGGAAGGTCTTATTCTGGAACTAAAGCAGAACAGCTGAACAAAAATCTATTGTCTTAAAATAAACAAATATGAGAAAAACAAATATATTACAACGACTTGGAGCATTTGTGATAGATGCCCATACTATCATCTTTCTTTTTCAAATTGTAGCATTTTTGATATCTCCTTTTTATTTCTTACCTTTATTCCCAGGTATCTGGTTAGTGTGGATCATGTATTATGTAGTATCATACACCACTGTCAGAAAGACTCTGGGGGAATCCTTCTTTAATGCGCAAGTCGTAGCAAATAAGGGTTTCGTACCAGTCTGGATTAAGATTCTTCTTCGCGAAGCATTCACTTCCTTCCCAGCCTTGATAGCATGGACCTTGTGTTGGAATCGGCTCGTACCAATGCGCTCAATAGCAATTTTTGTTGTACTCCTTCTGATGATTTGCCTCAGAAGGAAGATTTTTGGCATCTCATTAGTTAATTGTGAGCAAAACACAATAACAACCAAGCGACCATTCTATAAGACCTCGACTGGTATTTTTCTGATGATTATACTGGGTGGTGTCCTTGCACGAGTGGTCAACACCATATGTACAAATGACAAAGCATTTCTTGTTGAGTCGCCATTAAAGGCCGTTCCCCGTCCAACGGCAAGTTCTGTAAGCCAGTATGTTGACTATCTCAAGAATAATCGGCAGGATATTAACGATTATGTAATGGGGCTTTTTGGGAAGTATGATTATGTTGTCTTATGCGAGCGCCACCATCAAGACATGACACAATACGACATGATATATGACCTTGTGACGGACAGCAGGTTCGTGGACAAAGTAGGTGTCGTATTTACAGAAATAGGATGTGCTGAGTCAAGAGATGCATACAGGACACTTGTTGAAACCACATTCCCGAATGACACTCTGCTTGAAAAAGGTCTTGCCTCGTTTCTGATGGAGAATCAGACGGTACATCTTCTGTGGCCTAACACGAATTGGTTCACATTTCTGAAGAGAATGTACTACTTCAATCATGATAGGGAGAAGAAGGTAGAAATAATGTTTGCTGACAGAAATTGGATTGACAGGACAGAGCTGGCGCAAAGAGATAGCGTGATGGCGGATAACATCATAAAAACTATTGAATCAGATAGCCTGAAGAAGTCACTTATTATTATGAATTATCGCCATGCTTTCTTTACACCAGGCTGCTGTGGCGAATATATACAGCGCAGATTCCCAGGCAAGGTGGCAAATGTAATGATTAATAATGTAAAACTTGATTTGTTATCTTTAGCCTTAGGAAAAGAAATCGCACGCCCCGACCTTCGTCACGGAGAGTGGAATGTTGCTTTCGAACAGATGCCAACAGATGCTTTTGCGTTTGACTTTAAGGACTCTCCATTTGGCGAGGACAACTTTGACTATTTCGCATTGCCTTGGGCAAAGGAAAACGACATGCAATACCAAGACATGTTTAATGGCTTCATTTATTACAAAGCTCTTATCGACCATCGCGCAAGCGTAGGATTCAACCATCTGTTTGACTCGGAGAATATAGCAAAACTTCAGGAACGCGAACGGCTGTTGCCGGGTTATTGGCTCGGGGCATGGTACTTTTTGAAAGATGGTCCACAAGTCACAGAAGGCAAAGACATTTACTTTGAATATAACAAATTGTTAAACATAATTTTCCTTTGGATTTGTCTCTCTGCACTCCTGCTTGGCTGCATTATGCTCGTTACAAGGTATATAACCCATAACCACTAACCTCTAATCTCTAACCCTTAACCATATATGTAATTCTTTCTGCAAAAAATACAAACTTATTTCTAAACTTCTGCAAATCTTAAAGGATATTTTTTGAAAATAGTGTCTTTCCCTGAAAAAAGTTGA
>DDQG01000032.1 GCA_002342585.1 Prevotellaceae bacterium UBA2448
TAAAGATTACTAAAAATATGGTTGTTATAGGCCTTAACGGGTCTAAAATGACCGCTTACCTTTGTTTAAAGGGCTTCCGAAGCAATTGAGTGCATACGAGCGGCGGAGCCGCGAGCATCGAGCGCGGAGCGCGAGAAGATGTGACACGAAGGTTTTGTTCTTAACGAAATGTTAAATATCTGGTGCAAGCCCGTCTATATGAGATAAAATTCGTACCTTTGCAAAACAAAAAACAGTGTGATATGTGTAAGAGAAAAGATAATCTTGAGAAGATAAAGGGTTGCCAGACAGAAGTAAACTTCCGTTTGGACTACTTCGCACGTCCTGGCTCGTTGGACAAACTTATCGCTGGAATGCCCAAGGAAATGGACTATTTTGAGTATAAACCAACAGAGGAGGACCAACAGATTATCGGGTACGATGATGCCGCACGTTGTCTTCAGCGGTCTCTTACTGAGTTGCTGTTCTATCCCTGCAAGGTTCTCAAGAGCAAGGAGGGACGTGATGTAACCATCTACATACACCGTAATTTTGTCTCTGTACAGGCATTCACCTCTTCTTCTGATGAGAATAAGGAGGTGGTGGCTTTTGCCTGTTCTATCTTGCAGCCGTTCCTTGCCGACAGCGATATTAATATAGAGGACATCTCCGTCAGAGTCACTTTTGCACAGTTGGGCGTAGCCCAGAAAGATATTTGGAAGGTGTTCGACCAAACTGCTTTCCCTGTGCTTGATGATGCAGAGGTGAAGAGTGGCACCTATCAGGACACCCATCAGTTAGGAGAGTTGTTCATTGATCTGATGCGCAACATACAGTCCAATGATGAAGGGACAATCGATGGTGTAGTCTCAACGGTAACGCTATGCTCTGAGAGCAGCCTTCGCAGCAACGTCAACAAAAACGGTCTGTGTGCCCTGCTTACGGATATCGTTGGCGAGTCAATAGCAGAGATAACTCGTTGCTTCACTGATTAAAAGTATATTAGCTATGGTGAGAAAGACAGCCGTATCGTTCATGCTTGCTTCCAAGAAGTCATCAAGTCCTCGTGCCGAGGTTCGTAACCATGTACGTGCAACGGGTGTGGTTGTACGCAGTACAAAGGTCATGATAACAGAGCGCCGCGATGTGCCTGTTGTCCACGCTGCAAAAAAGAAATAAGTCCTTTGTAGGGAAGAAACCGATGATACCTTCAAGTTTGCGTTGTACCCGATATTCAAACCTTGTACTCGAAGTCCATACTGTGGGCTATCCAGAGCAGGGTGAGAGTATCGTCACCTTCCTGAAGGATGGTGCGCGGGTGTTGCTTACTGTTATCACCGATAGTTATAAGACTGCTAATACCGACACGGTAAAGCAGATTCTTGAAGATAATGGACATCCGGCGGTAAATATTTTTATCTGGACGCATCCCGATGAAGACCATTCTGTAGGAATAGAGGCATTGCTGGACGAATTCGATGGTGGTCATGCTGCTACTGTTTACATGCCAGCAAACTTGACAAGAGACATCATAACCTGTGAAGCGGCAAAGAAAGCCTTCGACTATTTGGTTAACAACTACAATACAGGCCAACGTTATCATCTTCTTTCTATCCTGACGGTTGGCGATCAGGTTGTGACTCAGAGTGGCTTTGAGATCCATGAGCGACTGACAAACCGCACAATAACCGGCAATATCAGCTTCTTGCTCCCAGACACGTCCCTCACAATGCGAAGGAGTTATCAGGGTGCCAAGAATCCTGGTGACATGAATGACTTCTCGTTGGTCTATGTTTTGGAACTCAACGGCATTCACTACTTCTTTGGTGGCGACATGACCAAGCAAAGCATGCAGTTCATTGAAAGAAAGGACAGGTCGTATCTGGAGAACATACGTTTCGTGAAGATACCGCACCATGGTTCCACAGAGCCTTTGAAACTTGTAGATAGGCTTACGCCTTTCCAGCTAAAGAAAGCAGTGGCTACAACCACAGTGTTCAAGGCCACGCATCCATACAAAGACACCCTTGACAAGTATGCTGAAATATGCGAACATATATCATCAACCGACAGTGGTCAAGACAGTTATGGAAGCATACGCCTTGATTTCAGTGTCACCCGCATGCACGTTCCCTTTTCAATATGCAAGGGTAACGCGAAAGTAGTAAGGCGATAGATAACCCTGTAATCTATACAACAAGAAACCTTTAAATAATCTTTCCCCAATGCTGTTTTGGGGAGGGTGATTTTTACGAGGCCGCGAACACGAGTGAGAATCTTCGATTGACGGTAACGATTAACAATTAACAAGTTAACATTTAAACGTTGTAACACCCGTAAGCGGTCATTTTAGGCCGTATTGCGTACCTTCATTGGCATGATAACGATTAAAGATACATCATGGACATCTAATTTTAGCCTTGCTGCCATATTGGGAGTGATGACTAAGGCAGAGATGCTTAAAATTTGCGATAAAGTAGATTTATATGTAAGTCCGAACCTGAAAAAGGATGAGACAGCCCGTCGTGTAGCACAAGAGATTCTTGCCAATCCAGATGAGGTTCTTCATGTGCTTAATAAGCAAGAATTACAAATTCTCGACGAGATTGTCAAGGCCGGACCAAACCACTATGCCGTACGAAAGGCCCGTAAGATGCCCTATAAGTTACAAAAATTCGGTCTTGTCGTTACCTTTATTGACACTATCAATGGTGAATGGCACATGCTGATGCCTGATGCTGTTCGTGAAGCCTTTGCTCCCTATTATAAAAATTATCTCAATATGGCGGAAGCCGGTGCTAAACTTCCTTCGAAGAAACAACTCCGCATGATGGCTGCGTTGAGTAGCCTAATGGGAAAATAAGGGTTGGATGACACAGTACTTGTACCACCTGTCTCTCACGGACGATGGTGAAGGGCAAAAAGAGGCGGCCTGATTCTGTCAATCGGGCTAATTATAAACCCAAGTGATTTTTTCTAAAATTGTTTTGTACGTAACTTGCTGAAAATCAAGTTTACGTTAAAATGATAGTTTACAAGTGGTATCTTGACAACCAGGAGTGGCTTGACAATGTGACTTCCGGCGACTATCAGAAGTATTACGAAACGCAGTACGCAAACAGATAATAGATCTATATTAAGCGCAAAATACCACTAAAAAATCCTAAATTGCCCTAAAAGACAATGTTCTGCAAAGGTAATCTACCCTCAGTTTGTCAATTAAGCATTAAATTTGCATAAGAAACCTATAGAACAAACTTTATTATGTCATTACCTGTAAAAGAAGGAACCAGTCATCGAATATATAAGAACACAACGCTCCAGAATGTCGTTGTGACTCTTGACTATGGTTCCCGCCCATCTTCATTTTATGACGAAGACTATGGTAAGCGGCTGAACAAATTCACGACCGATAAGTTCAGTCTGACTTTAAAGCATGGGCTTCCCGACCAGCCTTTCCGCGTGAATAACGCCAAGCTGGGTTCTTCCTTTATATTCACGAATGGGCTTGTGATAGCCATCATGCCCCGTGATCGCTATGTCTCTTTCGAAGACACAGCATTGCCCATGGTACGTCGTATGAAGGAGTATGTTCAGGAGGTGATAGGTGATGACCGAGTTCTCCGGGTAATGATACGTAAACTGAACATCTGGCAGGTGGTGGATATGAAGGATGAACCTGATGCCTATCTTAATACATTAAAGCCAGTGGTGTTCAGTGATGCTTTTTTAAATGCAACCAACCATGCTCCATATCAGAAGGACGAAGAGGGCGTATTGTTCGAGAAACTTGGCTGGAGCGAATCTGGTGTATCTCTGACAGTCCGTTCTGCATTTGTGAAGGTTCCAAACAAGGAAGCAGTATATAATCTCGTCCTGGATTTGGAAGTTATCAGCGGAGATGAGAAATTCACAAAGTCAGATGGAATGCTTCGCAACATGAAAGACCTAAACCAGTATATGTTCGATGCTTTTTTGTGGTGCTTGAATGATGATATGATTAAACAGATGGAGGGTGAGCAATGAATACATATAATGTAACAACAGATGCCAGTTTCAGTATCAACGATCTTTATGGCGTTGTACGAGAAGCCACGAAACGAATTGTTATCACTGCCGGTGGTATTGTGATAGCCCTGATGGTCAGTGTCGATTCCTGTTTTGCAGAGGAGTCACACGAAGGAAATGTGATGCCTCCACAGAGCGAAGTAGTGGTTTATCAGGAGAATACATTAAGCCGTTTTGAATATGACAGGGAGAAAAATACCTTTCAGATAACCCAGGCAGACCTTGCAAGTTCCAACCGTTATGCAGCAATGATGGATTCTTATTATAAGCATAAAGGAGGGGGGGCTGATAAAGTCTTCAAAAGTGGTTTTGAAACTTTGGCGCGGCAGATGTCTTCGCTCGAATACGACGAGATACTGGCCCGTCACAGTGTGATGGGAGCCATGAATACATTGCTGATGACCTTTGCCAATGGTCTGGAGCTCAACATAACCCAGGAACCGGGGCATGACGAGGTGGCTTTCTCGCTGCATCATGGCGATGCACTTCTTTACATAGGAAGCGAACGTCCTGATGTGCTTGCAGACAAAATCTCTAACCTTATACACGAAGCCGTTCCGTCAGTAGATGAACTATCCTGAATCCATTCTGCCCAACAGCAGAAATAACAAGCCATTTCCAATTGATAAGTTACCGCCGGCTGCGCACAGCCTGACCCGTCGTATAGAGGGGAAGTTGTCCGACAAGGCGGAGGTGGTAGGAGGACGACTACGGTTAGACCCAGACTGTCTGGGCGTGATTGTGGGGATGTCTGTCAACCTGCTTGGCGGTCATTTCCTGCCCGAATACTCACCTATTCTTCAAAAGGGCAAGGGTAAAGACCCATGGGATGGTTTCAGTGACATTGCAATTGCAGATTATTCCGGCTGTTATGAGGACACAGGTTATGACTATGTATTCTACCGTATGGACTTGTTGCATGGTGCAGCCTATCCCAACGTGTATAAGTTTAATAACAAAGGCACGTATAAAGCCTACCAAACTTTTTTGGAGCAGAAGGTATATCCTCAGTTTACCGATGGTATTGAAGTTCCAATCTCTGTTACATTGACCTTGGAACATTCCCCTACCAACCTGAACTATTGGCATTTTGTAGTAAAGACAAGCCTGACAGATGACGCGAAGCTGCTGAAACGCGATGGCTCATGGCGTGACATGATATTCAAGCATCTTTTGCTGACCGTATATTGTAGGGAGGCAACAGAAACCTTGACTACGGATGGTGCCATACCAGTAGAACTATATGAGAAGCAAGAGTAGAAAAACAACCCTCTTGCAAACAGCATAATACATTTAGCATACTAAGTTAAATTTTTCCGTACTACAGACCTCAGCAACAGCTGGGGCTAAGTGGTGTGCTGAATTCAGAAAATCAGTTGGTTGATACATGCCAAGGGACAGGTCAGCGGCATCAGAAATCAATAATGGTGTAATTCTTCATATTCCCAATTAATTACTTAGTTATTATCAAAGTATATGCCACGTAGGGCAAGGATAGAATCAGGTACGGGGATATATAATAGGAAGTACGGTCGCGACGGACACCTGTTCAAAGAGCGTTTTAAGAGCGAGCCCGTCAACGACATGGAGTACTTCACTGTACTGCTGAGATATATACACCAAAATCCCGTCAAGGCAGGCATAGTAGAAAAGGTTAAGGACTACGAGTTCAGCTCCTGGGGCGAGTACGACGGCACAGTAGAGCCAGTGTTTCAGATCTGCGATGTCAATACCGTACTGAACCGAATTACCTTCAAGGACCTGGACGAATGGGTCAACGACCCGCTGGACGATGATGTGTATTGCTTGGATATAGAAGGTTCATCACGTCGTAGACCATCTGATGACCAGGTATGGTTGAAGATAAAAGATAAGACAGGCGTGACCAATAGTACTTCATTCCAGCAGTTGGATGAAAATAAAAGAGAAGAAATATTTTTGGAACTAAAAGACTGTGGAGCCTCGCTTCGTCAACTGGAGCGCCTGACAGGTATCGGGAAAGGAGTTATTCACCGCATTTGGTACGCAGTGAAAGTCATTGCACCGCCACACTCTGCTTGCAGAGAACCGTCCCGCTGATCAAAAAAACCTTGACACAAAAACAATGATAATATGACTAAGCTAGAAAATAAAATGAACTGGACCAAAGGCGAAATAGTCAGTGTCCCGAGGAAAAGCACGCAGATAAAGAGCGGGCTGAAGTCTCACATGCACTTTGTCAGCTCTCGTTACGTCTGCATCCGTGAGGAGGATGCAGAACAGTG
>DDQG01000024.1 GCA_002342585.1 Prevotellaceae bacterium UBA2448
ACAGAGCGTGTCATGGATTTCCTGAAAGCGAGTGCAAAGGTAAGGACTTTTTTAATACTGACAAAATATTAAAGGAAGTTTTTTCTCAAAAAAAATCCACCCTTACACTAATCTTCTGATTCACAGAAGTTGGTATTTATGGTTTGTATTCTCTTATTACAGTAAGTTTATCTCCAACGAGTGAAACAAGGAAGAAATGTGGAATACGAATGGTGTTATCTCCAATCTTTGCATGAGAATGCAAAGCCATCAATGTATTGCCTTTGAAATCTTTGAAGAGCATACCGTGTCCAAAGTTGGGAGGGGTAATTGGTTCAGGTTCCTGAATCCAGGGTCCATCAAGTGTTCCTGACTCTGAGTATGCTACTCCTTGTGTATATTTATCATATATCCAACTAGTCCACAGCATTCCAAGTTTTCCTGTTGATGTAGTGAAAAGGAACGGTCCGTCTGTAACTTTATTCGGACGATCTTCGTTAGTAGGTGATTTCTCGCGGCTCCAAGGTGAATCACTGGCACGGAAGAGAAGTGTTCTCTCTCCTATCGTGCCACTAAAATCTGGTTTAAGTTGTATCTTCTCGATTGTACCATTAAGGTTTTGCAACCACTCATAGCAGAACACCATATATGGTTTTTTATCCTTATCAATCCACAAAGTGGCATCGAGTGTTGGCATATTGGCTGGCAGATAAATGGAATCACCCATTGGGGTGTAAGGACCTTCTACATTGTCAGAAACGAGAATATGACATGCGCGTCGGTCGATTACATTATTCGCAACAGTATCGATATGAACACTCTGATTGGTAAATGTAGCAAAATAATAATACTTACCATTATACTGATGGATTTCAGCAGCCCAAATCATTGGTCTTGGTCCCATCCATGATTTAGGGTCTGTTTTTGCTATTCTATATGGTCCAGTCCAAGTCTTCAGATTTTTACTTTTCCAAAGCATTCCTCCTGTTCCAGTCATGTAATATGTCTTTGTTTTCTTGTCTGCAAACACAAACGGGTCGGAAAGACGGATTGAATCCGTTGGTACATTTTCGTGCACTCTAGGTTGGGCTTTCACCTGAGTAGAAAAAGCAATCAGCACCACCAGACTCGTTATTATAGAAATATATTTATTCATATATAATGTGTATTATTTATTCAATAAATGGGCATCGAGATAGTTTTCTATGCGGTTAAGCAGATGATTTCGAGTATTTCCACCACTTATATTATGGTTTCTGTCTGTATATACTTGCATATCGAACTGAACTCCAGCCTGTACAAGAGCTTCTGCAAAATCGGCTGTATTCTGATAATGTACGTTATCGTCAGCAGTTCCATGAACTATAAGCAGATCTCCCTTAATATTCTGATAACGATGCAACGGACTTGAGTCGTATCCTGTAGGATTTTCCTGTGGAGTTCTCATATAGCGTTCCGTGTAAGCAGAATCATAGTATCTCCAGTCTGTTACTGGTGCCACAGCTACTCCACAGCGGAACAGTCCTCTACCTTCACATAACGACATAATAGTATTAAAGCCTCCGAAGCTCCATCCCCATATTCCAATTCTGTTTTTGTCAACGAATGGGAGTGTTGCAAGATATGCAGCTGTTTCAGCTTGGTCTTTCGACTCTAAAGTTCCCATTTTCTTATATGTAGAACGTTGGAAATCAGCGCCTCTACCTCCTGTACCACGTCCGTCAACACATACAACTACATATCCCTTCTGTGCCAATCTTTGTTCCCATATCAACGTGCCTCCAAAACCATTACCATATGCATTGTGCACTTGCTGGTTGCCTGGGCCGCTATACTGATACATCAACACAGGATACTTTTTGTTTGGATTAAAACCGGCAGGTTTCACCATCCATCCGTTCAATTCTACGTTATCAGCAGTCTTGAAAGAGAACAGTTCTACAGAACCCAACTGCAGTTTTGCGAGTTTTCCCTTCAGTTCTGCATTATCCTCAATAGTTTTCAGTTTTTTGCCTGTAGCGCTACAGATGTTTACTACAGGAGGAGTCTGTAAATTAGAATATGTATGTACAAAATAATTGCAGCCTTTCGAGAACTGTGCACTATGGAAACCTTTCTCTTCTGTCAGTTTTGAACGTTTTCCGGAAGCATCCACTCTATAAATATACTGTTCCAGTGGTGAACCCTCATTGCTTGCAAAATAGAAATACTTACCAGCGGCATCCTGTCCGTAGTATTTTGTCACTTCAAACTTACCAGATGTGAGTTGCTTCTGCAGTTGTCCAGTCTGTGTATTATAGAGATACATGTGACGATAACCGTCACGTTCGCTTAACAACACAAATTGTGGGTGCTTTAAGTCTATATTATCGTAGGCAGTCTGTTCTACGTAACAATTTGTAGTTTCCCTCAGAATCATATTTGCTGTAGTACTACGAGCATCGGCAAGATAGAAATTCAGTTGATCCTGGTGTCTGTTCAGAGTGAGAACCATCAGTTTGTCAGCTACATCCGTAAACTGTATGCGAGGGATATATTCATATTCGTCGGCAATTTTTATCTGACGCACCACCCTACTTTTTATATCAAATGTATGTACAGTAACCTTTGGATTCTTCTGTCCAGCCAGCGGATATCTGTAGCTATCTACTGTTCCGTCGAACTTAGCGATATTGTACATTGGCACATCCGACTCATCAAAACGCATCCATGCAATCATTTCGCTGTTTGCAGAGAAATCGAATGCGCGATTCATTGTAAACTCCTCTTCGTACACCCAGTCAGCCTTTCCGTTCAGTATTTTTTCCGCCTCGCCATCTTTTGTAATCTGACTTTCAGCATTATTATAAAGCAACTTCACGAGGAAAAGATTTCCTTCACGTACGAAAGCTATAAGATTTCCGTCTGGCGAGAACTTAGGACACTCTTGTGGTCCTCCTTTCGATAGTGGAGTCAGAGTATTATTGCGTACATTATATATATAATATGTAGCAACACAACTGTTTCTATAAATCTGTTTACTTTGAGTTTCAATCAGAATATTCTGCTCATCTGGAGACATAATATAACCAGAGAACTCCTCTAACTTGGCATTTCTGGCGGTGGCTATATCAAAAATAGTACCGACAACAGCACCTGTCTTAAAAGAACATTTCTCTATTTTCTTACCGTCCTCACTAATCTGCATATACGACTCTCCGTCAGCCATTGGGGTCATAGCCTTTATAGCCTTTGGTCTATAAGCTCCGGAGGTGACGTCAGCAAGTTCGATTTGCTGTGCAACAGCAGAATGAGCTACAAATAAACACATGATAATATGAAATAACTTCTTCATAGCATTATTATTAGGATATGCAAAAGTACTAATTTTTTCAGATAAGAAATAGAAAAAGACAAATAAATTGCAAAATATTACATTTAGGATATAAAATTCAAAAAAAATGCATCGAAATGCAACACTATTTCACAGAAACTTCTTATATTTGCAAAATCTTGTTAATAAAGTTCAAATTATGAAAAACCGCAAATCGTCTACAACATCATACTTAATGCTATTGTTCTTCTCTGCGATAGTACTTTTTAGCTGTAGCGAAAGCAATACAGACAAAGCCTATCAGTTACTAAACGAAGCACGAATAGCAATGGTTCAGAATCAGCATGATAAAGCTCATGACTTGATTGATTCTCTGCGTACTACTTACCCAAAGGAAATAGATTGTCGTCGCGAGGCATTACATTTTGTAGATTCACTTGAACTCCACGAAGCGAAGTATGCATTTGCCAAAGCAGACAGTTCTCTGACATTTAAGCGTATGGAGTTGGACGATATGAAGAAAAAATTTGTGCTTGAAAAAGATGAAAAATACCAGAGTGTGGGTTATTACGTCGTTCCTTCTCAGGCGGGCAACAAACAACATCTTAATTTCTTTGCAGAAGTTGGCGAGGATGGTACTATGCAATTGGTTACTATCGACAAGAAACGTCACTATAGCTACACAACGGTTTCTTTGAGTGAGGATGGTGGTAGTATGGCAATTCTTCCTGCCAATGCCACAGCCGACGATGCTCTGATTGTGGAACAATGTTACCAGTTGGCAAAGCTTTTTGCAGAAGTGAAGATGGGTGAAGAAGAAGTGAAACGTCAGATGGTAAAGATTCGTTTTTTTGAAGAAAAGATTACTCGTGGTAAATAATAGCCTATTAACGAGCAACAGAATAAAAAGAAGGTGCTTCCGCTGGAAACACCTTCTTTTCTTATCAAATAAATTCTCGGAATTTCTTTATTCTGCGCGAAGTGTATAACGCTTGAAATCGCAGATTGTAAGTTCTTTGTCGATTGACTGCAGATACTGCTTAACAGAAATCTTGCTGTCGTCGATGAAAGCCTGGTCGAGCAGACAGTTCTCTTTGTAGAACTTGTTGAGCATACCCATAGCGATGTTCTGAATCATCTGCTCCTTGAGGTTTGCTTCAGCTTCCTTAGCAACAGTAGCTTTGATTTCGCGAGCCTTAGCTGCGTCTTCAGCAGTAATCCATCCCTTAGCAGTATTTGACTCGATGTGATCTTCAGAGTCAACATGTGCAGGATTTATACCAGCCTTCTTGAGTGCATTTTCTACAGCCTTGCCAATCTGGTTCTGCTTAGCCTTCTCGATGTCAGCCTTGAGTTCTGCATCCTTAGTTGCCTGTGGTACAGAAGCCTCATCAAGAGCAACTGGGTTCATAGCAGCAACCTGCATAGCTACGTTCTTACCTACCTGAGCATCAGTCTGCTTGTTGAGTACGATGAGAGTGCAGAGGAAGTTACCGCCCATGTGGTTGTAAGCGATGATGTTCTCACCTTCTACAGCTGCGTATCCGTCGAGTTCCATCTTTTCGCCAGTCACACCACTACGGTTTGTAACAGCTTCAGCGATAGTTTCACCGTTGATAGTAAGAGCCTTAACCTCGTCGAGAGTCTTAGCCTTTGCAGCTACAGCTGCGTCGATGATTGCATTTGCAAGAGCAACGAAGTCAGCATTCTTAGCAACGAAGTCAGTTTCACACTTGAGGGCAATCATAGCTCCGAACTTGCCGTTTACCTTTGCGAGTACACAGCCTTCAGCAGCTTCGCGGTCGCTACGCTTTGCAGCAACGAGCTGACCCTTCTTACGGAGGATGTCCATTGCAGCATCCATATCGCCGTTAGCCTCTGTGAGAGCCTTCTTACAGTCCATAAGACCAGCCTGAGTCTTCTGGCGGAGTTTATTTATATCTGCTAATGTAATAGCCATAATATACGAATTTAAATTGTTTTGTAATTAGAAAAAATCTGCATGCCTTTAGGGCGATTATTCAGCGTCTTCTGCAGCAGCCTTCTTAGTAGTCTTCTTTGCAGGAGCCTTCTTAGCAGCCTTCTTTACAGGAGCCTCTGCTGGTTCTTCTGCAGGTTCTGCAGCTGGTTCAGCCTCTGCCTTTGGAGCCTCTTCCTCAGTTGGTTCTGCAGTTTCTACCTTCTTAGCCTTCTTTGCAGGAGCGCCTTCCTTCTTGTCAGCAGCAGCATCCTGATCAGCCTTCTCTACCTTACGTTCGTCGAGACCTTCCTTGATAGCGTTGCAAACAGCGCCGAGGATTACTTCGATAGCCTTGCTTGAATCGTCGTTAGCTGGGATAACGAAGTCGATGTCGTTAGGATTAGAGTTTGTATCAACGATAGCGAATACTGGAATACCGAGACGGTTAGCTTCAGCTACTGCGATGTGTTCCTTAGCTACGTCGATAACGAAGAGAGCAGAAGGAAGACGAGTCAGGTCAGCGATACTGCCGAGGTTCTTTTCCAGTTTAGCGCGCTTACGCTGAATCTGCAGATTTTCACGCTTTGAGAGTTTGGCATAAGTACCGTCAGCGATGAGTTTGTCAATATTCGACATCTTCTTCACAGCCTTACGGATAGTTGGGAAGTTAGTGAGCATACCGCCTGGCCAACGTTCGATAACGTAAGGCATACCGATTGACTCAGCCTTCTCAGCTACTATTTCCTTAGCCTGCTTTTTAGTTGAAACGAAGAGGATGCGCTTTCCGCTCTTAGCGATTTGCTTAAGTGCGTCAGCAGCCTCGTCAACCATTTTCACAGTCTTATTGAGGTCGATGATGTGGATACCGTTGCGCTCCATAAAGATATAAGGAGCCATAGCAGGGTTCCACTTGCGCTTCATGTGTCCGAAATGTGCTCCAGCCTGTAGGAGCGTATCAAAATCTGTTCTTGCCATAATTAAGTTTTGTTTTTTGTTTACGTTCTTTTTAGTTAATGTTTTGTTTGTTAACCAACCACGGGGTAGCCGTCCGTATTGTCGGTACGAGTCTCCGCAGTTTAGATACTAAACATATCGTGCTTCTCTCGAAATCTCTGAGCGAAAATATAAATAATAAATAATGTATATATTAACGCTTTGAGAACTGGAAGCGACGACGTGCCTTTGGACGACCTGGTTTCTTACGTTCTACCTCACGAGCATCGCGAGTGATGAAGCCAGCCACACGAAGAGCTTTTTTGTCTTCTGCATTTACCTTTACGAGTGCGCGTGCAATAGCGAGACGAAGAGCCTGGCTCTGTCCTGTATAGCCACCACCGCAAAGATTTACTTTGATATCATATTTCTCAGCAACGCCAAGCAGGTTCAGAGGCTGCTTAACGACATACTGTACGAGTTCTGAAGGGAAATATTCAGCAAGATCGCGCTTGTTGATTGTTATTTTACCGTTACCTTCTGTAAGGTAAACACGTGCTACGGCGCTTTTACGACGACCGAGTGCATTTATTACTTCTGCCATAAACCTTATTGCTTATTTTAAAAGGTTAATATCAAGTGAAACTGGCTTCTGAGCCTGCTTATCGTGCTCTGCGCCTTCATAAATATAGAGGTTACCAAGAACCTTTGCACCGAGGATACCCTTTGGAAGCATACCCTTCACAGCGTGACGGATAATCTTCTCGTAACCATTGGCGCGCTTAGTCATCTCAGCGTAAGTAGCCTTTTTCTGACCGCCTGGATAACCTGAGAAAGTGATATAAACCTTACCGCTTTCCTTTGCACCTGATACAACAATCTGGTTGGCATTGATGATGATGACGTTGTCACCACAGTCCATGTTAGGAGTGAAACATGGTTTGTACTTACCGCGAAGTACTTTAGCTACCTTAGAAGCGAGGCGACCGAGAGTCTGACCCTGAGCATCTACTACCACCCACTGCTTGTTAGCAGCTTCTGTGTTCACGTAGCTAGTCTTTAAACTTAATGTGTTCATTAAAAAATTTGATAAAAAAGTTTGTAAAATCTCGGCTTCTTTCACCGAGCACCCGACTCTTGTCGCAGTGATTTGTGCCCTCAGAACCGTAGTTCTCAGGGTTTTGTATCCGTGATTCTCGGACCGCCCTTCCGTCTAACAAAAAAGAGCTATCCACACACAGATTGAGGCCCACACGAAGTGAACCCTCGATAATAATCGGCTCGCGAAGGTACAACTTTTTTATAAACTGGCAATCGCTTCGTGATATTTTTTTCACTTAAAGCATTAAATTTCCACAAAATGCCTACCTTTGCAATCTGAAAATTACAAAAAACGGAATGCAGCGACTCAACTTATATGGTCCTTGGCTTACCAGTCTGACTGGTTATAAGACACAGAAAATGTCCATCAATGCCGGTTTCACCTGTCCTAATCGTGACGGCACATTGGGTACAACTGGTTGCACTTACTGCAACAACCAGACCTTCAACCCCGACTACTGCCGTCCTACAAAGAGTATCACTCAGCAGTTGGAAGAGGGCAAGGAATTCTTCCGTCGCAAATACCCCGACATGCGCTATCTGGCATACTTTCAGGCTTATACCAACACCTATGCCCCACTCTCCGAGTTGCAGGCGAAATACGAGGAGGCACTTTCCGTTCCCGCTGTCGTCGGACTCGTCATCGGCACTCGTCCCGATTGCATGCCCCCTGCCCTGCTCTCCTATCTTCAGTCCTTACAGAAACGTGGCCATACAATCATTGTGGAGTACGGCATCGAATCCGTTTATGACACCACCTTGAAGCGCATCCGTCGCGGTCACACCCATGCACAGAGCATCGACGCCATCCGTCGCACAGCTGCTGCCGGGATTCCTGTAGGCATACACATCATACTGGGTTTGCCAGGCGAATCGCGCGAGATGTTGCTCAGCGAAGCCGACCAACTCTCCCAACTACCTATCACCACATTGAAAATCCATCAGTTGCAACTCATCAAGGGCACAGTTATGGCAGATGAATACCTCCACACCCCATCTGACTTCCATCTTTTTTCTGTTGATGAGTACATCCAACTGCTTTGCGACTTCCTACCTCGTTTGCGTTCCGACATCATCATAGAGCGTCTTGTATCCCAGTCCCCCACCTCACTTCTTGCTACCCCCGGTTGGGGACTGAAAAACTACGAATTCACCGCTCGTTTACAGAACGCCCTCCAGAAACTATAACCGCATTCTGCATTTTTTACGTTTTGACACGAAAAATTGTTTTTTTGAACGATTCTTCGTAGCATGAAAACGTAACACTATTCATTTTACCCTTTATATTTGCCCCAAAATCATAAAAAAATAATATCATGAAAGACTGCCATCCGGAGGGCAACTCCTAACTCCTAACTAAAATCATTATTAACCTTTTAAACCATTAAAACTATGAAACAGACAAGAAATCTTCTAGTTCTGAGTGCGATAGCACTTTCAACAGGTTTATTCGTCGCTTGTGGCGGCGGCACTAGTAGTGCAGAATCCGAAGCTGCATCAATTCCTACCGATGGTCTGCTGGGCGAACTGCCAAAAGTAGTAGCAGAATACTATGCAGCAGAAGCAGCAGCATCTGCCAAGTACGACGAACTGAAAGCGAGCGACCCGGAAAAGGCAAATGCTTTCTGGACCGATTACATCGGACAGGGCAACACTACCAAATACAAGAAGGAAACCCTTCCTGCAATATCCAAGGCCCTCGAAGGCATAGAGATTCCTGCTGAAATAGGTGAGCAGCTGCCTATGAAACTCAATGGCAACTTCGTCTTAGATGACTCGCGCGAAGCAAGCGTCTCGGGAGAATTCACCGAAGGAGCATCGAACGACATTCAGATACTCACCCTTAAGCCCGTAGCCTTCGACAGCGACGGCAATGCAATAGCAATTGGTCCTCGCGGCATCAACTTCAGCGACTACCCTATCAAACCTGGCAAGACATTCAGTTTTGGCTTCTTCATAAGCCCAGACGACTACAATGCAGCAAGTTGGGCAAAACTACAGAAGATAGTCATCCTGGATCGCCAAGGCGAAGCATACAAGCAGGCAGAAGAACAAATCAAAGCAGCCAAAGATGCATTTAAGAACAAACAGTAACACATACTAACCACAAAAAAGCTGACCGGGCAATCGCCTGGTCAGCTTTTTTTATTTAGGAGTTAAGAAATAAGTGAAGTCAAGGAGTTAAGACGATTGAGGAGTGCGGTAAGGAGTTAAGAAGTTAGTGAAGTCAAGGAGTTAAGACGATACTGGTCTTTCGTTTCAACTATTATCTATTATCTGTTATCTATTTCTTACATCCTTTTCCCTGTTCCTGTGGTATCTAGGAAGTGAAAAACATGTTGCAACTTTGCAACATTGCAACATTGCAACAATTGTGAAATAAAAAAAGAGCCTCGCATCACTGCGAAGCTCCATGTCTGTTTGTCAAATCAAAATTACTATATGAACAAAAACAATATTTTCGATTGCAAATCAGCTTAACTATCAACTTTTAATTTTCAATTATGAATTATGCATTATGAATTATGCATTATCAAAAGGGTCCGTGTCCCATACAACTTGTAGTTGTGATTGCTGTCAAAAATGCTGTGAGTGCGGCTACTACTACCTTCACCACTGTCTCAAGAATATCGCGTTTCATAAATATCAAGAATTAGAGAAACCTCGTAAAAACCACTATAGAATGATGCCCGAAGTAGCCCCAGCGGGAAGGGCATAGCATTCTGGAGGTTTTAAGCGGTTCGCATTTGTCAATTAGAGAATTTTTTTAAGAAAAGCGGGAGCCCCGAAGGGCTCACCCGTTTTCGTTTTGGTTTTCGTTTTCGTACGAAGTTTACGACTCGTCAGTACCATCCTCAGTACCACCACCTCCGCCATTACCGGGTTCAGGGTTCACGGTTCCTGGTTCAGGGTTTTCGTTTTCGTTTTGGTTTTCGTTTTCGTTAGAACCGTTTTGGTTTTGGTTTTCGTTTTCGTTGTCTCCGGTCTTGCCGTCAGACTCGCCAGTCTCGTCACCTTCTGGGTCTTCAACGATACCTTCGTCGGTAGAGGTTACGCGCTTGAGCTCGTTGCCGTCCTTGTCGTAGCAAGTGATCTGAACGCTGGTGTTAGACAGTTCGTCCTTCAGTTCGGTTGATGGAGTGAAGACAATCTTACGGCTCTTGATGAGCTTTGACTTTACCTCGTCAACGGTTGCCACTGACTTTGCGCGCAGTCCGAAACGCATTGTTCCGAGTCCTGGCAGTGCCACTGAGTGACCTTCTGTTGCCCATGCCTTGATTACTTCGCCTGCTGCATCCCAACATGCCTGAATCACGCCTTTGCTGATACCTGAGCGGAGAGCCGCCTCGCTGATTACCTTGTTCTGTGCCAGAGGAATGTAAAGCTCTGGAGAGAGAACGAAACGATAAGTGTCTGCATACTTACCTACTTTCTGAAGCTTTTGCTTTGCTTTAACTTTAAGTGCCATAGTTTTTTAAATTTAAGGGTTTAACATATTTTTGGTTATTGGTTATAGGTTATTGGTTATTGAGTTGCCCTCCGGATGGCTTCTCTTTTCACCTTTCCCTTCGCCTTTCATCTTCTTACAATAATACTTTTATTTCAAATTTTTGGGTGAAAGCCACCCTGGCTTTATTCTTATTGCTTGGCGCAATATTTTCCAACAATAATTGCAAACAACCCGCGCAGAGCACGACATTAAAGATGAGCCGAGGATGCTTCTGTGAAGAGGCTCAATCTTTAAGAAGTGTGCAAACGGCTCAGCGAAGCTAATTACCAATAATCGAACCAATAAAATTATTTTTAAATTATTTTAAATTATTGTTCAGAACTATCGCCGCCCGCCAGGCAGTCTTTCGTCCTTCGTCTTTCGTCCTTCGTTTTTTTTTCGTGTGCACACGAAAAAAATTTCCTGTGCGTACGAGTAAAAATCTCTCTCGATTTTGACAATGCAAATTTACGAACTTTCAGCTCCGGCATAAAGCGATGCAGAAGATTGTTTTAGTGAACGAATGTTAACTTTCCTGCATCTTCATTTGCCCTGAAAAACGTTGAATGGAATTGTTCCAATGTTCCAATGTTCCAATGTTCCAACACTTTTTTTCGGTTCCCTATACTTATAGATTAAATATCTTATTAGACAAGTTACTATTGACAAGAGGATATTTATATTATATATACTATACTAATAAGTAGCACACATTTATGTTAATCGCAAAATTGAAAATTTCATCATAATAATTCATATCAAAAAACAAAATAATCTGCCCGCCGCCGCGATTTTCAAAATGCTCTGGAACATCGGAACATTGGAACATTGGAACATTTTTGAAAAGTGTAATACCCTAAAAAGGGTTG
>DDQG01000006.1 GCA_002342585.1 Prevotellaceae bacterium UBA2448
TCAACTTTTTCTAGCGTAAGACACTTAGGAATAGCTTAAGAGGAGGCTAAGAGGAGCCTAGGAGCAGGGTAAAGGCTGTCTGAAGGCTGATGTAAGAAATCTGAAGGAAGATGTCTGATGTCAATAACCAATAACCTCTAACCACTAACCCTTAACCTAAATTCAAAAAATATCCCAACTTTTGCAGGAGTATAGAAATTAGTTTGTATTGTTGGCTTCGCCGAAAATACTCTCGCTAGAAAGTAAAAATAAACGAGATTTATTTTGTACTTTGCTCGCTTACTCGTATTTTTGCGAGCAAATAATAAACAAGATGGGAGATGACATATTTGAATCAATTTCACAAGGAATCGATGGAACGTACGATGAGGAAAATCGAAGAATCAAAGAAATCGCCAATGAGTTCCAAAAGCTTTGCCGATTACATGAAGCACAACTTCGAGATGGCAAAGAAAATGTAAATAGTTACGAGATTGAACAACGAGTAGCTGAATCGTATGCCAAATCTGTAGGTATGTGGATACCTATGGGTAATATATTCGAATTGGGTGTTCCAGGACCAAGTGGCAATGAAAACGATACTTATGTTTCACCTTCATCGGTATTTAAGGTAAACAATCTTCTTAATAGCAAGAGCATCTCTAATCTGCTTGATAAGATACTTCTTCACAATACTTTATTTCCGAATACAAAATACCGACTTCATGGCTTTGCAGGCTATGATGGTCGCAGTGTGTTGCCGGTTCTGGAACAAGCACGAATCTGTAATGCCCAACCTGCAACGCAAATTATGATTGATACTTATATGTCTGCTCTTGGTTTTGCTAAGTTAGAAAAGATAGGGAACTATTCCAACAATATGTACGAAGTTTGGGATATACTTCCTCGTAATGTTCTTATAGATTCAGAGGGTGACATCTACGTGATTGATGCGGAAATAAAAAAATTATAATCTTTTACAGGGTTGAAACACTTACTCATTTGAACCTTTAAGTTGTGTCCAACTTTCTGGGTTCACTTCATACCTGTCCCTGTGTCCCTGAGTGGTCGGGGGGATCTCAGGGGGTGCTCATCTTCTGGAGCCATATTTTGAATACTTTAACAGAAAAAATCATGTGTTCTTGTCCTTAATTTTAAATATGTGGATAAGATACTGATGCAGGAATTGACAATCTAACGTTTTTATACTTTGTGGGGAATTTCATGGTTTCGTATCAATTCCTCTTCGCGCATCCAGTCTGTGACGTTCTTGTGCATGCGCTGCTTGAAGGCGGTGCTGAAGGTGCTGTAGCTGTGGTAGCCGCTCTCTTGTGCCAGTTGCTGGGCAACGATGGGCTCCTGTGCAGCAGCAAGCTCGCGGTAGTGGGTTATGAAGTGACGTACACGAAGGTCGTGGATGTATTCATAGTAGCTTGTGTCATGACTGGCGAAATACTGACTGAGATAGTAGCGGTTCACGCCGACGGCTGACGAGAGTTGCGACAAAGTCAGGTCTGTCTGCAGGTAGAGCTGCGTGTCTTCGCAGTGCCTTGCCAGCAGTTGGCCTATATGGGAAGTCTCGCCTTTGTGAGAGTGGTTCTTGCTAAGGCAAGTGTCCCTTTGTTCTGAGTGGAATGTGAGGCTGTCGGTGCTCAGGTCTTTCAATGTATCCACACGCCATAGCAGGAGTCCTGCCAGCGGGAATCCGGTGAGGTGGGCTAGGGTGGACATCACGTAGTTGTCGGTATATTCATAGCTCATGAGCAGTATCATGAGACCGATGAGTTGTGTAAGGCTGAGCCATACTTCCTTGTGCTCCAGGTCGGCGTAGTTGTCGCGCAGCCACCGCCCATATTGTCTTACTGCCACCACCATATATATGATGAAGCCCACGAGGAGGACCATTCCATATACTTTGTTCGGTGTCGTAAGGTCTATGGATGGCAGGGCGACTTGCAGCACTGCCATCACTGCACAGGGCGTCAAGATTACTATAACTGGCCATAGCGGTCGGCGACGATCCTGCAACATGGTCAGCAGTGTGCCGACGAAGACGAGGGGCATCGCCATGCAGTCGATAGCGACGAGCAGCCCGTATATTAACGAGCTGGTGTTGTTTGAGAATGTGTAGAACAGTATCCACCAGATGTGGGCCATTGCCATGATGCCGAATAATGCCGCTGCCCAGCGGCGCAGTCGTGTGGGTGGCGTGATGTCGGGTGCGATAGCCTTCCCTCGACACAGTAGCAGGTAGAGGAATAAAACAATTGCCACGGCTGTTCCCGCGCCGTGGAGCAGGAGATACAGTATCGACAAAGGAGTTATCTGTTCAGGCATATAGTTTTTATTGTTACGTCATTTAAGCCGCAAAATTACTACTTTTTAAGTAAAATCGGACGAATTTTCAGTGGTGTTTTGGATTTTTCCCATTTCATCGGTGGTTGGCGATGTCGAAATAATAAGCGAATTGAGGATGAATTTGCGATTATGAGAGAGTCTGTGGGGTGGGGTGACTCTCAGCTAATGCAAAAAAGTCTCAGCTAATGCAAAATCTTCGCTCGCGGCTATTTTTACTTTGTAAGCTTCTTTTTATTTGTGTAGCTTTGTAGTTAAATTAATAAATGATTATTACATAAATAGAGTTTTAAGGACAAATCCCAATATTATTAAATAATTTTTTTAAGTATGAAAAGTATGATTTCAATGGCAGCTGTTCTCTTTGCTGCCCTCATGACAACAACAGTGTTAACATCTTGTGGCAGCAGCGACGATGAACCTGCAAAGGCAAAGTTTACCAAGGCTGTTGTGAAGTACACCGTTACATCCAATGATGCCACACTTGGACAGTTTAAGGTAAATGTATATGGTACTGATGCTGATGGAAATGGTTTCATTGAGACCATGAGTAATCCGTCGTACACCAAGGTCGTCGAAATTCCCCTTAGCAAATTGCCTTGTAAGGTAGAGTTATATACAAGGGTTTCTCCTTTAGAGGATAAGATTACTACTGAGAAGTTTAATTTCAAAGTCGAAAGGACTATTGATGTCATGACCTTGAATAGCGATAACACCGTGGTTGAAGATAAAGAGCGTACAAATTCTTCTTTTGAGGATAATGTTCCCGCAGGTACGTCATTATCTGAATTAGCAAGGAGGATGAATTATCATACAAAGTTCGTTATATCCATTGATGTCAATGGAATAATCACTGACCAAACGCAAGAGAGTCTCTTATAAGACTCGTCGTCAACAGCAATATCTTATTTTATAACAAATATAGATGAAGAATCTAATAATCAGTCTAAGCAGTACGCTTGGGCGCCTGTTCTTGTTGGTATGCATGCTGGCAGTGAGTCTCAGCACGCTGGCTGAGATTGCTGCAAAGTATGACTATGCAACGGCTACCATAGATGTAGGTGTAGACAATGATCGTATTGTTCCTGCTCAAGCAACAACTACGTTCGAGAATCAACAGGCTATTGTGAAGTTTACGCTCAAGACGTCTGATGGCACAGCTTTGCTGAGTCCAACGGCGCTGACCATCGCGTATGGTGATAGTAATCTGTCAATGAGTTTTCCTGCCGAAACTTATGACACCAATGGTGATGGTGTGATCTATGTGGCTATTCCGGGAAACGATAGTAAGAAACTTACTCTTACGGCTACGGTTGGTAGCGATATCTATACCTTCACCAAGTCGGGCGTTACTTCTGAAAACGGAAAGTATTATGCGATTGGTCTGAAAATGAAAAAGAAAGAATTGTAATTTTTCGAACCTTTACATTAATCATTAATAAAAAATTAAACATTAAAATTATGAAGAAATTCAAGTTTTTGAGCATTATGATGCTTATGATTATGCCAATTTTCATGGCGTGTGGAAATGATGATAAGAATGTCAAAACAGTCAACAAGGCTGATTTTATTGGTACTTGGTATTCCCTAACTGGTGGGGGTGTACAAGTTGTTGATGAGACTACTATTACTGCTTATGAACTTTCTAAGGGTGAGAATGGCTACGAACTAAGCTCTGAACCTGAAACTAATAAATATACTCTTGATGGCGATAAAGTAGTTGCCTTAGATGGTGTGGCTGTCACTATCTCTATTGAGGGAAATACTATGGTGGCATCTCGTAATGAACAACGTGCGTACTTTACAAAATATAATGGCACTCTACAACAACTTATAGACTACCTGAATAGTAAATATTAATAGATAACCATTATTCAGAAGAAGAAAATCCTATTCACCAGAAAATGAATAGGATTTTTTTTGCACACTTATTAATTAGACTAATTTTCCCTATAGATGAATTTTATCCAATTCATTAATGAAATCGATCCAATTCATTAATGATTACGATGAATTTCATTAATGAACGGTTTTTGATGGGGCGATTTAAAAATTGCACACTGGTATGAGGTATGAGGGAAGACTGATGTCAGGTTAGGAGTTAGGAGTTAAGGAGTTATCGCTACGCTCGAAGTTAAAGACGTATGATGGCTGATGTTAGAGAAATTGAAAACTGAAAAATATAATTCTCTAATTCTTGATAAAAAAACTAGACCAGTATCGTCTTAACTCCTCTAACTTCTCTAACTTCTTAACTACTTACCGCACTCCTCAATCGTCTTAACTCCTTAACTTCTCTAACTCCTAAAAAAGCACTTATTGGAAGCAACGGGTCAGCAGGCCTATAACCGCCATGTGGACGGGATAGTAATAGTAGAAGAACTTGCCGAGCCACTTCAGCCGTCCTCGCTGGCCGTTGTACATCGCCAGCAGCGGTACTGCCAGCCAGCAGGCCAGGTGGACCAAGCCGTAGGTGGGGCTGTGGAAGATGAAAAAGGCGACGGCATAGAGTGAGATGATGGCCATCATCCAGAGCATCTGCTTGTGGAAGCAGCCCCGGTTACGGCCAATCATGAGTATGGCCAGCGGGGCGGCACAACTCCAGTCGGAGGTGCAGGTGAGCAGGCAGGCCACCAGTGTGACACCGACCTTCTGCCATCGTGCAAGTTGCTCCATGTCCCATACTTTCAGCAGTATCAGCCCCCAGAGCAGCGGCCAGGCGATGCTCGTGGCATTGAAGAGCAGGTTGCCGAGCGGGTTGAAGCCCGACATGTTGAAATAGCAGAAGGCGAAGTGGCTCACCACGGCCAGCATGAGCAGACGGCGTAGGTAGCGGCGGAAGTCGTGCGTGTGGTGATAGCCCTCGGCCACGAAGAATATCATCATCGGGGCCGTCAGCCGTCCGATGCAGTGCAGGAATATCTGCGTCGGCGTCTCAGCCTGCTCGTAGGTCTCGATGCCCACCCATGCCATGTGGTCGATCGTCATGGCGATGATGGCGATGACCTTCAGTGCGTTGCCGCTCAGTCCTTTTTCTGTCATTACTCTAATTACAAGTTGTAATGTCTGTCTCATACGATGTCGGTTTATATTTCCACTACGCTGCAAAGGTACAAAAATGCTCTTATTATCTCCCATTTCGGAAGAAAATCTTTAAGTTTTTCACTTTTCATTATTTTGTTGTATCTTTGCGCAATAAATTAAAATGACAATGAAAATACTTTTGCTTGGAAGCGGTGGTAGAGAACATGCTATCGCGTGGAAAATTGCTCAGAGCCAGAAGGTAAGTGCTCTGTTTGTGGCACCTGGAAATGCAGGAACTGCTGGTATGCCTCTCGGAGGTGGTAGCGGAAAGAGTGAGAACGTAGCTCTGAAAGCGGATGACTTCGATGGAATCAAGGATTTTGTGCTGAAAAACGCAATCGATATGGTAGTCGTAGGACCTGAAGATCCGCTGGTGAAGGGTGTGTATGACTATTTCAAGAATGATGCTGAACTGAAGCAGATTCCTGTGATTGGTCCAAGCAAGGCTGGTGCTGTGCTGGAGGGTTCGAAGGATTTTGCAAAGGGTTTCATGCAGAGACATGGTATCCCTACTGCTGCATACCGTTCGTTCAATGGTACTAACATCGAGGAGGGTATCAAGTTTTTGGAGACTCTCCAACCACCATACGTGCTGAAGGCTGACGGACTTTGTGCCGGTAAGGGTGTGCTGATTATCCCGACTCTTGAAGAGGCTAAGAAGGAGTTTCGCGGTATGCTCGACGGTATGTTTGGCGAAGCAAGTGCTACTGTCGTTATCGAGGAGTTCCTTTCCGGTATCGAGTGTTCGGTATTCGTATTGACCGACGGAGAGAATTATAAGATTCTGCCTGAGGCAAAGGATTATAAGCGTATAGGCGAAGGCGATACCGGTTTGAATACCGGTGGAATGGGTTCTGTGAGTCCTGTGCCATTTGCCAACGAGGAGTGGATGAAGAAGGTGGAGGAACGCATCGTGAAACCAACCATCAAGGGACTGAAGGAAGAGGGTATCGAGTATAAGGGCTTTATCTTCCTCGGACTTATCAAGGTGGATCGGGATTATGCTTATGCTAAGGCTGGAGACCCTGTTGTTATCGAGTATAATGTGCGTATGGGTGACCCGGAAACGGAGAGTGTGATGCTCAGAATTAAGTCGGACCTCGTAGATCTGCTCGAGGGTGTGGCTGAGGGTAACCTGAATCAGCATACGCTGGAGGTTGACCCACGTAATGTAGTATGTGTTATGATGGTGTCGGGCGGTTATCCACAGGCTTACAAGAAAGGTTTTGAAATTACCGGCATCGAGAATGTGAACGGTAGTGTGGTGTTCCATGCAGGAACTGCTCTGAAGGATGGTAAGGTAGTTACTGCCGGAGGACGCGTTATCGCGGTTTCATCGTATGGTAGCAGTAAGGATGAGGCTCTCAAGAAGTCGTTTACCGAGGCTGCAAAGATACAGTTCGAAGGAAAGTACTTCAGAAGAGATATCGGAGGAGATTTGTAGAAACGAAAGACGAAGACGAAAACGAAAACTACCTGAAACTTGAATCCTGAATCTTGAAACTAATTCTTATCGGGGCTGGGAATCTGGCAACGAACATAGGAGTGGCACTTGCAGGAGCGGGACATGATCTGCTGCAGGTGTATAGCAAAACAGAGCAGTCGGCTGAAAAGCTGGCTGCTATGTTGCATTGTCCTTGGACTACAGAACTGAAGGAGGTGAGCGATGGGGCTGATGTGTATATCATTGCTGTGAAGGATGGTGTGCTCGCTGATGTGGCTCAGCAACTGGCTGCGGAACACGAGGAGAGGTTCCTGGTGCACACAGCTGGGAGTATGCCAATGGAGACTCTGCCTACGAACAGACGAGGGGTTCTCTATCCTATGCAGACGTTCTCGAAGGAGAGGATAGTGGATTTTAAACGCATTCCTTGCTTTGTAGAGGCTGCAAATGATAAGGATGGGGAGTTGCTGCGTGGGTTGGCCGAAACACTGTCAGAGAGCGTTTATGAGGCAAATAGCGAGGCTCGTAAGTATTTACACCTGTCGGCTGTGTTCTGTTGTAATTTTACAAACCATTGTTATGCTCTTGCTGAGAAACTTCTGCAGGAGCACGGCGGACTGCCTTTCGAGGTAATGCTGCCTCTGATAGACGAAACTGCAAAGAAGGTGCACGAACTGTCGCCAAAGAAGGCGCAGACTGGTCCTGCTGTAAGATGGGATACTAATGTTATGGAAAAACACATGCAACTGCTGAAGGATAATCCTCAGTTGCAAGAAATCTATAGACTTTTAAGCGAAAGCGTTAGGGAAGGTCAAAAGACGATAACCAATAACCATTAACCCTTAACCCAAAAGTGCTTTGGCATTCTGGAGGGCTGCCTCGGTGAGGTTGGCACCAGAGAGCATGTGGGCTATTTCCTCTATGCGTTGGTCGGCTGTGAGAGGAATGATGTGGGAGAGGGTGGAGTCAGCTGTGTCGTCTTTGTAAACTTTGAAGTGGTGCTGACCAATGGCTGCTATCTGTGGCAGGTGAGTAATGGATATCACCTGACGACCATTTGATGCCATATCAGACATGATGTGTGCCATCTTCTCGGCTATGACTCCGCTTACACCTGTGTCGATTTCATCGAAGATTATTGTCGGCAGATTCTGTTTTGTTGCCAAGATGGATTTGAGTGACAACATGAGTCGTGCTATTTCTCCACCTGATGCAATCTTAGAGATTGGCTGTGGCGGCACATTCTTGTTTGCCGAGAACAGGAATGTGACTATGTCGATACCTGTCGATGTAAGGTCGCCTGTTTGTGTTTCTACCTGGAACAGTACGTTTGGCATTCCCAAGGACTGTAGGATGGTAGAAACCTGTTTTTGTAGTGTCTTCGCTGCATCAGTACGTTTCTTATGCAGTTTGTCGGCTATGGCAACTGCCTCAGCCCGTTTTGCATCACGTTTTTTCTGTAGGTCGGCAAGGAGTTCGTCGGAGTTGGTTATCAGATTGAGTTTTTGTTCGAGGTTTGCCTGCAACTCTAACAATTCGGCCACCGAATCGAGATGATGTTTCTTCTGGAGGGAATAGATGGTTCCCAAACGTTCTGACACGTATGAAAGACGTTCCGGGTTGTACTCTACAGAATCACTCTGCGATGCGATTTCATCGGCTATATCCTGTAGTTCTATGTTGCATGACTGTAGTCGCTGCAGGAGTTCGTCGGCAGCAGGAAGAACACTCGTAATATGTTCGAGCGACTGCATGGCAGAGCGCATGAGGGAGAGGGCATCGTTGCCGTCTGTTGTGGTTTGCAGAGCCTCACCTGCCGAATAAAGAGCTTGTTTTATCTCTTCTGCGTGTTCGAGAATTTCCTGTTCTGCCTCAAGGTCAGCCTGTTCTCCGTCTTGCAGTTTTGCATCGGCGAGCTGCTGCAGCTGAAAACGCAGATATTCCTCGTCGTCGTGACTCTGTTGCGCCTGATTGACAGCCTGTTCGTAGTCATCGCATAACTGTCTGTAAGCACTATACTCGTTATGGTATTGTTGAAGCAGAGTGGTGTTTTCTGCAATAGTATCGAGAGCGGACAACTGAAAATTTGCCTGTGAGAGAAGAAGATTCTGATGTTGCGAATGGATGTCGATAAGACTGTCGCCAAGAGTCTTCAGAAGAGTGAGTTGTACAGGGGTGTCGTTTATGAAAGCACGACTTTTACCTGTAGAAGTGAGTTCGCGACGTATGATGCATTCGGACGCATCGTATTCGAGGTCGTTCTCAGAGAAGAAATCTGTGCAGTCGTAGCCGTTCAGGTTGAATGTGGCTTCTACGACACAACGATTAGCTCCTGTCTTTATGCTTTTGCTGTCAGCACGATTGCCAAGGATGAGTCCGATAGCTCCGAGCAGGATGGACTTGCCGGCACCTGTCTCACCTGTTATAACAGAAAATCCATCGTGCAACTCAAGGTCGAGTTGTTCGATGAGAGCGTAGTTTTCTATGTGGAGATGAGTGAGCATGTGCGTTTACTTTATCCTGTTCCAATATGTGTTGAGACTGGCATTGATGTTAGAGCAGATGTCTTTAATGCTCTGACGCTCTTTCTCTGTACCATGTCCGTTGTAAATATTCACGATTTCATCGCGCTTATACTCAGTAAAAATCTGAGGAAGCATAGAGATGGGTTTGTTGCGATGTGCTTCTTGGAGCATTTCGAGAGCTTCTGTGATAGCTGCGCGTCCGCGGTCGGCATTGTTAGCCATTTCATCCAGACCCTCACGATAGTATTTGTATTGCAGTTGTCGGAATGGTTCCATCGAACTCTCCATATAGTCGTTGATGATGGCGTGGCGGTTCTTGGTATCCTTAAACGCACTCCAACCTGGTTCGGTCAGCGTCTGAGCATTGTTTACTATGTTTTCGACCGTATGCAGAATCTGTGTACCACCCATAGGAGAGAAGGTGTCCATATCCATTCCTATGAAAAGATAAGCATAGTAGGCAAGGACGGCTGTGAGGTTGTTGTCGATATTATTCTCGTTCCATTCCAGGGGGTCATACTCCTTATAGGTGAACTCCAGATTGGTGTCTTTTATGGAGAAAACAGTCGAATTATAGGTAGAATTGAAGACGGGACGTGCCAACTGCAGGAGAATTTCGCCTGTGAAGTGGTTTTGGGCTTCTACGTATTTCGTTATGGTAATGTTGATTGTTGCCTCGATACGTTCGTCTTTCTGAAATTGCAGTTCGGTCCATGAACGATTGTTCATAAACTCTGTGATGGCTGTCTCCAGGGTGGAAAACACGGATGTGTTGGTACCCTGTACCTGAGAGTGGATTACCTTTACGGTACAATTCAATTCCTGGCTATGCCCTGAGGTGGTATAGCAAAGAAATGAGAATATGATAACGAGGAAACGTGACATTGTGGATAGTGTGAATGTCAGGATAGGGCAACTAATTGATTGATGATGTCGCGAGCTACTTCCTTCTTTGACTTCAGAGGAAAATCAACCTGTTGCTTGGCAGTGATAATGCTGATTTTATTCGTGTCGGTACGGAAACCTGCACCCTTGTCGTTGAGTGAATTCAGCACGATGAAATCGAAGTTTTTCTTTGCCAGTTTCAAGTGTGCATTGGTTGTCTCGTCGTTGGTTTCAAGAGCAAAACCGACAAGCAGTTGATGCTTTTGTTTGGTCTTACCCAGTTCGGCTGCAATGTCCTTAGTGGGTTTCAGACGCAGAATCATATCATCACCTTCGCGCTTTATCTTATGATCTGCCACATTGTGAGGAGTGAAGTCTGCTACGGCTGCACAAAGTATGCCTGCATTCATGGAAGGATATAGTTCGGCACAGGCGTTGTACATCTGTTCTGCACTTTCTACGTTTATTAGTTTGATGTCCTGGCGATGCGGTAGGAGAGAAGGAGATACAGGACCACAGACGAGTGTGACTTCTGCACCTCGGTTTGCACATTCCTCAGCAAGGGCAATGCCCATCTTACCAGAGGAGTAGTTGCCTATGAATCGTACCGGGTCAATCTTTTCGTATGTAGGTCCGGCTGTGATAAGAACTTTCTTGTCTTTAAGGTCGGATGACTGAGCAAAGAACTGTTCCAACACCTCTACTATTGCCTCTGGTTCCTCCATACGTCCCTTGCCTTCAAGCTTGCTTGCAAGGAATCCGGTCTGGGGTTCGATGATATGATTTCCGAAAGACTGGAGTCGTTGCAGGTTTTGTTGTGTGGTAGGGTGGGCATACATATCGAGGTCCATTGCCGGCGCAATGAATACTGGTGCTTTCATGCTCAGGTAAGTGGTGATGAGCATGTTGTCGGCGATGCCATTTGCCATCTTTCCGATGGTAGAAGCTGTAGCAGGAGCTATGAGCATGGCATCTGCCCAAAGACCCAAATCGACGTGGCTGTGCCAAGTGCCGTCGCGCTGGGAGAAGAATTCACTAATCACGGGTTTGCTTGTGAGGGCAGATAGTGTGATAGGTGTGATAAACTCTTTTCCGGCAGGGGTTATTACGACTTGAACGTCAGCCCCGTGTTTGATGAGCTGACGTATGATGAGGCATGATTTATAGGCAGCGATGCTACCTGTAATGCCGAGTACGATTTTTTTTCCTTGAAGCATTTATAGTGGTTTAGTCTTGAAGCATCATTGGCATCAGTAGCATAATCAGGTCTTCACCCATCTCCTGTTCTGCTGGCAATAATACTCCGGCACGACTTGGGTCGGCGAGTTCGACGATGATTTCCTGGTTTGCTAGGTTGTTAAGTACTTCGAGCAAGTAAGGACCGTTGAATCCGATAGACATTGGATTGCCATCGTATTCGCATAGAACAGACTCTTCTGCAGAAGTAGAGAATTCTATGTCCTGAGCACTTACTGTAAGGCGATTGTTGTCGAGATGCAACTTGATGAGTGAGCTGGATGCGCTAGCAAATACGCTTACACGACGCAAGGCGCTGATGAATGAAAGACGGTCAACATGTACGCGGAATGGGTTGTCGGTAGGGATGACCGAGTTATAATTAGGATAACGACCCTCGATGAGTCGGCATGAGATGGTGTAGTTGGAGAACTGTACCTTAGCGTTGCTATCGCTATAGCCAATCTGTACGTCACCCTCTTCCTTTGGAAGGATATTCTTGATAAGAAGGGCAGGTTTCTTTGGCAGGATGAACGAAGAGGCTGAGTTGCCTTTTACGTCAAGCATACGGAAACGAACCAATTTGTGGCCATCGGATGCAACGATTGTGGTGTACTCAGGAGTAATGTCGAAGTAGATACCATTCATCTGAGGACGCAATTCGTCGTCGGCTGTTGCGAAGATAGTATGATTGATTGCGCTAAGAAGAGACTCAGATGAGAGAGTCATCATCTCACTACCATTATTGTTGTCAGTAGGCAGGGGATATTCATCAGCATTGGCACCCATGAGGTTGTACTTACCATTCTGATAGTACACTTCAACCTGCTGTGTTTCTGTATTAATAATGAATGTGATTGGCTGTTCAGAGATTTCCTTTATCGATGTGATAAGAGTCCTTGAATCGATAGCGAATCGTCCGTAGCCATCACAATCCGTAACTTCTATTGTTGTTGTGATGATAGTTTCGCTATCAGAAGCAGTCATGCTAAGTGTGTTGCCATTCAGGTCGAACAGAATAGTGTCGAGGATGGGGAGGGAGTTTTTATTACTCTGAACCCTGCTGATAGCTTGCAGTTTGTTGCAAAATGCTGTACTTGATACGTTAAATTTCATTGTTCTTCATGTTTAATTTTGCTTACAAAGGTATGGAATAGTTTTGAAGAGACAAAGGAAAATCGTACTTTTGCACCGAAAAAATAAAAAAACTGAAAATCGATAAAAAGTAAACAAATTATGGAATTAGAAGGAAAGATTATTAAAGTACTTGAGGAACGTAGTGGAACATCGGCAAGAACCGGCACTCCTTGGAAGATGCAATCGTTTGTTTTGGAAACGCCTGGTCAGTATCCACGTCGTATGGTGTTCGAGGTGTTTGGTGAGGATAAGTTGACTCAGATGAATATTCAAGAAGGTCAGGATTTGAGAGTTTCGTTCGATATTGATGCACACGAGTATCAAGGACGTTGGTACAACTCAATTCGTGCTTGGAAGGTAGAACCAGCTACTGGTGAACCAGCTCCAGCTCCTATTGCTGCTGCTCCTGGAGTTGCCGCTCCAGCTGCTGCTCCTAGTGCTCCAGCTGCAGAGGCTCCATTCGGTGCAGAAGAGTCAACAGACGATCTGCCATTCTAATATTCTCAATCATAAAAACTCGTTATTATATAAATGGCATTAAAAGCTGGTATTGTGGGATTGCCTAATGTAGGCAAATCCACACTTTTTAATTGTTTGTCGAGTGCTAAGGCACAGGCTGCCAACTTTCCATTCTGTACAATCGATGCGCAGTTGGGACAGGTAAGTGTGCCTGACGAACGACTTACGAAGTTGGCAGAGATTGTACACCCAGGTAGAATTGTACCTGCTGTGTGTGACATCGTCGATATTGCCGGACTCGTAAAGGGTGCAAGTAAAGGAGAGGGGCTTGGCAACCAGTTCTTGGGTAATATACGTGAGTGCGATGCAATCATTCATGTGTTGCGTTGTTTTGACAATGGTAATATTGTACATGTAGATGGAAGTGTTGATCCTGTGCGCGACAAGGAGATTATTGATACGGAATTGCAACTGAAAGACTTGGAAACAGTTGAGGCTCGTATCAAGAAGACAGAGAAGATTGCTATGGTGGGTCACGACAAGGATGCGAAGGTTGAGTACGATTTGCTGCTGCGCTATAAAGAGGCGCTGCTGGCAGGAAAGAGTGCCCGTACGGTAGAATTGGAGAACGATGAAGAGGTCGCTGCTGCAAAGAATATGTTCCTGCTTACTACCAAACCAGTACTTTATGTATGTAATGTAGATGATCAAAGTGCCGCTAAAGGAAATGCATATGTAGATGCTGTACGTAAGGCTATTGAGGGCGAAAATGCAGAACTGATGATTATCTCTGCTCAGACAGAGGCTGACATAGCTGAACTGGAGACGTACGAGGAAAAGCAGATGTTCTTGGAAGACATGGGATTGAAGGAGAGCGGATGTAACCGACTTATCAAGGCAATCTACTCGTTGCTGAACCTGCAGACATTCATAACTGCCGGTGAAATGGAGGTAAAAGCATGGACATTCCGTAAGGGATGGAAGGCTCCTCAATGTGCCGGAGTTATTCACACAGACTTCGAAAAGGGCTTTATCCGTGCAGAAGTGATAAAGTACGATGATTATATTAAATATGGAAGTGAGGCTGCTGTGAGAGAAGCTGGAAAACTTGGTGTCGAAGGTAAGGAGTACGTGGTGCAGGATGGTGATATCATGCACTTCAGATTTAATGTGTAATAATCGGAATTAGTATATAACAATGGTAAATGTTGCGTTCATAGACTGGCAACCAAGCATCGAAATCTTTAATATAGGCGGGTATTCTATCCGCTGGTATTCTATGTTGTGGATAGTAGGACTTATGGCTGCCTATTTTATCGTGCAACGCTTATACCAGAAACAGGGCATTGCAGAGGAGAAGTTTGAACCGCTACTGTTCTATTGTTTCATAGGAATACTGATTGGTGCCCGTTTGGGACATTGTATATTCTACGAACCAGGATATTATCTGACGAGCAGAATCGGTTTCTGGGAAATGCTTCTGCCAATGCATTATACTGGTTCTGGTTGGAAACTGACAGGATATGAGGGACTGGCAAGTCACGGTGGAACTGTCGGTCTGATTGCTGCAATATGGGTGTATTCCAAGCGTCAGAAATTGGGATTCTGGACTGTGCTGGACAATATAGCTATTGCCACTCCGCTGACATGCTGTTGCATACGTTTGGGAAACCTGATGAATTCGGAAATTATCGGTAAGGTAACCGATGTGTCTTGGGCGTTCATTTTCCATACTAACGAATCGATGGTTAATGGTATGTTGGTGCCTCGTCACCCAGCACAACTATACGAAGCTATTGCATATCTTATTATATTCTTCTTAGGACTCCTGATTTACAGTCGCAGAAAGGATTTGGTGGGTACCAGCTTCTATTTTGGATTCTGTGTGTTCTCCATCTTCTTCTTCCGTTTCTTTGTAGAATTTCTAAAGAAAGAACAGGTGGCATTCGAACAGGATATGACTCTCGACATGGGACAACTACTGAGTATCCCGTTTGTCATCATAGCAGGTTATGCTATGTGGAAAGGATTACATCAAACAACAACCAAAAGCCCCGCGCAGGGCGATAAAATCGGCAAATAAATATGAAGGTATTTCAACATGTTTCAGATATAGGCAACCTGCAACAGGCACTTGCCGAGGCAATGGAGATAAAGGCTGACAGATATAAATATCAGTCGTTGGGTAAGAATAAGACGGCTATGCTTATCTTCTTCAATAATTCATTGCGTACCCGTTTGTCAACTCAGAAGGCTGCTATGAATCTTGGTATGAATGTTATCGTTCTTGACGTAAACCAAGGTGCATGGAAACTGGAGACGGAGCGCGGAGTGATTATGGAAAGTGACAAAAGCGAACATCTGCTTGAGGCTATTCCTGTGATGGGTTGTTATTGTGATTTAATTGGTGTGCGTTCATTTGCCCGTTTCGAAAGCCGTAAAGACGACTACGAGGAACAGATTCTGAATCAGTTTATCAAGTATTCAGGCCGTCCGGTGTTTTTCATGGAAAGTGCTACTGTTCACCCATTGCAGGCATTTGCAGACCTGATAACTATTGAAGAATATAAGAACAGAACGAAGGTGGAACCTAATCCGCTGTTTGGTGGCGAAGCTATCACTCGTGTTCCAAATAAGCGACCAAAGGTAGTGCTTTCGTGGGCTCCACATCCCAAGGCTTTGCCACAGGCTGTTCCTAACTCATTTGCAGAATGGATGATTGCTGCTCAGACTGGTATTGAGGGTGGTCTCGACTTTGTTATCACTCATCCGGAAGGTTATGAACTGGACCCTCAGTTTGTTGCTGGAGCAAAGGTTGAGTACGATCAGATGAAAGCGTTCGAGGGTGCAGACTTTATTTATGCGAAGAACTGGTCGTGTCCTGGTGTTACCCGTCCTGCTGATTATGGAAAGGTGCTTGGTGATTATCACGACTTCAGCGAGTGGACGGTAGGTGCGCGTCAGATGGCTGTGACTAACAATGCTTATTTCATGCATTGTCTGCCTGTACGTCGTAATATGATTGTTACTGACGATGTAATCGAGGCTCCTACAAGCATAGTAATACCTGAGGCTGCAAACCGTGAAATCAGTGCTACGGTTGTTCTAAAACGTATGCTTCAATCCCTTTGATACGATAGGGGAATGAACGGAAAACGCATATATACAGAAAAGGAACTATTCAATAAATACTCCACCCTGTGTGCAGGGGCGGAGTATTGTTGTTTTGATATAAGGAAGAAAATGCAACGCCTGGAAGTAAGCGAAGAACTTGCTGACAGTGTGTTGCAGCATCTTCAGAAAGAACAGTTCATAGACGAGAAGCGTTATGCCCATGCTTTCGTCCGTGATAAGTTTCGTTATAATCGCTGGGGTAGGGTGCGCATACAACAGGAACTGCGTATGAAGGGCGTTCCTCAGTTGTTCATTGATGAAGCCTTGGAGGAGATTTCCGAGGATGAATCATACGAAACACTTCTTTCTTTATTGCAAAAAAAATTGCCCTCAGTAAAGGGCAAGAATGGTTATGAGATAAAGATGAAACTTATGCGGTTTGCTATGTCACGCGGTTTTAATGCGGATATGGCGCGTAAGATTGTAGAAGATGAGTTGTCAATTGGCGATGGAGTCGATGACTAACGTCGCCGAGTCATTGTATTCACCAACATTCTCCTCTCCTTGTGGCTGTTCCTTTGGTAGTGAAATATAAAGGAATGCATAGACGCAACCAAGTACGACGATTCCCATGAAAATCATCATTACCATCATGTTGCGATTGAAACGTGATGCACGGTTTTGTCTCATAGTATTATCGTTTTAAGATTTTCTGATATTCTGTAGGATTGCTCAATACTTCTATTGCTTTCTCCAAATCTTCGTCATTCTTTAGTGATTCCTCAATGCTTCCAGCCTGATAGGCATAGCGTTTTACAATTTCCAATGACATCAGTCGGCGAATATCCTTTTTGTTTATCTCGAAGTCGCGATCGAGGTTATGTTCCAGTTTCTTCTCCAATGCTTCAAATTCTTCTTTAGCGTCATCGTAGTAACCTTCAAACTGAGCCATCTTCTTCAGATCTTCAAGTCTTTTTTCGCTTAAACGATCGTACTTGAAGTCCTTGTCTTTTGCCATCTGTAAAAGTTCTGCCATATCTTCGTTGGTAACATAGAAATCCTTAACAGCTGGCAACTGGGTGTGACTATGCATATATTTTGTACCCCAATCGGTTATGATATCATCATTGCTCAGATAGAAAAGCATGTTTGACAAAGTATCGTGTTTGATAATTATATCTGGAGTGATACCACCGGTGGAATCGCGTTTTGCCTCGTTCGACTTAGAGTCACGTCGCTGTTTGTAGTCTATGGCCTGAATACAACGTCCGTTTGGCAGATAATATTTAGCTGTGGTGAGCTTCAGACTTCCATTGAATGGCAGTTCTCGCGTACTCTGTACCAAGCCTTTTCCGTAGGTTTTGGTTCCGACTACTACGGCACGGTTGAAATCTTGAAGTGAACCTGATACAATTTCCGATGCTGATGCAGTAGTGCCGTTTACAAGAACCACAACGGGAATCTTCAAGTCAAGTGGGTCGCGTTGAGTAGTATATGTATTATGAATTTCTTCTACCTTCCCCTTGGTTTCTACAACCTTTTTGCCTTTCTCTACAAATAGATTTACGATGTTGATTGACTCACCGATGAGGCCACCACCATTGCCACGAAGGTCAAGGATGATTGATTTAGCTCCTTTTTCTTTCAGTTCGATGATGGCATTGCGCACTTCTTTCCAACAACCTTCGGTAAATTGCGTGAGGTTGATATATCCAATTCCCGGACGAATCAATGTGTAGTAGGGTAGAGCTGGTAGTTTTATGTTGCGTCGCTTTATCTTGAATTCGCGAATACCTTCTTCATTTGGACGTTGAATTTTCAGAGTGAAAGTGGTTCCTGGCTCCCCACGAAGCAATTCACTTACCTCGTTTGTAAACTTACCTTTTAGGTTGACGGTGTCGATTTGTAGCAGAATATCGCCTACTTGTAATCCTACCTCAGCTGCGGGCATGCCGGCATAGGGTTCTGCTATCATTACTGTGCTGTCTTTACGCATACGAATTAGCGAACCAATACCGCCGTATTTGCCTGTTGTCATCAGTTTCAGGTCGCCCATATCTTCTTCTGAGTAGTACTCTGTATATGGGTCGAGGTCTTCAAGTATGGCATCGATACCCAACTCTACACTTCGCTTTATGTCGATGGAATCGACGTAAAACATATTTAGTTGAGTAACGATAGAATTAAAGATGTCAAGATGTTTTGTTACATTAAACAGTTGATCTTCTGCCTTTGCTGAATATACAGATAACTGCAATAGAGCAACTATTAGTATTGATTTTATTGATTTCATATATTTATATTAACTTTTTCACTCTAAACAATAAACTCTAAACTTTCAACTCTCAACTCTTCTTCCTTTTTCTTTTTGCCATTTCTGCCAGTTTCTCTGCATTCCGGTTTTGTATCTGTTTAACCTTATCAGGCTTTTGTTTTGTTATCTTTTCAGGTTTTTGTTCAGCGAGAGGTTTCGATTTCAGGTTCCATGTCTGAGTTATGTCCCATTGTGCCTTTAGTTGCATCGCGTTAGGATAGTAGAAGACCTCTTCTGGTTGCTGTCGTGTCTCATATTCACCCGTATCCCATTCGCCATTGCCGTTACGGTCGAAGAAAACTCGCATATAATATGTTGAAGGTGCGAGGAAATAGAATTCTGCTTTCCCTTCTGGTGCCGGCATAGATTTTATTACTTTATCTTGTCCGTTAAGTAATTGCACGATTGCTGAGGGGTCAGAGTTTGTCAGTTTTACGAATAGTGTGCTGAACGAGTTGAGACCACGAACTTTGATATTTCGTTTAGTTTCCTCTGTTGCTTTGCCATATATGCTTATGAAAGCAGCAGAGTCTAACTGCAGCATATAAGTCGAGTCTGGTTCCCATTCTGCATAGAATCGGTATGTGTTAACTTTACCTTCAACTGGTTCTATCAGATATGGTGCTGGCATATAGAGAGAATCCACCTTCATGGTGAAATGAACTTTTGCGGTGTCAAGATATTCTATAGGTTCTTCGAATGAGATGTCGATATTCTTATCTGGAGCCATTCCTGAGGTAGATGACATCTTCATTTCATATATCTCTGGTGGCATAGGAGGTACAATGATATCCTCTTCCTCCTTGTCACGTTTTTTCTTTTCTTTTTTCTTCCTTTCGTATTTTCTGCCCTCGGCTTCAGCCTTTTGTCTCTCCTCCTCTTCTGCTTCACGTTCCAGGCGTTCCTCTTCTGCTTGCTTCATCCTACGTTCCGCTTTGGCGCGTTTCTTATACTCTTTTACCCATTCTTCCTCTGCCTGCTTGCGTTGTCTCATCAGGCGTTCCTTGCTTATCTTAGAGGTAAGTTCTAAGGTGTCTGTTCTCAGCGACAGTTGTTTCAAGGTATCTGTCGCATAATAATCTAATTGGATTGCCAGAGTGTCGAGATTATATATGAGGGAGTCTCTAATCCAATAAGTTATGGTGTCGTTTGTTGGCACAGTCTCAACTACGAACACAGAATCGGAATTTGGAAAGTTAAGTGGGGTGATGAGTGGTAATGTATCTGATGGAGATGTAAAGTAGATTGTGAATTTCTCAAATTGCGGACGTTCACTTTTTAACAGATGACGCTCGGAGAACTTCTTAGTGAAAGCCAACAGAGTTATATTGTCAGGGTAGAAGTGGGTATATTTCACTGGGAATATAGAATCGTAGTGTATGCTATCGTGCCATATTGTGTCCATACGAGTTTCGTACTTAGAGTATGGAGTGATGATTTGATCTGTGAAAGCAATTTTTTCACTTTGCTGACTATAAGTATATGATTGATCCTGGTCGTTGAGTGCGAAAATACGGTAATTGCCTGGTGCTACACCCTTTATAATGAAATGTCCACTACCGTTTGTGCGACCAATGCGTTCCAATGGTCGGGTTTGGAAGAGAGAATCGTCTGCTACCATAGTACTATCTATGCTATAAAGTCCGACGAGGATGCCTTTGATAGGTTCCAGATTTTCGGCTTCCAACACATGTCCGGATACTTGCAGCGTATCAATCACGTCACCCGTAGAGAATGTAAAGGCATATTCACCCATAGGATTGCCTTCGTTATTATCTACAATACTATTTCCGAAATCGATTGTGTATGTGAAGTTTGGTTTCAGAGTATCGTTGAGAATGACGGTCACCTTCTTTCCGGAAGACTCTATTTCCGGAGCTTCAAATTGTGGTGGTGAAATGACGACATTTTCATAGGAATTTTCAAGTTTTATGAACTCATCAAACTCCAATGTTATCTTTTTCGGATTTGCGTTCATTGAACCGTATTCAGGGGTGGTGTGAACGATCTTTGGCGGGGTCTCATCATAGAGTCCACCATCAGGAGTACCTATGTTGGCACAAGAGTGGAGTAGGGATGAAAACAAAACAGCACAGACGAGGATATTCCATTCCCGTCTGTAGTTTCTTTTATTGTTAAACTGTTTTAGATTCATCTTTTTGTATGGGTTTGACTGCTTATTTACTGTTCATCTTCAGCAGTTCTTCAATGTATTTGCGGTTATTGCTGAGACGTGGAATTTTGTGTTGCCCACCCAGTTTCCCCTTAGAACGCAACCAATCATCGAAGAGTCCTTCGCGTGCTGGAATGATCTCCAATGGTTGCAGGGTTACGTTCTTATATCGTTTTGCTTCGTAATCTGAGTTTATAGCTTGTAGTGAACGGTCAAGAATTATTGCAAAGTCTTCTATGTTGCCAGGCTTCTTGGAGAATTCAATAACCCATTGGTGGCGGCATTTTGCATTGGCATCCATGAAAATTGGTGCGGCGGTGTATTCGCGTACTTGTGCGCCAGTAGCTACACAAGCCTGTAAAAGTCCCTTTTCGGCATTATCTACAATCAGTTCTTCGCCAAAAGCATTGATGAAATGTTTTGTTCTGCCTGTGATGGTGAACTTATATGGATTCTTCTGTGTGAATTTTACAGTGTCACCAATCATATATCTCCATAGTCCGCATGAGGTGCTGATAATCATTGCATAATTTTTGCCGATCTCAACGTCCCAAAGTGGTACTATATGAGCATTTTCTTGGGGATATCCGTCCCTCCCCATATCGTCCATCGGACAGAACTCGTAGAATACATCATAGTCAATCATCAACAGCATCGCTGGGTCTTTTAGGTCATTTTGAATACCAAAGAAACCTTCGCTTGCATTGTATGTTTCCATATAATGCATCTTCTCGCTACGTATGATGTTATTATATGTCTCTCTGTAAGGATTGAATGCAACGCCTCCGTGGAAAAAAACCTCAAGGTTTGGCCATACATCGGCTATATTGTCTGTGTTTTTCTTCTCCATCACTTTGTTCAGTACACTCAGCATCCATGATGGTACACCACTTATGTTGGTGATATTCATGTTTTGAGCTACCTCTGCTATCTTCTCGCGTTTCTTGTCGAAATCGCTCATGAGAGCAATTCTTTTATTTGGCACTCTTGTGAGATTTACAGCTCGTGGCACGTTCTCGATGAGTATGGCACTAAGGTCGCCAACGAGACTCTTTGGAGTGTTCAAGTTGGGAGTGTGGCTGCCACCAAGTATAAGGCTCTTGCCTCTGAGGATGTTACTCTTTGGATTGATTTTCAGGTAACAACTTACACAATCTCTGCCTCCAAGATAGTGGATTCTTTTTAGTCCGTCCTTGCTTACAGGGATGAATTTTGATTTGTCGTTGGTGGTTCCCGATGACTTAGCAAACCATCTGACTCGTCCTCTCCATAACACGTTAGCTTCACCCTCGCGCATCCTTTGGATATATCCTTTCAGTTCTTCGTAGGTATTCACGGGTACATTATCAACGAACTCTTCATATGACTCCATGCTGTTGTAATTGTGGTTGTTGCCCCATTCGGTTCTTCGTGCAGCATGAATCAGTTTTTTTAGAATTCGACGTTGGATTTCTTCTGCATGCGATGTATAGCGTGCAATCGCTTTTTGGCGAGTTTTAAAGTAGAGATTGTTAAGGACTTGAGTAGTATTCATCTCGATGATTTGGTTTTAGCAGTCAAAGTTAGTTTTTTGTGTGGTAATTTGCAAACATATTTGTCAGTTTGACAAAATATTCATGATTTCATCAGGTTTTTCCACTGTTATCAAAGCTCCGTTGTCGATAAGGAACTCCTTTGAACGAAATCCCCATAACACAGAGATACATGGTAATCCTGAGTTTTTTGCAGTTTGTAAATCAACATCTGAGTCGCCGATATATATGGCATCGCTTTTTTCAACTCCTAGCATTTTCAATGCTACTTCTACCATATCGGGTGCTGGTTTTCTGCGTACTTCCGGACTTTCACCTATTGCCACTTCGATGGTATCTTTAAACCATTTTTCATAGAGTTCTGTGACGCCTGCCTGCAGCTTATTTGATACTATAGCTGTTCTGTATCCTGCTTCTTTCAATTTGTTGAGTAGAGGACTAATGCCGTCGTACAACTTCGTGTTGTCCTGACAATGTTCGATGTAGTATTCTTTGAATGTGTTGAAACAGTGATTGAAAGCTTCTTTGTTCTCTTCGCTTTCCACTGTCGTTATTTCGTTTGGCATAGCACGTTCTATTAGCAATTTCACGCCGTTACCTACAAACGATCGTATCTCATCGAGGGTGCGTTCTGGGTAATTGCAAGTACGAAGTGCGTAGTTTGTGCTCAGATACAAATCTTGCAGTGTGTCCATTAGTGTGCCATCAAGGTCGAAAACTATGGTATTTCTACTTGACATCTGTGCCAGTACTTTGTCGCGATTAGATTGTGTTCTTGCTCTCATAAGTTTTTCATCCACTACTTTTGCAATGTGTAGTTTTAAGTTAGGGTCGCTGTTAAGTGCTTGTAGAGCTGCTTTGCATGCGTTCTGATCGCTGTCTTTCTTTTTGTAACCCTTTCCGTGTCCGCATTCTATTCCTTCGATGAAGACCTTGCATGTGAAGACAGAACCAGTACGATCACGTGTTTCGTTATATGTAAACTGTATTTTGTATTGTTGTTTCTGACACCATTCTATCAGTTTGCTTTTATTGTTTTGGCTATTCTCAATGAGTTCTTCTATATTAAGGTGTTTCTCGATAAACTCTTTTTCAATAAATTGGTAACATAGTTTATAACCACGATCCAAATAAATAGCTCCGCAGAAAGCCTCAAATGCATTGCCGTTTACGTAGCTATTGTGAGCTTTATAAACATCGCCCGAATGCAGTATAAACTTATCAATACCTAATTCAACCGCAATGCGATTTAGCGATTCTCTGCATACAATCTTACTACGCAGCATAGTTAGGAATCCTTCCTGTTGGTTCTTGTATTTTTTGTATAGTATATCCGCGACAATAGCCCCTAAAACTGCATCACCCAAAAACTCCAATCGCTCGTTGTTTAGTGACGTATTGAGGTCGGTCTTTCTGTTGCTTTTGACAGCATCATTCTTTTCGTGGAATGTAAGGCTCTTATGTTTTACTGCTAGTCGATAGAGTTCCAAGTTGTGTGGATAGAAACCCATTATTCGTTTTAGAATGCAATAAGACTTCTTCTCCTTGCGGAAAAGAAGCCTTACTGTATCTATTAGTAATGAGCCCAGGTTGTCCATGGTCGTCAATACATATATTTCTTTATCCTTCGTATTTTTTAAAGATAGCACAAGCGTTGTGACCGCCAAAACCGAATGTGTTGCTAAGTGCAGCACGAACGGTGCGCTTCTGAGCTTTGTTGAAGGTGAAGTTCATATTGTAATCAATCTCCTCATCCTTGTCAGCCTCGTCGTGGTTGATAGTTGGTGGAACGATGTCGTTCTTAACAGACAATATGCTGAACATTGCTTCTACAGCTCCGGCAGCGCCAAGAAGGTGACCTGTCATTGACTTTGTAGAACTGATATTCAGTTTGTATGCTGCGTCGCCAAATACTTCCTTAATGGCTTTTACCTCCGAGATATCACCAACATGTGTAGAAGTACCATGAACATTGATGTAGTCGATGTCAGCAGGAGTCATTTCAGCATCTTTAAGTGCACGTTCCATGACGAGTTTTGCTCCAAGACCCTCTGGGTGACTTGCTGTAATGTGATAAGCATCAGCTGACATGCCGCATCCTGCTACTTCTGCATAAATTTTTGCACCACGAGCCTTTGCATGTTCCAGTTCTTCAAGAACAAGAATACATGAACCTTCACCCATAACGAATCCGTCACGGCTTGCGCTGAATGGACGACTAGCCTTTTCTGGTTCATCGTTGCGAGTAGAAAGCGCTTTCATTGCGTTAAAACCACCAACACCAGATGGCCAAATAGCTGCTTCAGAACCACCTGTTACGATAGCGTTAGCCTTACCCAAACGAATCAAGTTGAAAGCATCAGCCAATGCGTTTGTAGAAGATGCACAAGCTGAAGTGGTTGTAAAGTTAGGACCGTGGAACCCATTTTCAATACTGATGAAACCAGCAGCGATGTCTGCAATCATCTTTGGAATGAAGAATGGGTTATATTTGGGGCCTAATTGTGGTCCGTTGATAGCATAGTTGCCAGCTTCTTCCTCAAATGTGTGGATACCACCAATACCTACACCGAGCACTACTCCTACTTCATTCTTGTCTATACCTTCGCCTGCAATGCCCGAATCTTCGATAGCTTGCTTAGCAGCTGCTAAAGCGAAGATGGTATAGAGGTCCATCTTGCGACTCTCCTTGCGATCTATGTAATTGTTTGGATCAAAACCCTTTACTTCGCATGCGAATTGAGTTTTAAACTGTGTAGCATCAAAATGTGTGATAGGGGCGGCACCGCTCTTACCATTCTTGATGTTTTCCCATGTTTCTTCAACAGTGTTACCCAGTGGAGTGATTGCGCCAAGACCTGTTACAACAACTCGTTTTAATTCCATCGTATAAAAATAATTTATATAATGATTTCGACTCTTCACTCTGTTTCTAGTTGGAAGGCCGAGTTTTTTTGATTTTAAAAAAATTACCATTTACTATTTCATTTGTTTTGTCCATCATGTACACTCGAAAGAATGTCTGTGACAAAACCAAAATAGTAAATGGTAATAGTAGAATCTACTTATTTTGCGTTAGACTCGATGTATGCGATTGCATCACCTACAGTGCTAATCTTCTCTGCCTGATCGTCAGGAATGTTGATACCAAATGCCTTTTCAAATTCCATGATGAGCTCAACAGTGTCAAGTGAGTCTGCGCCAAGGTCGTTAGTGAATGATGCTTCTGGCTTTACATCAGCCTCGTCTACGTTAAGCTTATCTACGATGATAGATTTAACTCTTGATTCAATTTCAGACATAATCTAAATTTTTTTAGTTATTAAATAAATATTGTTTATCTCTTATGTTGTTACTATCTTTTATGTGTAGCCCCCTATTCATGCGTTTCACGCTATCGTTAGAGATTGTTGATTACACTTAATTCGATGCAAAGGTATGAATTTAAACATCAATTAAACAAAAATATTATCTAAAAATGTATTAAAACTGCACAGTGTATTTGTTAAATGTGCAAAATAACGCACACAGAACTAGGTTTTAGCATATGTATGTTGCATTTTGATGGTATAAAGGTAAAAAAGGGCATTCGGAGGGTGAACACTCTCTGAGCATTTCCTATACATATGATAAATGATAATAAATTTGCATATTCGAGTAAATTGCTGTACCTTTGCACCCGATTTGCATGCGAATTGAAGATTCAAGCTGAAAGAATTGAAGATTCGGGCAAATGCTTGTTTAACTTTAAATAATTAATTATTATGTATTTAGATTCAGCAAAGAAGGCAGAAATCTTCGAGAAATACGCAGGTTCTGCTACAAACACTGGTTCAAGTGAGGGACAAATTGCCCTGCTTACTTATCGTATCCAACACCTCACTGACCACATGAGAAACAACCACAAGGACTATTGCACAAATCGTTCTTTGGTTCACCTCGTAGGTCAGCGCCGTTCACTTCTTGAGTATCTGAAGCGCAAAGATATCGAACGCTACCGTGCTATCGTTAAGGCTCTTGGCTTGCGTAAGTAATTCACGAACCACGGGTTTCCATGTACGACATACAATCATTTGTAAAAGAACATAGAAACGACAATGTGTGTGAGCTCGCTTTGCGGGCTCACACTTTTTCTGCCGATGACTTCAAATATGCACTGCAACAGATAGAAGGGTGGCAGAGAGCACAAAAGAAGTTGCCCACTTGGGCTCAGACAGATGGTATTCAATTTCCGCCACACCTGAATATGGAGCAGTGTAGCAGTGAAATGACTGCACAGTATAAGGCTGAGATTGTAGATGGTGGAGAGAATGTAACTGACCTGACTGCCGGATTCGGAGTGGATGCTGCGATACTTGGAAAGAAGTTCGACTATCTTACTTATGTAGATCAGAACGAGACTCTTTGTAAAATTGCCTCAAACAATCTGCCTTTGCTTGGAGTTAAGGATTTCCAAGTGGTTTGCGGTAAGGCTGAAGAAGTATTGCAGAAATTACCCCATCATAGTCTGATTTTTATTGATCCTGCACGTCGTGATGCTAATGGCGGGAAGGTGATTTCGATAGCAGACTGTACTCCAAATGTTGCTCTGATGCAGGAGCGGTTGATGGAGCATGCTGACACGGTAATGGTGAAACTGTCACCAATGCTCGATGTCGTGAATATGGAACGGGAACTGCGACAGATAAGTGAAATTCATGTGGTGAGTGTGGATAATGAGTGCAAGGAACTTCTTGTTAAGATGCAGCATAACTGTCTTTCAGTATGTATTTATTGCGTGAATTTGTTTAGCAGTGGAGATAAGGATGTGTTTACTTTCACCCGAGATGAAGAAAAAGTTGCAGAATGTAAATATACAACTGAGATGGGGAAGTATATATACGAACCTAATGCAAGTATTATGAAGGCAGGATGTTATAAGACTCTTGCTTCTCGTCTTGGACTTGTAAAGTTACATCCCAACAGTCATCTATATACTAGTTTTGTTGATGAACCCGTGAAGAATTTTCCCGGACGATGTTTCAAAGTTGAGAGTTCTTCAACATTGAACAAAAAGTCTATAAAGACTGTTTTGAGGGGAATAGAAAAAGCGAACCTTACGGTTCGCAATTTTCCTATGTCGGTAGCAGAACTCCGCAATAAATTGAAATTGCGCGAAGGTGGTGATTTATACCTCTTTGCTACCACGATGGCTGATGAAAAGAAGATATTGATTATCTCTTCTTCTTTTTCTTCTTAGAAAATTCGTTGTAGAATGGTTGGGATTCTACCTGTCCTTCAAAATATTTCGCCCACTCTTTTGCACCTTTAGGGGTTGAAGAACTGGATGATTGTTTCTGTCCTCGCTTGCTATTGGTTCTTTCTTGTCCTCGCTGAGACTTCTCCTGACGATGTTGAGGTTTGTCCTGTCTGCGCTGACTTCTGTCTTGTTTGCGTTGAGGTTTCTCAGAAGAACTGCTGTTGCCCGATCCGTTGCTAGTAGTGATTTCTACGTTTACCTTTCTTCCGTCGAAGTCTGCACCGTTAAGAAAATGGAGCACGTCGTCTGTCTGCTCTTCTGGAACCTCAAAGAATGAGAAATTCTGCATAAGATCAATGCGTCCGAGATCGACATTCTTGCCACGAACCTTGCGATTGATGAATCCCATAAGAATCTTAGGAGAAAGGCTGTCCTTTTTTCCTAAGTTTATGAAGAGGCGTGTGAATCCTTGTTCTGCGGATCGTGAACGAGGTTGCTTGTCGCGTTTTTCCTTACGATCTTTTTTCTTAGTGTCACTCCCCTTGCCGCTTGGTTGCACAATTTCTGGCGCGTTCTTGTAGTAGTTTAGGAATGTGTTAAACTGCATGCTGACCATACGCTTGATAAGGTCTTCTTTATCGAGCATATCCAATTTGCGGTAGATTTCTGGCAGGTATTGCTCTATTTCTTCTTCGTCAACCTCTATTTTTTCGATTTCATCGATGAGTTTGTATAGTTGTTTTGCACATATCTCCTGACCAGTAGGTAGAATGCTCGGTATAAATTTCTTACCGATTTGATGTTCTATGGCTTGTATTTTATGTTTCTCCTTGATATGAATAATGGAGATACTTGTACCACTGCGTCCTGCTCGTCCTGTACGACCAGAGCGATGGGTATATGACTCGATGTCATCTGGCAAACCATAGTTTATCACATGTGTCAGTTCGTCAACATCCAATCCACGTGCAGCCACATCGGTAGCTACAAGAAGTTGAGTTCGATGTTGACGGAACTTCTGCATTGTGAGGTCTCGTTGCATCTGGGAGAGTTCGCCATGAAGTGACTCCGCATTATATCCGTCTTGGATGAGACGGTCGGCAATCTCCTGAGTCTCCATACGAGTGCGACAGAAGATGATGGCATATATCTCTGGATAGTAGTCGGCAATACGTTTCAGTGCGTTGTATTTGTCGCGAGCTGCCACGAGATAGTATAGGTGGTTTACGTGTTCTGCTCCTTCGTTTCGACTACCCACTACAATTTCCTTGTGGTCGTGGAGGTAATTGCGAGCTATGCGCTCAATCTCCTTCGACATGGTTGCAGAGAAGAGAAGGGTGTTGCGAGAGTTGTGGGAAGGACAATTAGCCAGTATGGTGTCTATGCTTTCTGAGAAGCCCATGTTCAGCATCTCATCAGCTTCGTCAAGTACTACATTTTTAACGTTGGAAAGGTCCGCTACACCTCGTTCCATGAGGTCAACGAGACGTCCAGGAGTGGCAACGATAATCTGCACGCCTTTTTTCAGACCATGAATCTGCGTCATGATATTTGCACCACCATAGACGGCAAGTATGTGAAGTTGAGGTATGTACTTACTATAACTTTTTAGATCATCTGTAATTTGCAGACAGAGTTCGCGTGTGGGTGCTATTACTACTGCCTGAGTAATAAGTGAAGCAGTATCTGTTTTTTGAATAAGCGGCAATCCGTAAGCGGCAGTCTTACCTGTTCCAGTTTGTGCTAATGCTATTACGTCGTTGTCGTTGCCCAGTAAATATGGAATGACTTCTTCCTGAATAGGCATGGGACTCTCATAGCCAATCTCACTGATGGCCTGAAGAATTGGTGCTGAAATACCAAGTTGTTCAAATGTTTTCAAATTAATCTTGTTTTTTGTTTTGTTTATATCGCTGGGCGAAATCTTTACTTATTGAATTGTGGAAACTTTGGCACACCTCAGTTGCAAGAGATATGCCATGTTGGATAATACTCTTCCACTGAGAATCGGAGAGTGTAGGTAAATCTGTGCGGAGAATGTTTCCCTGAAGAATACCATAGACAATACCTGCATTGAAGTTATCACCTGCTCCTATAGTAGAAACGGTCTGTATTTTCTGTACTTTATAGTTTTTTATAAGGGTTGGCGTGAAGAGTCGTATGTCGCCATCAGCATCAGTGCAGAGCAGATTAGGACAATGGGCAGACACTTCCTGCTTGTATGTTGTAAGAGGATCGCTAATACCAAACATATTAGTGAAATCCTCGGTGGAACCGCGTACTATATCTGCAAAATCGAAATTTTCCAATATTGTGGAACGAAGTGTCTGGGCTTCGTCTGCATGGGTGGAACGGAAGTTTATGTCGTAATATATAAATGCCTTTCTACTGCGTGCATAGGTAAGGAATTCCTTAACCTTACTCCTTAATACAGGATTGAGTACAAAGTAAGACCCCATGATGACGATGTCATCAGATTGTATATCTGGCCAACGTACGTCTAAGCGTGCTTTAGGATAGTCTTTGTAGAATGTATATTCAGCATCGTTCCTTTCGTTCAGATAGGCAAGGGAAATAGCAGTGCGCCCATCATCATACATGCAGACATGGTCGGTATTTACTCCGTTGTCGGTCATGAAGTTTTTTATGGTTTGTCCTACACGATCGTTACCGGTCTCTGTAATCATAGTTACGTCTGTACCTAAGCGACCTAAAGACACTATTCCGTTGAATACAGAACCACCAGGAACAGCTGCTGTAGGTTGTTCGTTCTTGAATATTATGTCGAGAATGGTTTCTCCAATTCCTATTACTTTTCTCATTGTTGTACGTTTGTGTCTTTGTATTAATATATAATGAGTCCTGCGAGTCCGCAGAGCAGTATCATGATGATAGGGTGTATTTTGTAAATACGAGTGCCAACGAACGAAAGAAAGAATATGACGCAACTAACGATGAATACGAATGTAGATTCAGTGGGGGAGCCAAAGTTCTCTACACTCATAAGCATTATTGCTGCTGCAAGGATAAGACCCAAAACAGTAGGGCGAAGCAAACCAAAGATGCTATGAACTACTATGGAATCCTTATGTTTGATAAGCACTTTGCTGATGCTTATCATCAGAATAAACGGCAACCATAGAATGCTTAAGGAAGTCATGATTGCAGAAAGTATGGCTGCCCACTCCGAATAACCGGCATTGATGACGGCGGTGTAACCTGTATATGTTGCGACATTGATACCTATAGGACCAGGTGTTGACTGGCTTATGGCAATAATGTCGGTAAATTCTGAGGTGGTGAGCCAGTGATGCTTATTGACAACTTCATCTTGAATGAGCGATATCATAGCATAACCACCTCCAAAGTTGAAGATGCCTATCTTGCTGAATGTTATGAATAGTTGAAGAAATATCATTGCTTCTGTATCAAATAATGTCCATAGAGGAAACCTGCTACACCAGCTACTATGATGCACCAAATAGGGCTGACGCCAAATAGAGATATAAGTGTAGCACAAACAATAGGAATCCAACAATTATAGATATTAATCTTTGCTGTCTTTGCCATGCGAAAGCAGGGAGAAAGAATTAAGGCTACGACACAGGGACGTATGCCCATGAAAAATTTCTCCACATATATGTTATCTTTGAAAGATTGGAAGATGAGAGCTATTAGAAGGATAATAACAATGCTCGGAATAGCTACTCCTAATGCTCCAGTTATACCGCCAAGCACTCCTTTGTATTTAAATCCGATGTGTGATGCCATGTCAATGGCAAATAGACCGGGGGTTGATTGTGCTACTACGAGGATGTCAACGAATTCTTCTTGAGTAAGCCATTGTTTCTTGTCAACAATTTCCTTTTCCATAACAGGCACCATGGCATAACCTCCACCAAGGGTAAAGGAACCGATTTTGCAAAATGTGATAAATAGATCTGTATAGATGCCCATGAGGAAAATTGAAAATTGAGAATTGAAAGTTGAAAATTGGAAATTGATCTGTCTGAAGTTTTACAGGGTGATATGAATAGCTTCGATGGGTTCGTTAAGGAAGACGCTGGCAGACTCACTGAATTTTTCGCTTGATTCAGTTGTAAAGTATTTACAGGTACCGCCTTTGGTAATGTTGTGTTCCATCTCTTGATGACGTTGCAGATATTCCTGAAGGCTTTCAGCAATATATTTCCCCTGTGGTATAAGTGTAATGCCTTTTGGGGTATATTGTTTGATTTTCGGAAGTAGTAGAGGGTAGTGTGTGCATCCCAGGATAATGGTGTCTATCTGAGAATCGGCAGTTAGCAGTTTGTCGATACTGTCCTTTATGAAATAATCTGCACCAGGTTTATCGTATTCCCCATTTTCCACTAGTGGCACCCACATAGGACAAGCCTGCCCCACTATAGTAGTTGCAGGGTATAGCTTCTGAATCTCAAGTTTGTATGATTCTGAACGCACAGTTCCTTCTGTAGCAAGTATGCCGATATGATTTGACTTAGTTAGAGTGCCTACTACTTCTGCTGTTGGGCGGATCACTCCCAGTACTCTACGATTAGGAAAAGCTTGAGGAAGGTATTTTTGTTGAATGCTACGTAAAGCTTTTGCAGAGGCTGTATTGCAGGCGAGAATGATGAGTGGACAACCCATTGAAAAGAGTTTTTCTACTGCTTGCAGTGTGAACTGATAGACTACGTCGAATGAACGTGTACCATAGGGAGCACGTGCGTTATCGCCTAGGTATATAAAATCGTATTGTGGCATTCGATGACGAATGCCATCGAGAATGGTAAGACCACCTAGTCCAGAATCAAAGATTCCTATAGGTCCACATTGTTGTGTCGCAGTGTTGCCTTCCATCCTTTCTTTCTATATTTATCTTCTTAGTTTTGCTTTTACAAATGCAGTACAATCTTCTGCCTCTCCAGTTGTGTTTACAAAAGGATAGGAGTTATTGTCGATGTTTAGGATATATGAGTAATTGTGCTCAAGCCCCACCTGGCGCATAACGTCTTTCAGTTTACGATGAAGTGGAATCATTAGTTCATCTTCTGCTTGATTGAGAAGACGTTTGGCTTCATCCTTAAATGCCATACTTTCCTCCATCAGTTGCTGGAGCTCCTTCTGGCGTTTCAGCATGATATTTTCAGGGAATGATTTCTGTCCCTCTACAAACTCATAGAATTTACGAGAAAAATCTTCCTCGGCGCGTGCCAACTCATTGTCGTATGTTTTCTTGAGATTCTCCAATTTCGCCATTGCACCTGCATATTCGGGCATAGATTGCAAAAGCTCATTATAACTACAATAACCGAAATGCTGCATCTGTACAATGGTGTTGGCAGGAGCGGCTACATTTGATGCAGTTTGCGCTGCCTCCTGTGCTGATAGATTTGCAACAGAGAGGAGCGCAAAAATAAGTGCAATATATGTGCGTATCATCATTTATTTACTTGATTCCGAGTTTTGCCTTTACCTGGCTGGTAATGTCAGTTGAAAGTGTTTCGCTGATGAATGGGATGCCACTTGATGTGTCCATTACATATACATATCCACCTGCAACGCCTAACTCCTTGATTACAGTTGTAATCTTCTGAGTGATAGCCTGCATTTTCTGAGACTGAGCCTGCTGAAGTGATTGCTGTGATGTTTGGTAATACTGCTCAAGACGCTGGTTGAGTTCTTGTAACTCTTGTTCGCGACGCTGTTTTACTGCATCAGGCAGAGTAGCTTGATTCTTCTGGTAGTCCTCAGCCTTTGTCTGGAGTTCTTCCTGCATTTTCTTTAATTCATCTTCGTACTGCTTTGCCAGATTCTGAATTTCTGTCTGAGCAGTAGTATATTCAGGCATTGCCTGAACGATATCAGCTGAATTTACGTGTGCAAATTTCTGTGCAAATACACTCATTGGTAATACCAATAGTGCTGCAATAATAATTCTCTTCATTGTCTTTAATTTTTGAAAATAATATGATTAATAATACTGTTGATTGTTATCTGTTTAATGACTATATCCAAGACGTTGTAATATCTCATCGCTTATGTCTATCTTTGGAGAGGCGTAGATAATGCTACCACCAGATGCGCGGTCGAGAATCAACTGATAGCCTTTCTTTTCACAAATATCTTTTACGGCACTATAGATTTCGTCCTGTATAGGTGACATAAGACTCTGACGTTTTTTGAAAAGTTCGCCTTCTGCTCCGAAATATTTCTTTTTCAGTTCACTTGCTTCTTTTTCCTTTGCTACTATAGCTTCTTCTGCTTTTGTTTTTTGAGAATCAGAGAGAAATACTGATTCAGATTGGTATTTGCGATAGAGTGTTTCAACCTCATTAAGAAGTGCCTGTACCTCACCTTCCCATTTTTTGCTTACTTGGTTCAATTGTTCGTTGGCACGTTCGTATGCAGGTACATTCTTCAATATATATTCCATATCAACAAGTGCAAACTTCTGTGCGTTAACTGATAGTAACCCTACCAGGGCAAGAGCTATCGTAAATAATGTTCTTTTCATACTATAATGTATTTTAGGTTTGTTAGAATTCTTGTCCGAGAATAAAGTGGAATTGACTACCAGAATAGTTCTTTGAACCGAATACTTTGTCGAATCCGTATGCCCAGTCAATACCCATAAGTCCAATCATCGGCAGGAAGATGCGAACGCCAACACCTGCAGAACGTTTTAAATCGAAGGGGTTAAATTTCCTTACTTCTGTCCATGCATTACCTCCTTCGGCAAAACCGAGCACGTATATGTTTGTACTTCCTTGAAGTAATACAGGGTAGCGGAGCTCAAGTGTCATACGTGAATATGCATAACCTTCAAATCCGTATGGAGTAAGGCTTCCGTTGTCGTAACCACGAAGTCCGATAGTCTCGGTATAGTAGTTGTAAGAGTAACCAGACATACCGTCACCACCCATGTAGTATGTTTCGAATGGTGATTTTTTGTTTTTGTTGTAACTACCGAGGAATCCACAATCGAATCGTGTCATCAGTACAAAACACTTATTGGCACTTGACAGAGGGGTGTAGAAACGTGATTTGAATGCCCATTTGTGGTATTCAATCCATTTGAACTTCTTTTGCATATCGCTCATGTAGTTTGCATTGGCGCGGTTGGTAGCCAAATTAGCATAATCAACTCCATCCCATAGAGAGTATGGTGGTGTGAATGTACCTGAAAGGGTAATCTGCGAACCACGACGAGGGAATATAGGGTTATCTATGCTTACACGAGAGAGTGAAAGTGTGAGGTTGATGTTATTACAGTTACCATCGGTTATGAGGAAGTATTCCCAATCCTTCAGCATATAACGGGTATATCCGAGAGATGCTTGGAAACTAAAGTTGTTATCTGGCCAGTTAAGACGTTTACCCCAACCAACTGATAAACCAAGCAACATGATGTATTTATCTGGGTCGTAGTAACTAGAATAGTTGTTATAGTAGCTTGAGTTATAGTTACCATAACCATAAAGGGCGGAATAGTAGTTGTTGTAGTAGCTTGAATTGTAGTATGCACTACTTACGTCGGTTTGACGTGAGAAGAATGCACTTACAGATAGAGAATTAGGGCGCCTACGACCAAACCAGTTGTCATGGAACGAAATACTATACGACTGATAGTAACGTCCGTTTGTAGAACCTGAAAGTTCTAGGGTTTGCGCATCACCTTGAGGCATGATACCACGATGAAGTCCGTTTCGATGGAAAAGGTTACGCATAGAGAAGTTGTTGAACTTAAGTCCCAACTTTCCGATTACACCAGTCTGTCCCCATCCAAGTGAGAATTCAATTTGATCACTTGCCTTTGGCGTCAGTCCAAGATTCATATCTACAGTGCCATTGATTGGGTCTGGAACAGGTTTGAAGTCTATAGCTTCAGGGTCAAAATGCCCCATTTGACCTATTTCTTGATATGACATCTTGAATGCATCCATAGAGAAGAGGTCACCCGGCTTTAGTTTCAATTCACGACGTACTACTTCCTCGTAAACGCGTGTATTACCATAGATTTTAATTTTATTGATTGTTGCCTGTACACCTTCTGTAATACGTATTTCGAGATCGATGGAATCGCCATCTACATCTACTTCAACTGGGACGACCTGATTGAAGACATATCCTTGATTGTAATAAAAATTGGCCACAGCGTCTTCATCTGCATTCAGTCTGTTCGTAATGTGTTTCTGATTATATACATCTCCACGCTTCATCTTGAGCAGTTTGTTAAGCACGTCTGTAGTATAAACGGAATTTCCGACCCAGTTAATATCGCGAACATAATAACGGTCGCCTTCTTCTATTCCAAGATAGATATCAACGGTATTGTCACCATTGTCGACAATGCTGTCCTTTACAATGGTTGCGTCACGAAATCCAAGTTCATTGTATTTTTCAATTACTCTTTCTTTGTCTTCTGCATAGCGTTCCTCAATGAATTTCTTAGCCTTGAACAGACTCTTGAACCCTTTCTCGTTGGTTTTCTTTAACAGACCGCCAGAGAAGAAACCTCCATGGAATTTACTAGTCTTTATATGATTGTTTCCGCTAATATAGATTTTGCGTACTTTCACTTTTTCTTTTTTGTCGATATTGACATCAACCATTATCATGTCTGGATGAGCAGGGTCGTCTCTCTGGATGATTTCTACAGAGGCATTTCTAAACCCCTTTTCTTCAAAATAATGTTTGATGACAATCTTTGCTTTGTCCACCATGTTTGGGGTTAGCTGATTTCCCTTTGCCAATCCCATCTTTTCCATGAGGTCTTTCTGCTCGCTTTTCTTTACTCCCCATACGTTGACTTGCGATACTCGGGGGCGAGTGGCGAGAGTAATCTTCAGATATACTTTGTTTCCTACGATGCTGTCGGCTTCAATTTTTACATTAGAAAAAAGTCCATGCTTCCAGTAACGTTTTACTGCATCCGTGATTTCATCTCCAGGGAATGAGATGGTTTCACCGATGGTGAGTCCAGATAGTCCAATAAGAATGTTGTCATCGTAATTTTGCACACCATCAACTGTGATACCGCCGATTTCCACTTTGCGATTCTGACCATATACAACAACTGGTTTGCTCTGTTCATTATTCTGTGCTTCTACAGGCAGAATAGTGACGAGCATTGTCATCAGAATTACAAGTTGTTTCGTTATGTTGTTTAATTTTCTCATCGTTTTATTTGTTCTCTTCAGATACTTGTTCACCTGTCTTTCCAAAACGTCTTTGGCGTCCTTGATAATCTACGATGGCTTTGTAAAGACATTCATCGTCGAAGTCGGGCCAATATGTATCTGTAAAGTATAGTTCAGAATATGCTGTTTGCCATAGAAGGAAGTTGCTCAGTCGTTGTTCTCCACCTGTTCTGATGAGTAGGTCGGGGTTAGGCATAGTACGCGTAGCCATGTGGCTATCAATTGTTTCGGCACTTATGTCGTTTATGTTTAGTTCTCCTCTTTTCACTTCATCGGCAATCTGTCGTGTAACATATGCTAATTCCCATCTTGATGAATAGTTGAAAGCTACAGCCATTGTTATGGCTTTGTTATTCTTCGTCTTATCCATCAGTTGGATACTAGCATTGCGTAAGTTGTCTGGCATATTTTCGAGGTCACCAATCAGTAAGAACTTCACATCGTTATTCATGAATATGTTTTCCTCCAGATGTTTGAGCATCAAATCTAGTAGGGTGTTAACCTCGCTTTGCGGACGGTTCCAGTTTTCGGTTGAAAAAGCGTAGAAAGTAACATACGGGATGCCAAGTTTTGTAGCACATCGCAATGTTGCCTCCAACGTGTCGGCACCTGCAATATGTCCGTAACTTCGCTGTTGACCGCGAGCTTGTGCCCATCTGCCATTACCATCCATGATGAAGGCAATATGCTTTGGGAGTCTGCTCATGTCTATTTTTTTCTTGTACATCTTAATCGTATTGTTATCAGTTGTTACATTTACGCAGTTTAGGTAAGAAATCATAAGATACGTAAAGCATTGTCCAGCAGTATGTATCTTTGTTCTTCAAAAAACCACTTTGTATTCTATATGGATCTTCAATTCCGTCTATTTTATCTGTCATTGACATTCTGACTGTCCAGTCGAGTCCTATGTTAAGTCTTGGTGCCACTTTGTACTTTATGCCGAATCCGACAGGGATATTCAAGGAGAAAGTTTTGCTTGCAACAGTAGCTCCAATTCCTATCTGCAAATAGGGCACTAATCGATGAGTGTTTTTATAGCTATTGCCTGTTCCATAGGCCCAGAAGTGAATTTCGTATTGACCGCCAAAGTCAAATACTGATTTGTTGAATTTTAAATTTGAACGATCCACTTCTGGTGGAAAAGCATCGCCCGATGCATTGCCAGAGATTCCACCATAACCGAGGTTGAATTTTAAAGCCATGCGAGGGTTTATGTTGTAACGAGCTATAGCTCCACCGCCCATATTTATGTTTTTGAATAATCCTGTATTACCTGCATCACCCAGATACGTACTTGTACCCAACATTCCACCTATCTCCAATGCATACTCCATCTCTGTTTGTGCACAGATAGTCTGGGATGTTATGATGGATAATATTAGCAGAATTTTTTTCATTGTGGATATATCTCTATCTGATTTACGGATTCTCTGGTGTGTGGTTTATAAGTTATCTTATAGAACCCTTCCAGATTTTTCCGCCTATTTGGAAAACATAGAAAGACTTATCTATGAGAACCATGCTTGCAGCGCCATTCGTCGCTTCGAGCGATTCTGGTAAACGCCACATTTTGGTTTGGAGTTTCCAGGAGATACCATTGTCCTCAGAGCGATACATACCCAGGAACTGTTCAGTGAATGTGCGTCCCATTGTGTACAGATTGTCACCATACATGACGGTGCTTGTTTCCTGCAAATAAGGGTAGCCAATATTTGTTTCGTTGCTCACATCGATAAATTGCCATGGGTCGATTACATCATCTTGGGTGTCTGTGACTTTGTACCATGTGACGCCATCGTTTTTATTGTTGTCATTCAAACCGCCCATCATGGCGATGTTAACTTGGGTGTTGTTGTATGACTGACGATAGAAACTATAGAAACATCTGGTGGGTAGCATCTCAAGATTCTTATTTCCACATTCTTTCCAGTTCGTGAAGTCTTCTGTTGCAATGATGTTAGTACCGTCATAAGCATACAGGTAATAATTGTCACTTGCGAGAAGACGAGAGAGACCTTTTTCAGCCACCTTCATCCATACAACTCCTTTGACATTCTCAGTTGATTTATATAGTTTGCCTTGATTATCGATAGCATATAATTCATTTTGATGAACCATGACTGAATATGGGTCAATGATTCCATCTGCTCCGATAAGTTCTTCAGCATTAGTCCATGTTGTTGCGTCGCTATGGTCTGTAGTGCTTGTTACTTGTGGCTTGCCTTCATTGTTTTTGGAGAAAATAAAGATTCTCCTTACCAAGGAGTCAGTTCCTTGTTTGTCAGGGTATGTAGCAGCCAGAACTATAGATCTGTGTTTTTCGTCTTCCAAATCTAGGTTGCTAACAACGCTTGACCAAAGGATTGTGTCAGAGGCTTCTGTGTTTTTTGTAAATGACACGAGATAACTTTTTGAGTAAAGTCCGTCTGAAGAAACGCTTCGTAGTATGTGTGGTTCTGTAAAATCGAGAGAGTCTTTGCCTGATGTGATTGTATAATAATTGTCTCCGCTTTTATATTGAAGAGTGCCATGACATGTGAAAGTAGGTACAACCTTGGTCAGGTTAATCCAATTGGGCAAGGGCTTTACTGTATTTATGAGTCCTGTTTCTTGATTTATTTCGAATAAAATACTACTTCCAGAAACAGTTCTCTTGATCGTAGTAGTACCAGTGCTTGTTTTGTAAGGTACATAACTTACGATGCTATTTACACCAAATGATGTAATGGCGCAATATGGTGTGCTTTCAGTTTCTTTGCTTTTTACGCAAGAAACTAATAAAAGAATTCCTATATATGCGAATATTGATTTAAAAGTCTTTGAAGTCATTCAGATGTGCGTTGTTTATGAAACAAACGAAGTTATATGATGTTTTGTTGCTTTGTATTTAGCAATAATCGTGCAAAAATACGAACATTTTTTCGCTTAACCTGCTAAAACCTCGTTTTTTAAAGAAAATTATATAGTTTTTGTGCTTTTTGTGTACGGTATGATATAAAAAGCCTCTGTCGATTGCATGACAGAGGCTTGTAATTTAACTATGGGTGAGTATTATTTTACTTCCCAAATATCGTTGGTTTCGAGTAGTTCTGCGAAGTTATGATACTTCTTCTTTGAAGAAACCTCTTCTATTTGTGCAGTTACACTATCATCGTATGTAGGTGCATCTACATCGCGGATTACACCAAGTGCGACTGGAAATCCATCGCCATTACCCATGAGAGCGAGTTTCAACTGTAGTGTGTTGTCTTGGCAATGTGCATCGTGGACAAGGATATCTTTCTCTGTGATGCCGTTCTCGCCAATTTTAACCACTTTCAAACCGAATCCTTCTTGCATAAGACCGTACTCTGAATTCTCGCCAAAGATAAGTGGTTTGCCGTGTTGAACATAGATGGCATTCTTTGCACGTCCTTCCTTTGAGTATACTGATTCGTGGGTGCCATCATTGAAGATTACGCAATTCTGCAGAATCTCACATACTGCTGCGCCCTTATGCTGATGGGCAGCTTTGAGGATGTCTATTGTTCCTTGTGCGTCAGTTGCTACTGCGCGTGCAAAGAAGTGTCCGCGAGCACCAAAACAAAGTTCTGCAGGTCGGAACGGATCTTCTACTGTTCCGTATGGACTTGATTTGCTCACAAAACCACGTGGACTAGTAGGTGAGTACTGACCTTTTGTCAAACCATAGATGCGGTTGTTGAGCAGTATCATGTTGAGGTTTATATTGCGTCGGTTGGCATGTATGAAGTGGTTACCACCAATTGCCAAACCATCACCATCGCCACTTACCTGCCATACAGAAAGGGATGGGTTGACTACTTTTGCACCAGTAGCGATTGCTGCTGCACGTCCGTGTATGGTATTCATGCCGTAAGTTGCCATGTAGTGTGGCAGACGGCTACTACATCCGATACCTGAAATTACGGCAGTATTCCATGGGTCAACTCCAATTTCTGCCATTGCCTTGTGGAGACTTGCCAAAAAGAAGTGGTCACCACAACCAGGACACCATCTTGGCTGTCCTTTCTTAAAATCTTGTGCTGTATATGCCATAATGTTGTGTCCTTTCTTTTATTTGTTGAGTATTTCTGTAAAGGCCTCTACCAGTTCGTTTACAACGAATGGTTGCCCTTTTACTTGGTTGAACTTATATGGAGTGAAGTTGTCCACTTTCATGCGTAACCATGCAGCCAGTTGTCCCATGTTCTGTTCTGCAACTACTACTTTTTTGTACTTGCTTAAAACTTTAGCTGTGTTTGCTGGCAGTGGGTTGATGTATTTGAAGTGTGCTAAAGCAACTTTCTTGCCCTGAGCTCTCAACTCATCCATAGCTGCGTGAAGGTGTCCGTATGTGCCTCCAAAACCAACTATGAGCAGATCGGCGTTGTCTTTGTCACCAAGTACTTCAAGGTCAGGAACCTGTATTTTGTCAATCTTCTCTTGACGTAGATGGGTCATAAGATTGTGATTTTCAGGATCTGTTGAGATGGCTCCTGTCTTATTGTCTTTTTCCAATCCGCCAAGTATGTGCTGGAATCCTTCACGTCCAGGCACAGCCCAATAGCGTACTCCTGTTTTCTCATTGCGCATGTATGGAGTCCAAGTTCCCTTGAGTTCCTCTGGTACGTATGGTGGATTGATTGCTGGATATTCAGCAAGATTTGGCAGTTTGAATGCTGCCGAACCGTTTGCTACATATGCATCGGTCATCAGAATGACAGGAGTCATATGCTCGAGTGCTATTTTGCAAGCATTATATGCTGCATCAAAACAGTCGGTTGGCGATGTTGCAGCGATTACTGGCATTGGACTTTCACCATTACGACCAAAGAGTGCTTGAAGCAGGTCGGTCTGTTCTGATTTTGTTGGAAGACCAGTAGCAGGACCGCCGCGCTGAACATCAAGAACTACGATTGGTAATTCCATGATTACTGCAAGGTTCATGGCTTCTGACTTCAGACAAATACCTGGACCAGAGGTAGATGTGACGGCTAAAGCTCCTGCAAATGAAGCGCCTACAGCACTTGCGCATCCTGCAATTTCATCCTCACACTGTACTGTGGTTACTCCAAGTGACTTGTGCTTTGACAGTTCGTGAAGTACGTCTGTGGCTGGTGTGATAGGGTAGGAACCTAGGTATAGTTTCAGCCCAGCCTTTTCTGCTGCTGCAATAAATCCGTATGCTGTGGCTTTGTTGCCTGTGATGTCCATGTAACGTCCTGGAACCTTGTGCTTTGTTTCGATACGTCTTACGTTGTTGGCACTACTGTGAGTGTTGTGTCCGTAATCGTAACCTGCTTGAATAACCTTGATGTTTGCATCTGCTACACCTGGTTTCTTTGCAAATTTCTCACGAAGGAAATTGAAGGCAATCTCCAAATCACGGTCGAAGAGCCAACATACAAGTCCGAGAGCGAACATGTTACGACACTTTAGCATTGCTTTCACATCCATGCCTGAGTCTGCCAGGCAATCTTTTACCATTTGCGTGATTGGACAAGCAATGACACGATCTGGGTCGATATTCATTTCGCCCAGATAATCGTTTGTCTGAAATGCAGCTTTCTTAAGATCGGCAGCTTGGAATGAGTCTGTGTCAATAATTATTGTTGCATCTTTCTTGGCATACTTGTACTGGGTTTTCAGTGCTGCAGCATTCATTGCAACAAGTACATCGCACTTGTCACCAGGTGTGTAAACCATCTCTGCACCAATGTGTACTTGGAAACCAGACACACCAGTTAGAGAGCCTTGCGGGGCGCGAATGTCGGCTGGATAGTCTGGGAATGTGCTGATACTATTACCTACAGTAGCTGAAACTGTAGAGAAAATGTTTCCGGCAAGTTGCATTCCGTCACCGGAATCGCCCGAAAATCGAACTGCCACTTCGGCAAGTTCTTTTACTTCTAATGTTTCTGCCATAAAACGTTATGTTTTGTTCGTTAATACCAAATTGAGGGTGCAAAGGTATGAATTTAATTGATGATTGACAATTGATATTAGGAATTTATTGCAAAAAGATAGCGTTTTGGTTTTTATACTATCATTTGTTTAGCAAATTCCCATATAACAATGCCAGCAGTCGAGGCTACATTAAGTGAATGTTTTGTACCGAATTGCGGTATCTCAATGCAACCGTCACACATGTCAACTATTTCCTGTTTTACACCTTTTACTTCGTTGCCTAATATGATGGCATACTTTTGAGTATTATCAATATGTATGTCTTGCAGCATTGTGCTACCTTCGCACTGTTCTATACTGTATATAATGTAGCCTGCTCGTTTCAGAGCCTCAATAGCTTCTTGAGTTGTGGTAAAATATCGCCATTCCATCGAGTCTTCTGCCCCTAATGCCGTTTTGTGAATCTCTGGATGTGGTGGACGTGCTGTAATACCGCACAACCATATTGATTCTGTTCTGAATGCATCTGATGTGCGGAATATGCTTCCGACGTTGTACATCGAGCGTACATCATCAAGAACAACGATGAGTGGAATCTTCTCAGACGCCTTGAACTCTTCTATGTTCATGCGCCCCATTTCTGTAACCTTTAGCTTTCTCACATCTGTCCGCTTTCTATCAGTAAAATAGCTCTTTCCGTTAGGCGATCATCACCTTCTGGGTCGTATTGTTTCTTCAAACTTGCTCCAAACAAACTTGCAAAGGCATTATAAAATCCAGCTTTAAATCCACCCATATATGTCTTGATAAGTTGGTAACTTGTCATGTCGCATTGACGGTCTATGAGCTTTATAAGAAGTTTGCCTTGCGAGAAAGTTAGTTTCTTAAGGCGCGGATAGTATTCAGCCTTCAGTTCTTTCTCGGAGCGCTTGATATATTCGTCTTTTTCTTTCTTTGTTTCTAGCGAATCGAGGTGTGCAATAGTTTTATTCACTGTCTTCTGGATTTCGACAGCTATTGGGTACACTTTCTTTATATTGTTTGCAATCTTGTAATATTTGCGTGCTTGGCGAGTATTCTTGAAAATGAGTTTGTTGAAGACATATACATCGGAGAACATAAAACTAGGAATCATCTCGTCTCCATCTTGAACCATTCCTGTATAGTACATTGCATGAGAAACCACAGGCGCGCCTGTCATTTCGAGGTCCGTCTGAGCATCTGCCGCTATTTGTGCTTTGCTAATAGAGTGAAAACCAAATAGCAGCCCTATGACGAAAAACAACCTGATTTTACCCATGCATCGTTTTGAATAGCGGCGCGAAGGTATTACATTTAATTGACAAATGTGCCTATTGGAGAGGTAAAAAATTAAAAATGCAACTATTTTTAAAATTTATTGGTAAAAAGTTTGATGTTTTTATATCAAAAATGGTAATTTTGCAAAACAAATCCCTATAACCTTCCCCAAGCGCACTGCTGATTGACTTCACGCGGGCCCAAGTTGGAAGAATAGGGATTTTTTTTGCTGGTGTGCACAAGAAATTTTTTTCCTGTGCACACCAGCAAAAATTTCATAGTAAAATCCCTTTTTATTATATTTGCCTCAAAAATCGAAATTAAGTATGGTAAAAACTGTAATTTTTGACCTTGGTGGTGTACTTTTAGATATTGATATGGGTCGCTGCATCAAGGAATTGGAGGCTTTGGGGCTGGATGCTAAATCTTGGATGACATCTAAAGGAGAAAGAGGCGCTGCAGGAGGCACTCTTTGCGAAGGTGCTGCAGCAAGTAAAGTTATGGATCAGTACCAGATGGGGCAGATTAGCACAAAGCAGTTCCTTGGTGAGGCACTGAAAGGTTGCCGTCCTGGGACAACTTGGCAACAGGTAGTAGATGCATGGAATGCTTGGCTAATCTGCATTCCAATTGAAAAACTCGAAATGCTTAAACGGCTTCGTAAAGAGGGTTATAAAGTGTATATGCTTTCCAACACAAATGAGGAACATTGGCGTTTTATGGAAGAGAATATGTTTCCTGAACCTGTGTCAAGCTATTTTGATGAAGTATTCATGTCGCAGCTATTGGGTATGGCAAAACCGGATTTAAGAGTTTTCGAATATGTGTTGAAAAAAATAGGGAAGAAGGCGGAGAACTGTTTATATGTTGACGACACAATTATAAATTGCGAGGCGGCTGCAAGGTTAGGACTTCATACCTGTAAGGTAGAACCCAACACGATGTGGGAGGAAGAAAAAATAAGGATGCATCTCGATTGAGGTGCATCCTTTATTATATATAATGTGTAATTAAGAATTACAACTTTGGACCAGCAGCTACGAGAGCCTTACCTGCTTCGTTTGTAGTATATTTGTTGAAGTTCTTGATGAAGCGGCCAGCAAGATCCTTAGCTTTCTCTTCCCAAACTGAAGCGTCAGCATAAGTGTCGCGTGGGTCGAGGATAGCTGGGTTTACGTTTGGCAGAGATGTTGGTACTTCGAAGTCGAAGAATGGGATCTTCTTAGTTTCAGCCTTGAGGATTGAACCGTCGAGGATTGCATCGATAATACCACGAGTATCTGGAATAGAGATACGCTTGCCAGTTCCGTTCCAACCAGTGTTTACGAGGTAAGCCTTTGCGCCAGACTTCTTCATCTTCTTTACGAGTTCCTCAGCATACTTTGTTGGGTGGAGCTCCAGGAATGCCTGACCGAAGCAAGCAGAGAATGTTGGAGTTGGTTCAGTGATGCCACGCTCTGTACCTGCGAGTTTTGCAGTAAAACCAGAGAGGAAGTAGTACTGAGTCTGCTCTGGAGTAAGGATAGATACTGGAGGAAGAACTCCGAATGCATCAGCAGAAAGGAAGATAACGTTCTTTGCTGCAGGACCTGCACTCTTGCCGGCAACCTTCTTTACGATGTTCTTGATGTGGTCGATTGGGTAGCTTACACGAGTGTTCTCAGTTACGCTCTTGTCTGCGAAGTCAATCTTGCCGTTCTTGTCAACTGTAACGTTCTCAAGAAGGGCGTCACGCTTGATAGCTCCGTAGATGTCAGGTTCGTTCTCCTTAGAGAGGTTGATAACCTTAGCATAGCATCCGCCTTCCAGGTTGAATACGCCTTCGTCGTCCCATCCGTGCTCGTCGTCACCGATGAGCAGACGCTTTGGATCTGTAGAAAGAGTAGTCTTACCAGTACCGGAGAGACCGAAGAAGATAGCAGTGTTCTTACCTTCCATGTCTGTGTTAGCAGAACAGTGCATAGAAGCGATACCCTGAAGTGGGAGGTAGTAGTTCTGCATAGAGAACATACCCTTCTTCATTTCGCCACCATACCAAGTGTTGATGATTACCTGCTCACGGCTCTTAGTGTTGAATGCAACACAAGTCTCAGAGTTCAGACCGAGTTCCTTGTAGTTTTCTACCTTAGCCTTAGAAGCATTGTAGATAACGAAGTTTGGTTCGAAGTTAGCAAGTTCTTCCTTTGTTGGCTGGATGAACATGTTCTCAACGAAGTGAGCCTGCCAAGCAACTTCAACGATGAAACGAACAGCAAGACGAGTAGCCTTGTTAGCGCCACAGAATGCATCAACTACATAGAGCTGCTTATTAGAAAGCTCTTTCTTAGCGATTTCCTTAACCTTAGCCCAAACATCTTCGCTCATTGGGTGGTTGTCGTTCTTGTATGCTTCAGAAGTCCACCATACGTTGTTGTGGCTTTCGTCGTTATCAACGATGTACTTGTCCTTAGGTGAACGACCAGTGAAGATACCAGTCATAACGTTTACTGCACCAAGTTCAGTTTCCTGACCCTTTTCGTAACCTTCGAGAGCAGGATTGATTTCAGCTTTGTAAAGTTCCTCGTAAGAAGGATTGTGAGCAATCACAGTGCTACCAGTGATGCCATACTTTGTCAAATCTAATGCCATAGTATAATATTTTAAAAAATTAGAAATTAATTTCGAAAAAAGTGTGAGATGTGTATATCTGATGAAACATCTTTCTACCTAATCAGGTGCAAAGGTATTGAATTGTTTTACTATATTATTAATGTGGAAACTTAAATTGTGTGAAAATATTTTTTTTTGCTTATTCTCTTGCTTTTTGTGGGCAAGTTGTAAAGCAAATGTGTCATCATGACTTGTTTTTGTTCCAAGTAAAGACGATTCGCAGCACGCTGAACTGCACCAACATGGCAACCAGCATAACAAGTGGAGGGGCAATCAGTTTGTGTACTCCTGCCCATAGAAATATGTTGAAAAGAACAATATGAAGAAAGTAATTCAATCCATGACTTCCTGCAAAACCAATAAACTTACCCCAAGAAGGTCGAGTTCGAAACGTGAAATAATTGGTTAGAAAATAGTTGCCAACGAAACTGATTACATAACCTGCTGTGTATGCAATGTTTAGATTAATCCAATACTGTAACAGGAAGTATATTCCATAATGTACGGCAGCTGCACATGTGCCGATGATGCAAAAGCGTATAAACTGCATCACCCGTTCGTTATTTTTAAGTTTTATCATTGTCTTTTTGATGCATCAATATTTGCTCAATAGAATAAAGCGGGCGCTGTTTTACTTCGATATATATTTTCCCGATGTATTCGCCTACAATACCAATACTTAGCAATAGTGCACTGCCGATAAACCATACGCTCAACATAATACTGCTCCATCCGGGAGTCACATGACCGCTTATCCAACTTGTAAGAACGTATATAAGCATGAGGAAACAAATCACCATTCCAATTGTTCCTACACCAATGATTAATGATATTGGTTTTGTAGAAAAAGAAGTGATTCCATCGGTGGCAAGACGTAGCATTTTACTCAAAGTGTATTTGCTGGATCCAGCTGTGCGCGGACTTATTACATCGTCTACTGTGGCAGAAGGAAATCCCATCATTGGCATTAAGCCGCGTAGATAGAGATTTCGTTCTTTATAGAGGGATAGTTCGTTGAGTGCACGTTTGCTTAATAAACGAAAATCAGCATGATTGTATATGGCCTTAACACCCATGCTTTGTTGTATTTTGTAAAAAAGAATAGCGCTCGAACGTTTTGCAAATGAGTCGCCTTCGCGACTTATTTTTACACCATATACGATGTCGTTACCTGCGTTGTATTTGTCAATCATTTCTTCAATAGCATTGATGTCGTCTTGTAGGTCTGCATCAATTGTAACTACTGCATCAGCATAATCTTTTGCTGTCATCATTCCTGCCATGATGGCATTCTGGTGACCTACATTATGAGCCAGATTTAGCCCACAGATGAATTTATTTGTAGAGTGCAGTTCCTGAATGATAGACCATGTTTTGTCACGACTGCCATCGTTGACATATAAAATAAAACTGTCACTGCTGATTTTTTTCTTGGTAATAAGATTGTTAAACAGTGAAGATAGACGGGAGGCTGATTCGTGCAAAACTTCCTCCTCATTGTAACATGGAGATACTATGGCAAATCTTATCATGATACTTTCCAACGTTTTGTAAATTCTGTATATGTTATAAACTCAGCTCCTTCTGTTTTGAACATCTGAATGAGTTCGTGCAAGCGCCTTATCATTCCATCGCCAGCATGGTTCTTGATAATAAACGGCATGCGAAGTTCTGGGTGCTCTGCAAGGGGATAAAACTCCCATGGATGAAAATAAGTGACAAATTGCCCATCGTGACTGTGTGTCCATCTACACCATTTCTTATAAAGCCACATAGGCAGGTTGTGCATTGCAAGCCAAAATAAAGGGAAACGGAAGTAAGGGGTTACTGATGCAGGAATTTGTAGTACATTTCCCTTCATAAACGGAATCCTGCTTTCTGTCAGATGCATATATCTGCCTGGAATGAAAGCTGGATTTAGTGACGAATTGTATATGTATCCTTGTCGTTCAATTTCTTCGTCAGAAACAGGAAACATGCGAGGTTGGCGATAACCATATATAGTCTGTCCGATCAGTTGTTCCAAAGTTTTTTTGCTGTTTATCACGTCTTCTGGTTTAGGATTCCAGTGATCGCATCCATGTGCAGCCACTTCATGTCCTTCAGCAATGATGCGGTTCATTACTTCAGGTGCATGTTGTGCAAAATTTGCGGTGCAGAAAAACGTAGCGTGTACACCTTCAGCTTTCAATACATCCAATATTTTATTGGTACCAAAAATTGATACCTTCATTCCGTCGGTGAGTGTGTCATAATCTACACCATGCTCACGTGGTACATCGAATTCTTCCGTGTCAAAACTGAGTAATACCATAATTTTTTATAAAATATGTGTGCAAATGTATGCATTTTGATGCTATTCATGAAATGATTTCTATAATTTTGATATGTGACGAATGTGTGTGTTTCTTTTTTTTCGTATGTTTGCAATGTGAATTTATATTTTACTCGTATGAGATACGCGAAAGCATTTATTCTGGTTTATGTGCTCTGGCTGCTTTTAGGAACAGTGAGTAAGGTCGTTTTTCTCTTAATACACCACGAGACGATAGGGGCTTGTGATATGGGAGATTTATTGGGTGTATTAGGGCATGGTGTAAAACTTGATATGGCTATTGCTGGGTATCTGACCGTACTACCTGCGTTGATATTACTAATGGGGGAATGGCTGGAGGGGAAATACATTCTGCCGCTTTGGCGTTTACTTTTTGTATTTCTCTCGTTTGGAACTGCATTGTTTTATAGTGTCAATATAGGTCTTTATGCTTATTGGGGATTCCCGCTTGATAGTACCCCTTTGTTGTACCTTAAAACATCCCCCACAGATACTATGGCGAGTATGACTATGTGGGAAATCGTTTATCGTTGCATGATTATAATAGTGTCATCTGTCCTTACTTATCTGCTTTTTGAATATATATTAGTTCCCAAACAATTATTTGGAGGACGTAAAAGAGTTCCGGTCAGGAGAAAAATAATAACGACCACTTTCTTGCTTATTATGACAGCATTGCTCATATTGCCGATTCGTGGTGGATTAGGCACAGGTACAAATCATACAGGAACTGTATATTTCAGTCAGAATATACGATTAAATCATGCCGCTGTTAATCCTATATTCAGTTTTGTAGAATCTGTATTACACAAGGTGGACATTGGAAGCCAATTCCGCTTTATGGATGATAACGAAGCCAATCGTATATTCGATGGAATGGTCTATACTCAACTACGGAAAGATAATGATAGTCTGAAGTTCATCACTAAGCCGAATGTTATTGTCATAATGTTGGAGAGTTTTTCGAAATACATAATGTCTGAGGGTGGACATCTAACGGGAGTAACTCCTAATTTGGACTCTATAAAAAAGGAAGGATGGTATTTTGACCAATTTTATGCTAATACAGTTCGCACAGATAGGGCAATAGTATCTATATTGAGTGGATTGCCTGCACAGCCAAGTATGAGCATAATGGATATGCCAAATAAATCAACTCAGTTGCCTTCTATTGCACGAAGTTTGCGTAGCAATGGATATACCACTAGTTTTTATTATGGTGGAGATACCAACTATAGCAATATGCAATCATATGTCGTCGGAACAGGGTATCAGAATGTAGTGTCGGATAAAAGTTTTCCTTCTTCCCAGATCACAAGCAAATGGGGTGTTCACGATGGAATCGTGTTCGATAGGATATTGAAAGATATCGATGAAATGGGGAAAAATAATCCTTTCTTTGTTACTATGATGACCCTCAGTAGCCACGAACCGTTTGATGTGCCTTATAAAAGTCAATTTGCTCATGAGGCTTTGAATGCATTTGCTTATACAGATCATGAATTGGGACGTTTTATGGATAGTTTGAAAACTAAACCTTTATGGAAAAATACTCTCGTAGTTATTGTACCAGATCATCTTGGAGCTTATCCCGATAATATTGATAATTATCAGATGTGGCGTTATGAGATACCGCTTGTTATGACTGGTGGTATTATTAAAGAACCCCAATCAATACATGCTATTGGGAGCCAGAATGATATTGCAGCTACTATATTAGGTCTGCTCAATATTGACCATAGCGACTTCGCCTTTTCTAAAGATCTGCTTGATTCTCGTGCTCCTCACTTTGCGTTCTTGGCTTTTCCTGATGCATCTTTTGGTATGATAACAGAGCGGAATCAGATCCTTTATGATGGAATTCCCAATTCTGTGATATTGGATAGAGGAGAAAAAAGGGGAGAGAATCTCAGTAAAGCAAAAGCCTATTTGCAGAAACTTTATGATTACATAGACGGTTTATAATGTATTGTAGGAGTTTTTGCGCCTATATTTTATGTTTATATTCTTTTATTTCTTATCTTTGCCCCAATTATAAGATTTTGTAGAGATGCTGAAACAGTTTTTTTCCATCATGGCACGCTATCTTAAACCATATAGAAAATATTTGGTTTGGTCAGTTGTGCTCAATTTCTTCTCACAGTGGATGAATGTGTTTTCGTTCATGGTGCTGATTCCAATTCTTAATATTCTTTTTAAGATAGATAAACAGGTATATACCTATCAGCCTATAGATTGGAGCCATATCCATAAAGAAGTACTTGTAAATAATGCTTATGCATGGATTCAAGAATTGATAACTATACATGGTGCATTTCTTACATTGGTTTTTATGGGGTTAGCGCTCATTGTAATGACTGGAATAAAAACAGCAGGCTACTTTGCTTCGTCATCTGTTATGGTTCCGTTGCGTACGGGAGTTGTTAGGGATATACGTATTGAAGTATATGAGAAAGTGTTGAAACTACCTTTAAGTTTCTTTTCTGAGGAACGTAAAGGTGATATCATTGCTCGTATGAGCGCTGACGTACAGATGGTCGAAACCTCCATCACTAGCTCCATTGACATGCTTATTCGTCAACCAATTGCCATTCTCGTGTGTTTCTTTACGTTGTTTACGGTTAGTTGGCAGTTGACGGTTTTTGTAATAGTGGTAGCTCCTATAGCAGGATGGATTATGGGCGTTGTCAGTCGTAAATTAAAAAGTCAGTCATCAGCTGTGCAAGGACAGTGGGGGGATATCATAGCGCAACTCGACGAAACTCTTGGTGGACTTCGTATCATCAAGGCTTTCATTGCAGAGCATAAGATGCTTAAACGTTTTATCTTTGTGAACGATGAATTTAGAAAGGCAATGAATGAAATGATTATTCGTCAGAATGCAGCTCATCCTATGTCTGAGTTTTTGGGTACCATTATCATTGTAGTGGTACTGTGGTTTGGCGGTTTTCTTATTTTGCATGAATCAGACCTTATTGATGCCTCTACTTTTATCTTCTACATGGTAATTCTTTATAGTGTAATCAATCCTTTGAAGGAACTTTCACGAGCTACTTATCAGATTCCACTTGGACTTGCTTCAATGGATCGTATCGACTTCATCCTGAAGGCTGAGAATCCGATCAAAGAAATTGCAAACCCAGAGCCACTTACTTCGTTTGAAGACAAAGTAGAAATCCAGGATGTTTCATTCCACTATGTTGAAGGTCGGGACGTTCTGAAGCATATCAATCTGATAGTTCCTAAGGGTAGAACTATTGCCTTAGTAGGTCAGTCTGGTTCAGGTAAGAGTACTCTTGTTGACCTTATCCCTCGTTATCACGATGTGTGTGATGGTAGGATATTGATAGATGGAAAAGATATTAGAAATGTAGGAATCTCCAGCCTGCGCCAGCTTATTGGAAATGTAAATCAGGAAGCAATTCTTTTTAACGATACATTCTACAATAATATCACCTTTGGTGTTGAGAATGCTACGATGGAACAAGTCATCGAAGCTGCAAAGATAGCAAATGCCCACGATTTCATAATGGAGAGCGAACATGGATATGATACGATGATTGGAGACCGTGGTGGAAGACTTTCCGGAGGTCAGCGTCAGCGTGTCAGCATAGCTCGTGCCATCTTGAAGAATCCTCCTATCCTTATCCTCGATGAAGCTACATCAGCTCTCGATACTGAGAGCGAACGTCTCGTTCAAGAAGCCCTCGAGCGATTGATGAAGAGCCGTACCACAGTCGCCATAGCTCACCGTCTTTCAACCATAAAGAATGCCGATGAAATCTTCGTTATTTACGAGGGTGAAATAGTGGAACGTGGGCAGCATGACGAACTTATAGAGAAAAATGGCTATTATAAACGACTGTATGATATGCAGCAGTTGTAATATTATCGTCATAACACCTTTTATAAGTTTTAATGGAAGCGACCGGCTCTATATTGGTTGCATCTTTCTTATGCTATTATGCATCATTTTCCTAAAGAAGAAATCTCCAAAGTTTGAAGCATTATGTCTATGAGTGTAAAACCACAATCCTATTGTTGTAGGAAAATGGAAATCATGCATTAATAATTTCAAGCGTTCTAATAATTCTTTTCTGGTTTGGGGACTCATTTCATATGTCCAAAATTCATTCATATATCCCCATAACATTTTAGTAAATACTTTGCTAGGAGTTTTAAGTAAATCAATCAATATCCCATCCCATACAGGAAAAAGATCTTTTATTTTTTCATCGTTACTTCTTTGTTGTGTAGTAATGCTATTATGTCTTATCCTGTAGAGATATGTATTATGTTTACAGAACCCCAATCTAGTTATATGAGTCGCAAGCATATAATTCCACAACTCATCTTCATGGATAACTTTTTCCTTAAAATATAACTTGTTTTTTATGACAAATGTTCTATTTATCAACCTATTTTGTGCAGTCATGGAGAAACCTCTCAATCCACCTCGTTGAGCAAATGCCCTTTTTATCCACTCTTTTTTATTGGAGTATTGTGGTATTTCTTTTTCTGTGCTCAAAGAAATCCGGAGATTCTCAATCACATGTGTTGATGTTGTTGCGCCATCTTCTACTAACAGTTCCAACCCTCCTTGTACCATTTCGCAATCCGGATATTGCTTTAACACTTCAAGTAATAGCTCTAAACAATTATCTTTAAGAATATCATCAGCATCTAAAAAATAAATGTATTCACCTTTCGAATTCTCGATACCTGTATTTCGTGAAACCGATAACCCCTTGTTCTTATCATGATGGATGAAGCGAAAAGAAAATGGTCCATTATACTCCTCAACCACTTTTCTGGCAATATCTATACTTTCATCCTGTCCGCAATCATCTACAATCAAACATTCCAAATCGCCATCGTATGTCTGCGACATCACAGACCTTATACATTCTTCTATATAAGAGGCAACATTATATACGGGTATGATAACAGAAATGCTCATTTACTGATGTTTGAAATAAATTCTGAAATAAAATCTTCGCGTCTAACCAGTTCGTATTTATTTGGTATTTGATGATGTATTTCAATATCCGAGCCTTTTATTTTTGCTATAGGAACAATGTTGCCTGAAGTATTGTGCTTAGATGTTTCTGGGAGAATAAACTCCAATTGAGAGTCTTTCAAAAAATGTCCTAAATGTAATAATTTTTTGTAATCGGGCTTATAAATCCACATTGTTCTTGAAATGTAGAAGTGTTCGCCATTATAGAAAAACAAAAAGAGTCGAGAAAAAATTTCAGATTTCAATGCTGATTTACACAATTTATATTGAGTCTTAAATATTATTCTATCCAAAGCGTTCTTTGCCTTTTTATTTTTCGGTGTGCTCTCTTGTTTCTCTTCTGTTATGTTGCTTTTCCAAGATGCTGCAAAATGGTGAATTGAATAAGTGTTTTCTGTGCAACAAACCTCTTTGGTAAACCAATGTTTCGGACTAAACCAGTCAATAGGCAAGATGTTAATCTTGTTAATGTCGTTAACAAACTCATTAGTATTAGAAATGAGATGGTAGTCGTATCTGGTCTCTATGCATCGACGAATTATATATGGTAGAGCTTCGTCGTTGTAAGAGCCGTCCTGATTAATAAAATCTTTTCCTTCATAGAATTCTAGCATTGCTTTAATTAAAGGGTGTCCTTTTTCGAATCCCATTGTTGCAGCCTCAATACCTGATGTTGTATTTTCCTGTCCTATAAAATATGGAAGATGAAGTAAGTTATCAAAGGATTTCAGAACTTCTACATCACTATCCAAATATATTCCACCATAATTATATAATGCATACAAACGAAGATAGTCTGCTGCAAAAGCATATCGGTGGCTGTCAAAGGCTTGATCTACCCATTTGGATTTCCCTTTTGGGAAACGATTGAAATTCCACAATACAATTTCGTAATCAGGAAGATATCTTTTCCATGAATCTATACACTTCTGAATACTGTCCGGATATGGGTCATTGCTAAGCCAACAGTAATGTATAATCTTTGGTATCATATATTATTTGTTTAATGTCACTATTTCTCCTATCTTATATTTTTTAGCCTTATGAACCATTTTGTTTATTAAGTTTTTGAGACGTAGGAATATTGGGTCTTTTTTGCGCTTTTTAACGGGGGTATATGGTAAGAATTTAATAAACTTCTTTGCGTTTGTAAATTGGTTTTTTGAAGAAATGACGTTAACTAGTTGTTTGTTATATTGTGACATCTCTCCAAATAAACGAAGTTGGGAAAACCTGTCTTTTAAAAGAGAAATCCTTTGTTTCCTATCTAGAGATTTACTTTCCAGAACTTTTTTAATAAACCATTTGTTATGATAATAAACGGTCTGTTCATGTCCCCATTGAATATCTTGAGCTGGGTGTGTCCTTATAAAAGTCTCAATGTCCTTGTATGCATCAGCCAGTTGAATAGCATAATCATATTTAAGGCCTCCCATCCCGCTAGTGGTTGAGTCGGAATGCAATAAATAATAATATGTTACATCGGGAATGCATTTAAACGTTCTGCAATAGTATTGAATCTGGAAAGAGAAAAACACGTCATCTACATTGGTGTTGGGGGAACATCGTATGTTGTTTTTCCTAAGAAAAGATGTTTTGTATAATTTGTTCCATGTTTGAATGTACAATTTGCCTCTTTGCATAAATAGGTGATGAGCCAGAGCTGGTATACCCGAACTATCTTCGTGTCTTCCGACTCTTTGATAATCCACAACCTCTAATGATTTGTTACATGTGATATAACTTCCATAGCAACATTCTTTGCCGTGGGACGCTTTATATAACTTTTCAATACAATTAGGAGTAATGTAGTCGTCACTGTCAAGAAAGAATAAATATTCGCCAGTTGCATTGTCTATTGCTGTGTTCTTAGTGGCTCCTATTCCTCTATTATAAATGTGGTCTATAATTTTGATATCTTTTCCACGCTTGTGTTTCTGTATGATATTATGTATTATTCCTATGGAGTTATCTGTTCCCTTGTCGTCAATAATCAAATATTCTATACTCTGGAATGTTTGATTTAATGCAGACAATAATGTCAACTCTATGGACTCCTTGGAGTTATATACTGGAATAGCAATTGTAACCTTGTACATGTTCTTGTGGTTGAAAGTTATAAAATTACATCTCCAATTAGTGTCTTTGACCAATCTGTGTATTTATTTAATTTTCTCAATGGAGCTATATATCCAATCAAAAGACCTGCAGATTGTTTTATTGTAGCATGCCTAATGAGTTTTAGCATTATGTTTTTTAGTCCTCTAAGCAGGACTGGATCGGAAGAATACGTTATTCTCATCTTTATAAAATAGAAGATGGATGCAACCTGTCTTTTTTTGTTCCTTTCACATATATTATCTATCATAATGTCAAGAAGAATTAGCCAGTTCCTGTCTGATTTGATTTTGTCTGTAGAGGTTACAATACTATTTTCTCTTACGACATATATATATGTGTTTCTTTTTAAAATGGAAATTCTGTTTACGGTGTTTGCTAATTGGAAATGAAGAATTTCATCTTCGTTCGTAATACCTTCTTTGAAAAATAAAGAGTTGTCTAAAAAAAAACTCTTTTTTAAAAGAATATTCCATGCTGTCATTGAGAGCATCTCATGTCTCAGAAAAGCATAATTTATCCAATTTGTGTCATCGCTATAGTCTGGAAGCTCCGATTTTCTATTCTCATAATTCATATATTGAAACTTACCGTTAGTTGCATATGCACCGGCAATTACCAATTGAGTGTCTTGGTATTTTGCAACGCAGCCCATCATCAATTCAATGCATTCCGGTATAATCTTATCATCTGAGTCAAGAAAGTAAATCCAATCGCCTGTGGATTCGCTTATACCTGTATTTCGTGCTCCAGATATGCCTTTATTACGTTTGTGATGAATTATTCGAAACGAGATATTGGGGAGATTAGTCTTCTGTATAAAATTTTGAGCCAACAATATACTTTCGTCATTTCCACAATCATCAATAAGCAAACACTCTATGTTTCCCTGATAAGTTTGAGCTGCAACAGAGTGTAGGCAATCCTCAATATATGATTGAACATTATATACTGGAATGATTATAGAAATTCTGTCCATAAGAAATGGTGTTTTACTCTTTTAAATGCTATCGTAATAACCACAAACTCTACTTCGTTACAAAGTTAGCGCTATTTTTTTTAATCTACAAAACATACTATAGAAAATGCAAGACTTTGAATCCATTTATAAAAAACAAAAAAATGAAGTAATCCGACTTTTTGTTAAATGCCACATTTTTGGTGCTCCAAAAAAATATTGCACACTCATTAAAACTCATCCGGAAAACTCCTTGAAAAAAGGAAAAATTGTCAAATGGAAAAAAGTGAGTTTTTCCTTAGTCCGTATTTTTTACGTTGGGTGTATTATATTTTTCTTATTAAACAGTAGAAATATGCTAACCAATAAGATTTGTGGAGATATTGGGTCAAATGGTTCATCTTGAAATGCAAACCTGATTGAGGGTTTCGGGAAATAAATTTCTGGAATTCGTCAAGGTTTTGCTTGATCTGCCTAAAGGGGTTGGCATAGATATTCAATGCACGATAGTCTGTTGCTGATTTCAATATGTGTTCTTTGAGTTCGGGGTGTGAATAGTATTTGAGGCTCTCTTCAAGATGGATGGAGGAAGGTAGTAGTTCTGATGGTTGCAGCCCTTTGCTCGTAAGTCCATCATCTGTTTTCCGATAGTAATAAAGGGGCTGAGCAATGATTCGCAGACTGGTAATGTATCTGCAATATTCCAATGTGAATATCTCGTCTTCTCTGAAACTGATGTTTTCAGGAAAGCGAATGTTGTTCTTACGGATTATTTCAGCACGAAACATTTTATCCCAGGTCCATCCTAATATGTCGCCTAAGTCACCGCATCGTAATGTGAAGATTGCCTCTTCTATGTGTTCTCTTTTTTCTGTATATACTGGAGTGGAAGTTAGTGTGGCTTGACTGCCGTCAGGATTCACTGTGTAAACTCCGAAGAATGTGATGTCGGCTTCCGGCTTTTGGGATGTTAGAGCCTGTAGATAATTATGAGTAATCCAATCGTCTGCATCTACAAAACATATCCACTGACCTTTTGCATGGAGCAGTCCGTAGTTTCTGGCTCTACTGACTCCACCGTTTTTCTTATTGTGGTAATGAAAGCGGTTGTCACTATTAGCAATACTTTTACATATCTCAGCACTGTTGTCCGTGCTTCCGTCATCAATGAGAAGCACTTCGAAGTCTCGATAGGTCTGCATTCTTATGCTTTCCAAACATTGGGTCAGGTACTTGCCTGCATTATATATAGGAATGATGATTGATATCATGCTTATTCTAAAGATTAGTAATGTGAGTCTTTAAGAAATCCCCTAATCGCAATTTTGCACCTATCTCTTGTGCATTATTAATTATTTTTATATAGTCTTGATTGCTTATATGGGCTATTGTAGAGTCTATGTCTTTGAGACTGTCAACTGTTATGCCAATTTGGTGTTTGCTGACCCACTCAGCAAGTGATGATTGGCTCCACACGATTACTGGTAAGCCTGCTGCAAGGTAAAGTGAGGTCTTATGGGAAGAGTTGTAACGGAGGTATTCGCCAAAGTCGCCTGTGCAGGAGTCGATACTGTCTCCATCCCAAACAAGTCCCCAACCTCCAGATATGGTTCCTGTCTGTTCGGGACGGAAGAATCCGGCATATTCTATGTTTGAGGTATGAGTGAGGTTAAGTGAACCATCGTGCATTCCGTACAATTTGAAGTGTGTGGTAAACGATTTTCCTTTGTCTATCAGTTCTTTCAGGAACTGGCTTTTCGACAGGTTGCCAGCAAAGAGCACATAGTTTTTTAGAGTAAGAGTTGTTTCTGCATCTTGCATGGGGTCTGCTGAGTAGTAGTCGAAGAGCCAAAGTATGCGCATAGGAGTTGTGCAACCCAAGGCGTGAAGCCGCTCTGCCATAGCCTTGGTGTGAACCAAAAGAAGGGTGGCATTGTTAAGTTTGCGGATTTCCTTGCTTTTCTTGTTGAACCGGATGGACTGTACGTCATGAACTACAAATATGACTTTCGCCTCCATTTTTAAGCATTTTTTTGCAAGTGACTGCATATAGTGGCGATAGAAATCTTGAATAACCACAATGTCACCAAAACGTATTTGCTTCACAATTTTCTTCACTTGTCTTTCTGCCAGATATTCAGAGAAGAAAGGGTAGTGGTGGTAGCGTTTGCCTTCACCTAAAGAGTATTTGTAGTTGTTGATGTCATATTGCTCATATCCATGGTCAGTAAATGTGTGGAGAACATCTTGACGAGCCTTGCTTTGTGCGTTCACTTGTGCATCCAATCCCAACTTCACTATTTCATTTATGAAGAATCTGCGTTTAGACCTGTCGTTGACAGAAGGTTTTTCTACAGCTGTTTTCTGTCCTGTAAGACGAAAATATTTGTCGAGCAGCATTAACGAGATTAGGTCTTCGCGCTTTTTGTTTTGGAACTGTGCCACCCATTCGTGGGCGTGTCGAATTATGAGTTCTACTTCATTAGGATGTGCTTCGTAATACTCTATTTTCTCGATGAGATCGTGATAATCGTCGGCTATCTCTATATAGTGATAGTTGGGAATGAGTTTCCCCTCCATATACCAAGTTTCACAAGTGGGGCGCGGCATCACGGCAACACTATTTGACGACATAACCCATTTCAAGTTTGACGCTACATCGTTGCCTTCAAGAGCCATGATGTATCTGTATTTCAAGTGCTCATAAAGCGACATCTGTTCATATGTTGTGTCGCTCGTGCTCACAAGGTCACACCACGGGTGTTGTTTCCATTGTTCTATGAATTGCTGTCGTCTTGGTTTGCCACCGGTGTCGCCTCTGAATATTATCTTACATTCTTTCTCATCCCATGTGAATGGATCCTTAATCCAAGTGAAATGACGTACCTTGTCAAGGTTTATCAGTATATTGTTTCTGTTCTCGTCATTAGGTAAAAGTGGGCGACTTTTGGTTATTTCAGGTACAGGAAATATGTAATTTACATCACCAGGGTTATAAGCCCAGCGTAACTGTGTCGGGAAGAATCGCAAATATTCGTTTGCATCGTAGAAGTATGTACTATTTACATAGTCGTGGACATACGATTCGCGTTTCCTATATGTAAAGTCTTTAATGCGTGGAGCATCATCAGGAAGGATGACGGAGTCGTGAAACTTGCAGTAGTAATCTACCCTCTGCTTTATGTAATTCTGTTCTTCGATAGGAAGATGATAAAAGCCTTCTATTTTCTTATGTAGTTTGTGTCGGAGCCACCATGCAGGTCTCATCTCTCGCAAAAAACTTTTGAAGAAGAATATCAGGTGACTGTTCTTGCGAGTATGATTGAAAAAGAAACTCCAATAGCGTTGTATGTTCTCTTTTATCTTCATGGATAAAGATTTATCTGAACCAATATAAGAGGTGCTTGTAGAATCGTTTATAAAACCATTTTAGGCGTTTCAGCGGACGAGGTTTAGTAGGAATCATTGTAGGCATTGAACCATCGCAACTGCATTGCACGGCAAGACAAGGGTAGCTCCAATAGTAGTTAATCAGTCCCTGTTCTGTCAGTTTCGTATGAAAGCGATCGAGAGTGGTGTTGCATTTGTTCTTTTGTACATATTCTACAATGGTTTTTGCTGCTTTGTAGGTTATATAATAACATCCTGCAAATCTATCACGATCTGCCCTATAGAGATGTTGTCCCTCTTTGCGTTGGCTGCGAGGCACCAATAGCAGACTGCTTTCCTCGTAATTGACCATAAGTGGCTCGTCAGCATGATAATGTTCGATTTCATCGAGGGTTTTATAAAAATTTTCTTTAAAACCGGGGAAAAGGCGAATGTCGTCTTCAAAAATCAAAGCCCCCTTAATACCCTTTTCGATGACTCGTTCGTAGGCGCGTATTCCCTTATAGGCACAACTGGTGCGGGGATATACTCCATGCATGGTCTCGGGTGTGCCGTCATCGACGAAGTATTTATCAATGATTTCTTGGGTTAGGTCTTCCATATTTCCTTCCAGAATGTACTCATAGGGAAATCCCAGCCTGTCCAACTGAGTCTGTATGAAAGCCTCACGTTCTTTTTGTCCCCGAACGTGGATGATGAATATGTTTGTGGCTTTGTCTGAAGTTGTCATGTGGCAAAGGTAGTGATTTTGTTTATAAAATGTGAAATGTAAAAAGTAAAATTATTAACTTTGCAGCAAATAGCAAAGAAATGTTTTTTTTAAATAAGATATTGCAACACCCTTTTTGGTATCAATACAAGACGCTGATTTCTGTGTGGATTCTCATGGTTATCATATCTGTGGGTTTGCATATGCATAATTTCAACAACTTCCTCATTTACAAATTTACATTTTGGCATGCTTACAACGGGACAAGTTTATATGCTGCTTATCCCGAAGATCATTACGATGTAAATCACTACGGGCCTGTATTCAGTCTGATAATGGCTCCCTTCGCTATTATACCGTCTCTATGGTTGGGAGTGTTCGTCTGGCATTTGGCATTGGCATTGTTCCTTTGGTGGGCTATTCGTCAGAGTACCTTGACATGGGCTCAGCAGGTTGTAGCGTTTTGGTTTACTGCTCATGAAATGCTTAATGCACTTGGTATGTCGCAGTTTAATGTGGCTACAGCTGCGATGATTCTGCTTTCATATACTGCTATACATAAAGGAAAGGATATGTGGGGAGCCTTCTGGATTGTCTTAGGCACTCTGGTGAAAATGTACGGAATGGTAGGTTTGGCTTTCTTCTTTTTTACTAAGAACAAACCGAATTTTCTGATGTGGCTCGTGGTGTGGACTGCCGTCCTTGTTGCCCTGCCTATGCCTTTCTTCGGTGTGCAATATGAGCTTGACCAATATGCGGGATGGATGAATAGCTTGATAGAAAAAGGAGGGGAAAATGCTCTGTCAGATTTCCAGAATATTTCGCTCTTGGGATTCGTACGGAAAGTAGGGTATGCTTGTTCTGCGGGATTAAGTGCCTATTATGAAGTTTTTTGGCGACGTACCCTTCCTGATGCGTCTAACTGGTGGATGTCAACATGGAATGACCTTTGGCTTATATTGCCAGGATTGTGTTATGGGGCACTGCCTTACCTGCGCGTTGATCAGTACAAAAACTATTCATTCCAGATGATGTGTTTGGCCTCTGTACTAATGTTTGTGAATATTTTCAGTACTGGCAGTGAAAATAGTAGCTATATAATTTCTATGCTAGGCGTTGCAATATGGTATATTGCTGTTCCGTGGAAACGCACAAAATGTGATCTGGCCTTACTGATATTCTGTTTCTTTCTCACGTCACTTTCTCCTACAGACTTGTTCCCTGAATATCTGCGTACTCATTGGATTCGTCCATTTGCTCTGAAGTCAATACCTGTTGTCATAATATGGGTAAAACTGATATACGAGATGATGACAAGAGATTATGTTTTAGAAAAATCCTTAAACGATGATACCAAAGAAGATTCATTATTGCTGGCTAAGTGAAAGTCCATTTCCTTCAAAAATTCAGAAATGTATGGACACATGGTCGAAAGTACACCCGGACTATGAGATAATACGGTGGAGTACGAAAAACTTTGACATCGATTCTGTACCATATGTACGAGAGGCATATGAGGCAAAGAAATGGGCTTTTGCTGCAGATTATATTCGTATGTATGCACTTTATACTCAGGGTGGTATATATTTGGATTCGGATGTCTTTTTGCTAAAACCTTTTGATGAGTTTCTCGACAATTCTTTCTTCTCCAGCATGGAGTATCATCCGATTCAGATAGAGAAGTGCGGTTCGATGCAATATATCGATGTTGATGGCCGTCGTACGGCAGATGTTTTCATTGAGGGCATACAGATTCAGGCTGCAGTAATGGGTGCTGAAGCTGGCAGTCCGTTTGTGGCTGAAGTGTTGGAGTGGTATAAGGATAAACATTTTGTGAAGGAGGATGGTTCTTTGCGCACAGATGTGCTTTCTCCATATATCTATGCTCGTGTGGCAGAGAAATACGGGTTTGTATATAAAGACATAGATCAGCAACTTCCTGGACGCATTCATATATACCCATCGGAGATTTTTGCTGGAAACAAACATGAGGTGACTCCACGCAGTTATGCTATTCATATGTGTGCTCATAGTTGGCATCCTACTTTGAAGGAGAAGATAAAGAAATGGTTGGGTATTAAACGATAAACCAAGTTGTAAGATGGGAAATTACAGTGCATACTCTACGATGACGTTCACAGAACGCATTATTTACATTCTTTTGTATAGTTTTGCTTTCCTCCTTTCTTTGTTGCCTCTGAGTATCTTGTACTTGTTATCAGACTTTACATTTGTCATATTGTATCATATGATAAAATATCGACGTACTGTTGTGAGAAAGAACTTGCGGAAATCGTTTCCGGAGAAAACAGATGAGGAACGAACAGAGATAGAAAGAAAGTTTTATCATTTCTTTTGTGACTACATCTTTGAGACTATAAAGTTGACTACCATGAGCAGAGAAAAGATAAAGCGGCATGTTAAATATGTGGGCTTAAATCATATATATGATGCTCTGAACGAGGGACATAGTGTGGCTTTGTATTTGGCGCATTATTGCAATTGGGAATGGATAACTTCCATAGGGCTTTATATGCCACAGGAGGTTTTGGGCGGTCAGATTTATCACATTTTGGAGAGTAAATCATTCGATACTCTGATGCTGAAGATCCGAAGCAGGATGGGTACTGAAAATATACCTCGTTATGACTCGTTTCGCCGTATGGTGAAGGAGTTTCGTAGTGGGCGTAAGATGGTAATCGGATTTATTTCCGATCAGGGTCCGGAGATGCATACGATTCATCACTGGATGAATTTTCTTAATCAAGATACAGCGGTGATTACTGGTACAGAAACAGTAGCTAAAAAACTTGATTTCTCTTGTGTGTATTTTGATATTGTGCGTGAACGAAGAGGGTATTATGTCGTGAATATTATACCTTTAACCATGAATTCAGCCGATTATAAGGATTATGAAATTACAGAGATGTATTTTAAGTTGCTTGAACAAACCATTCGACGTAATCCCGAATATTGGCTTTGGACTCATAACCGTTGGAAACGTACTCGAAAGCAATATGAAGAGTATTTAGCAACTCATCCTAAAAATAAGTAACAGAGGTATGATATTTGTTCGGGATAAGAGCCAAATGTGCAACAATTTGTTGCAGTTTGCACATGTGTATGCATGGGCACGTGAACATGGACGTAGTGTGATGTCCATGCGTTTCAGTTACAAATACAAGTTTTTCAAGATTAGTAAATCAGGTCTTGTCAGTTTTCCCTTGTATATTGTCGCTAAGTATTTGGCTGCTTTGAAACTTTTGCCTACAGCCAGCTTCAAACATGCGGAGTGTGATGCAGAAGCCTTGGAAAGGATGATGTTGTCCCACAGATATATTGTAGTGAGTGGATGGTACGTTCGATTTTACGACCTCTTTTTGAAATACAGGAGTGAGATTTGCGATTTGTTTACTATTGATACAGATTATACGATGTCTGTAAAACAAAAGATGCAACATTGGGATGGAATACGTCTGGGGGTACACATTCGTCGGGGTGACTATGCTGTGTGGAAGGATGGAATATATTGTTATAGTAACGAGAAATATGCCCAATATATCGTACAATTTGCTAATCTGTTTCCTGAGAAAATCATTGATGTGTTTCTGTCCACAAATGATCAGTCAGTAACTTCTGATATATTTTCCCAACTCGTCCCCAATAATCGTGTCCATATTCATTTATTGGGTGGAAATGCTGTGGAGGATTTGTTTATGCTGTCGGAATGCGACTATATCATTGGTCCTCCAAGTACATTCTCACTTGTTGCAACTATGTACAGGGATGTTCCTCTGTGTCGTATGGATACTGTTGACTCAGAGAAGTTGCAAATGTCTGATTTCCGCCTTTTTGATTATTGGTTCCGTAGAGTAGTGTGAGAATCTATTTTCTGTTACTGAGTGCTAATCTGAAACCTACAAGATCGCGTCTGCGGCGTTGGTCGTACATGAATCTGTTTGTGGAACGGCAGTAGCGTGGCAGACAGTCATATCCGCCACCTCTGATAACGTGAAAATTACTTGAGGGTTTTCCATTTGGTGTATGTCTATACCAGTCAGAACACCATTCCCACACGTTTCCAGACATATCGTACAGACCTAATTCGTTGGGCTTGAGATGTGCTACAGGAAGTGGCAAATGTACAGTATAGTTTGACAATGTGTGGGCTACTTCATTTGGAGAATTGCTGCCAGAATAAATGTACCCTTTTGATTTTCGGCCACCTCTTGCTGCATATTCCCATTCTGCTTCAGTAGGTAGTCGGAAATGTTCGCCTGTTAGCAAATTAAGCTTTTCGATAAAACTCAGACACATGTCATAGGTTACATATTCTTTAGGTGTTGTGTTACCTTTCTCTGTGTCAAAATTCTTTCCCATGACAGCACTCCATAGTTCACGGGTAACTTCTGTTTCTCCTATGTAAAAGTTATTAACCAGTACCTTGTGAGGTGTTTCGTCGTCGTCAGCCTCAGTGTCGTTAGGTAGTGCTCCCATCATGAATTCTCCACCCTGTACGAATTTCATCTTGAAAGTTACATCCTTTACTATGAATACTTTTGTGGCGAATCGTTTTTGAGCTAAAATTCCCAATGGAAGCAACAAGAATGCAACCATTGCTACAACTTTCTTGTCAATCACTGGCAGTGGTCCTACTGCCCACCAAAGTATTCTCAACCAACAGAAGAAATATGTATATACATCGAGCCAAAATGTCTTATGTACATATTCGTGAATCCATGCTGGACATAGTACATCTGTAGGGAGAATACAGAAGTTAATGACAAGTAACCAGAAAAGAGTCCAGTCTATCCATGTACGCTTATCTTGTAACCAGAACGCCATTGCGTAGAATGGAAAGGTGATAACATAAGTATGTGTCTCTGGCAGGTCGCTGAACAGAATCATGAATCCTGTTATAACTGCAAGCGCCTGAACTCTGAAACGGAAGTTGCTCCACCTTTTATATCTCCAGAAGAAAAGCAGTCCGAGTATTGCAAATACAACAATCTGTACCTCCCGGTAGTTGGGGAGCAGAAATGGTTTCAGTCCGCGTGCGAACAAAATACCGATGAAATCAGTATCGCTATGATGAGTGCTTATCATATTAAGCATCTGACTGTAAAGATTCATGGGGTTGTCGAAATTTGTATTCAGTAAAGGTAGACATATCAATACCGCCCCGCATAGAATAGCATAGCCAAAGTTACGCCACATCTTCGGATAGCACAAAAGAATTGCCAATTCTGCTATTCCATATATTTTTGTGCATGCAGAAATCATTATTAATAATACTGCCCAAAATCCTTTACCTCGTTCAAGTAATGTGTATGAAAAAATGAAAATGTAGCACACCACAAGATTGTATTGATAACAGAATACAGATTGTAGTACGATAGAGAGAGAAAATAGGAGTATCCAATGTTTATATTTATCAAATTGTTGTGGCAAGGTTTTGATTGCATAAGAGAATAAACAGTAATTCCCTATATTCCAAATGAATGGTCCAAGCCACCAGGGCATATAAAAAATAGGGGTGAAGAGTATATTGAATACAGGAGGATAAGTAAAATAGAGACCATGTACTTGAGCATATTCTAGACAGTAAGGACTTAGCCCTTCCCAAAACATACGTGTTGCATCCTGATAGTCGAAATAATTTGTATTCCTGCTACGTATAACTTCAGCAAATGTAGCAATGAACGCGATGATCAATCCCAAATAAAAAATGGATTTGAAATTGCATTTTATATATTTATTGAGGTGTAATTTTTTTGTCATTAGTGATAAAACGTTGTCGGGGTTATTTATGCATTGAAAGCCCATTTTTATTCATACGTCCCATATAGCTCTGGATAATTGCTTTCACTCGCTTCTCCATATATGCAGTCTTCTTCGTTTCCTCTGCTTGGAGGTTTTGTGTCAGCATCCAGTCTTTTTTGTAGTTGTATAATGCTTTTATGTTTGTTCCGTCAAACATCAGGACGTAGTCGCCTTCAACATATTGGTATATTCCGTTGTTATAGTTTACAGCCCAAGTTTGTTGATTGGGTGTTGTCAACAAGTCATTTCCAAAAGCTATATATGGATTAGGATATCCGACAAAACTCAGTACTGTAGGCATTATGTCTATCTGTTGTGCAATGGAATGACGACGTTCTGCTTTAAGTCTGCCCGAAGGGTCGAAGAAAAGTATTGGCGAACCGTATAAACCTAATGCTGTCTGGTATTCTGCATGGTCACTGATGTTTGTGTGGTCACTGGTAAGTACAAATAATGTATGTTCATACCAAGGTTGTTTCTTTGCGGTTTCGAAAAACTTCTTAAGTGCCATATCGGTATATCTGACGCACTTGTGTATAGGATTGTCGCCCTCGTCGGGGAAGATAGTTTTGTATTCTTCTGGCACTGTGTATGGATGGTGACTTGAGGCGGTGAACAGTGCAGTCATGAATGGTTCTTCCATTTCTGACATCTTGGTAGCGTAGTATTGCAGGAATGGTTCATCCCATATAGCCCATGTCCCGTCGAAGTCTTTGTCCCCATTGAAGCGTGGGTCTTCATTGAATTCTGTTCTGCCATAATATTTCTGAAATCCGGTGGCGCGAGCAAAAGCCTGAAATCCCATCGATCCGTTTTCTGCCCCGTGGAAGAAGGCTGACTGATAACCAATTTTTCCCAATTCACCGGCAATTCCACTCACATTGTTGAGTGATGCAGGAGTTAGGAAAAACGGTTCAACGAACATTGGAATACTACTCAGTATTGATGGCATCCCATCGATACTTTTTCTTCCGTTAGCAAATGTGTAGTCAAACGATAAGCAGTGCTGGTATAATGAGTCAATGAACGGAGTATAACCTTTGTAGTTCCCGTCCTCCAACAGTTTGTTGTATGCTCCTATATATTCCCGTCCAAAACTTTCAATGATAAGTACCACTACGTTGGTTTTCGTTTCTTTCGTTTCTTTAGAATTTGCGTTATGTATCGGACTATACAATTGGTCCATTTCTTCCTGAGTCATGTATTCAGGAACTGTAAAAGGTGTTTTGTTTAACGTGCGAATTAAAGAAAATGGAGTGTTGAGTATTACGGCAGCTTCCTGCGGATGATTGACGTATTGATTAGCATTGCTTATAGTAATTGGTCTTACTGCGGTTGTAGCTCCTCCTCTCATACCGCATATAGTTAGTGGTATGTATGCCAGCAGATAACAACCTGTGATAAGATAGAACGCCAGATATCTTCTTCTTCTGTTTAATACTATTCTACTTTGTGGGTTTGCGTAAACAAAATAAAGAATGCATGCTATGAGTACAACGAAAAGAACGAGATACCAGTGATGAATGAATTCAGTAAAGAATATACTCCCTAAATTGCCTTCGTTGCTAAACTCACTGAAAACAGACATTGTTGTTCTTCTGCCTGTATATTGGAAATAAACGGAGTCCATTACATTTGCTGCTACGCAAATTGTGTTTACTACTATAAATACCCACTTAGCCACACTCCTCCATCCTTGACAGTGAGCATAGGGTAGGGGCATAAGCATAAGAAGTGCGTACAAACTATTGGTGTATAGAATGGCTGATGTGTCGAACAATAGACTACCTTTCACAAGGTCTGTCCAATCGTTTTTAAACAGAGTGTCCTTGAATGTATGCCAGTTTTCAGCGATGAACTCTATACGGCATATGGCATACACTATGTACACCAATAATATATTCCAAACGAATGCAATTACGTTGGAATAGACTCCTTTTTTTATATTTAAAAGACTTTTCATTTTATGGTGCAAAGTTAGTAATAATAATTCAGAAATGCGTATATTTGCCACGAAAATCATATTTATGCCATCTTCTAAACCATACGATTATCTGATAGTGGGTTCCGGACTTTTTGGAGCTACATTTGCGTATAGAGCTACTCAGGCTGGAAAAAAGTGTTTGGTTATCGATAAACGTCCACATCTTGGTGGAAATGTTTTTTGCGAATCCATCGATGGAATAAACGTGCATAAATATGGCGCACATATCTTCCATACATCGAATCAAAAAGTTTGGAATTTTGTCAATTCCATCGTGCCTTTCAACCGATATACAAATTCTCCAGTTGCAAAATATGGCGGCAAACTTTATAATTTGCCGTTCAACATGAATACATTCTATCAGATGTGGGGAATCACCACACCTGAAGAGGCGAAGGCAAAAATAGAAGAACAGCGGCAGGAGGCTTTGTCTGCTATGCAAGCAGCGGGAGTTTCAGAACCTCGCAATTTAGAGGAACAGGCTCTCGTGCTTATAGGACGCGACATATATGAGACTCTCATAAAAGGTTATACTGAAAAACAATGGGGACGTAAGTGTACGGAACTTCCTGCATTCATCATCAAACGTTTGCCGGTTCGTTTCGTGTTCGATAATAATTATTTCAACGATAAGTATCAGGGCATTCCTATCGGTGGTTACAATTTACTGATAAACGGACTTCTTGCTGGTGTAGATACGAAGGTTAATACTGATTTCTTCGATAACCGTAGTTATTGGGAGAATGTTGCAGATAAAATTGTTTTCACAGGAAAGATTGACGAATTTTACGACTATCGTTTCGGTAAACTTAATTATCGTACAGTTCGTTTCGAACAGGAAGTCCTCAAGCAGCCAAACTACCAGGGTAATGCTGTTGTAAATTATACTGAGGCATCTGTGCCCTATACCCGTGTCATAGAACATAAGCATTTTGAAAAATTCGGACAAGAGGTATATGACATTCCTACAACGGTTATCTCCAAAGAATACTCTACCGAGTGGCAGGACGGAATGGAACCATATTATCCTGTCAACGATGAGGCTAATAATCGTTTGGCTCAGAAATATCGTGACTTGGCAGATATGGAAACTAATGTTATCTTTGGAGGCCGTCTTGCGGAGTATAAATATTATGATATGGCACCAATCATTGAAAAGGTGTTGCAAATAGATATAAAATGATTACATATACAACAGATGGTGTGAAAATGCCAGCTATAAAACGTCGTGACGTAAGTGCTTGGATAAAAACTGTAGCGCAGTCTTACGGAAAATCCGTTGGTGACGTAGCTTACATTTTCTGTAATGACGAGAAAATTCTTGAAGTTAATCGTCAGTATCTTCAGCACGATTACTACACCGACATAATCACATTCGATTATTGTGAAGACCTCGTTGAAATGGGGATTTCTGATACTATTTCCGGTGATATGTTCATATCGCTTGATACAGTTCGCACTAATGCAGCCGGACTCGGAGTCGATTATATGCAGGAACTTCATCGTGTCATCATTCATGGCATACTCCATCTTCTGGGTATAAACGATAAGGGCCCCGGAGAACGTGAAATTATGGAAGCTGCGGAAAATAAAGCACTTGCCCTCCTAAACCATTAACGATAAAGAGAACGCTAACTATAATACTAAAAATTATGCATTATGCATTTTGAATTATGCATTGAATTATGAAACGTAACATTGTAATCACAGGCGGTGCCGGATTCATCGGTAGTCATGTAGTTCGCCTTTTTGTAAACAAGTATCCAGACTATAAGATTATCAATCTTGATAAACTCACATACGCTGGTAACCTCGCAAATCTTAAGGATATTGAGGATAAACCAAACTATAAGTTTGTCAAGATGGATATTTGCGATTTTGATGCTTTCTACAAACTTATGCAGGATGAAAACATCGATGGAATCATACATCTTGCTGCAGAAAGTCATGTGGATCGTAGCATCAAAGACCCATTTACTTTTGCTCGTACAAACGTGATGGGAACACTCTCTCTCCTTCAGGCAGCAAAACTCTATTGGGAAAGTCTTCCTGAGAAATATGAAGGTAAGCGCTTCTATCACATTTCTACTGATGAAGTATATGGAGCTCTTTCTATGACTAACCCAGAGGGAATTCCGTCTCCGTTCACTACACAGGCATCCAGTGCTGAGCATCATGCAGCTTACGGAAAAGATTTCTTCCTTGAGACTACAAAGTACAATCCTCATTCTCCATATTCTGCCAGCAAGGCATCAAGCGACCATTTCGTTCGTGCTTTCCACGACACTTATGGAATGCCTACCATAGTTACTAACTGTTCAAACAACTACGGACCTTATCAGTTCCCTGAAAAACTGATTCCACTTTTCATTAATAATATCCGCAACCGCAAACCACTCCCTGTGTATGGAAAAGGCGAGAACGTGCGCGACTGGCTCTATGTTGTAGATCATGCACGCGCTATCGACACAATTTTCCACAATGGTAAGATTGCTGAGACATACAATATTGGCGGTTTCAACGAGTGGAAGAATATTGACATTATAAAAGTTGTAATCAAGACAGTTGACCGTCTGTTGGGCAGAAAAGAAGGCGAAGATCTTGACCTCATTACTTATGTGACCGACCGACTTGGACATGATGCACGTTATGCTATCGATTCCAGAAAACTGCAGAAAGAACTCGGTTGGGAACCGTCACTTCAGTTTGAGGAAGGCATCGAGAAAACTGTTCGTTGGTATCTTGACAACGAAGAGTGGCTTAATAACATCACCTCTGGCGAGTATGAAAAATACTACGAGAGCATGTATAAAGACAGATAAAAACTCTTTGTATTAGGTAAAATAAAAGCGATGTGGTTAGTTCCACATCGCTTTGTTTTTTTAATATTCTTCCTCGTCCCAGAGGAAATCTTCTTTTGATGGATAGTCTGGCCAAATTTCTTCGATTGATTCGTAAACATCGCCTTCATCTTCAATTTCCTCAAGATTCTCGATGACCTCTAGAGGGGCTCCCGAACGGGTAGCATAGTCAATGAGTTCTTCTTTGGTTGCTGGCCATGGTGCATCCTCCAAGTTTGTAGCAAGTTCAAGTGTCCAATACATAATAGAAAATATATTTTAAGTGATTATAATCTTGTTATTTGCCTATTCCTCTTTCTTGAAAAGGCGCGCGAAGGTACAAATTATTATTATTCCTTCCAAATAATATCTTCTATTTTGTTGTCTTGGTTCAGTTTTCTGGCGAGCAGGAAAAAATAATCGCTCAGTCGGTTTACGTATGCCAGCACATTTTCATCTACATTTCCACCACTTTCTGTCAGACGTATGATGCAGCGTTCAGCTCTGCGGCATATTGTTCGGCATACATTGCAAACGGCTGCTGCGCGACTGCCCCCGGGTAGGATGAATACTTTGAGAGGCGGAAGCAGACTGTCGATACGGTCTATTTCCTTTTCTATATCCGTTACCACCTCATGCGAAATGATGAGGCTGCTTCTCATGGCTGTCTTAGATGTGTCTGTAGCGAGATGTCCGCCTACAACAAACAACTTATTCTGTATGCAGCGAAGTGTGTCAACGTCCTGCTTGTCTGTACAATAAGTAATGAGTAGTCCAATCTCACTGTTTAGTTCGTCGATGGTGCCATAGCTTTCTATGCGGTCGCAGCACTTTGATGCCCGTTCTCCGCCAACCAGACTGGTCGTTCCTTTGTCGCCTGTTTTGGTGTAGATTTTCATAGTATATAATTTTGCTTTATTCGTTTAGTGTCGAAAAGAACAAGTCCGCGATGTCGCATATCAAAAGTGATGCGTGCATGAGGGCTGTTCAATACATACTGCCATAGAGTTTCGTTCTTTCCCGATATGTCCTCAATGACCATTACTGTTTCAGAGTCTGCAGCCTTTTCTGCTTCGTGGTATTCGTCAACTGAATGAATCACTATCACCTCTGGGTGCCACAACCTGATACGGTATAACTGTCGTTCTGCCTTCGTTCGTAGTCCTTGTTCTTCGTATGCGTAATAGTGTAGATTTTCGAATAAAACGTCACGTATCAGTTCGTAGTCGGTAGGTGATTGTATACCGAAACCGTGACGATGCCACCATCGTGGTAATGCAGTCGTATAATTATATAATGTTCGCGAGAGTGACAAGTCGGTTAGTTTTTATTAAATTCTTTTGCAAAGATAGTTTTTTATTGTGTAAAATGCAGAAGTTAAATTGTAAAAGTTTTATCTTTGCCACAAATAAATCTGACTTATGGGAAAGACAGCACAGTACATCAAGAGTATTGATATCGAAGCTCTATGGAAGGGTGGCAAGCACATCACGTGGCAGTTGCAACCCGATGTGAACATTCTGAGTGGCATCAACGGAGTAGGGAAGAGTACCATCATAAACCACTCTGCTTCTATGCTTGATATGATTGACAAAGGGGAACTCAGTGCAGGTAAAGTGGCACAGGGAGTTTCCATAGAATTATATCCAGCCGATGCGACGAGCATTAAGTTTGACGTAATACGTTCGTTCGATCGTCCTTTGCTACATAGCGATTTGCTTGAAAAACTCTCTGATTCACGTGTGACCACCGAACTGGATTGGCAGATATATAAATTGCAAAAACGCTATTTGGACTACCAGGTTAATATCGGAAACCGCATCATTGAACTGCTTACGTCGGGCGATGCTGCAGACCAGTCGTTGGCAGCTCAAGTCGGAGCTCCGAAGGCAGAGTTTCAGGACACCATCGACGAACTATTTCATGATACAGGTAAGACGATAGACCGTAAGAGTAATGAGATACAGTTCTTCCAGCGTGGTGAGATCATCACTCCTTACCAGCTCTCAAGTGGTGAAAAACAGATGCTCGTCATTTTGCTTACTGCCTTGGTCGAAAATCAAGAACACTATGCCCTGCTGATGGACGAACCGGAGATATCGCTTCACATTGAGTGGCAACAAAAACTGATTAGTCTCATTCGGAAGATAAACCCCAACGCACAGATAATCCTTTCCACCCATTCGCCTGCACTCATCATGGACGGATGGATGGGTAATGTAACCGAAGTGAACGAAATCACCCAATAGGTTTTTACGCACAAACGCTTAGAAGTATGCAAACCTTAACCTCAAATTTGAATAGCCATTATTTTCAGGCAGCCAACCAACTGCAGAAACGACGTAGGAAGCGCATCATAGTTTATGTAGAGAGCTATGATGATATATTCTTCTGGCGTAATGTGTTGGACGACTTTGAAAACGATGAGCGAGAGTTTGAGGTTATGCTGCCCTCGCGTAGTAACTTGTCGAGAGGTAAGAAGACAGTACTTATGAACACTCTGGGACAACACCTCGGACAGTATATGATTGCCTGTGTCGATGCCGACTTGGACTATCTGCTTCAGGGAAGAACCAATTCTTCGCAGGCAATGCTTGGCAATCCCTACGTTATTCACACCTATGCCTACAGCATTGAAAGCCTTCAGTGTTATGCACCTTCGCTTCATACCGTATGTGTGATGGCAACACTCAACGACCGTAATGTGTTCGATTTTGAGGCATATCTTCTCAAATACTCCGAGGCTGTTTACGAATTGTTTGTTTGGGCAATATGGCTCTATCGTCAGACGCGTTTCTCGGAACTTCCCCTTAACACTCTTAATAATTTAATAAGTGTAGAAAGGGTGAATGTGTTTAATCCAGATGAGGCTATAGAACGCACTCGCCATCAGGTGAACCGTAAAGTGTCCTGGATGCAGCGCCATTATCCTGAGGCAAAGGGAGAACTGCGTCCACTTAAGGAAGAACTGGCTTCGCTCGGACTCAATCCGCAGAACACCTATATGTACATTCAAGGTCACCATCTGCTTGATAACGTATTAGGCGCGGTACTTGACCCTGTGTGCAACATACTGCGACGCGAACGCGAAAAAGAAATAAAACACCTTGCAGGCAAGAAGCAACAACAAATGGACAATGAACTCGCATGTTATCAGCATTCACAATGCCCTGTAGAAACTATGGTGCATAGAAATACTGATTTCAGAGATTGTCCTGCCTTTTCTCAAATTGTTGCCAGCATAGAAAAATTGTTAACAAAACTCTGATTATTATAGGGTAAACTTATACATTTAGGTGGATAAACTACCAAAACCACTGATTTTTAGTGTTTAGAATATTTTTCTTCTATTTTTTGTTTGAGATATGAAAATGGAATATCTATTTTTGTGATAAATTTTAAAACCAAAATGGAGAGGGAGGGACAAATTAAGATTGATACCATTGAGGATTTAAACCAATTATTCAAAATTGATTCGAAGTGCCAGCAGGTATCACTAATTGATGTAACATCTAAGCCAGTATTACCTAAAGCAGATGAAATCCAGATAGGTTTTTATGCTGTTTATGTAAAGGTTCCGAGCGAGGATCAGGTGCAGGTGGGTAAGATGCAGAATGATGATGCTGTGGCTGATGTGACGATGTTGGCTCCTGGTACTACGGTACGTGAGGTAATCTCCGAGCTAAGAGACTACAAACAGATTATTGGTTTGTTCTTCTCTCCGGATCTTATAGCTGCTTCTACATTTGGAAGACATTTCAGTGAATACACATTCTTTCAATACAACCACGAAGAGTCGTTGTTGTTGGGCGATAAAGAAAAAGATATAATTCTTGCGATTTTCAGAAGAATTCAAACAGAGTTGCAAGGTGAAGAGGATAGAAACACGCTACATATTCTGACTGATCAGGTAAAGCTGGTGTTGGACTATTGTCTGCGCTTCTACGACAGACAGTTCAACAACCGCCATAATCAGAATTACCAGATTGCACAACAGTTCCTGCAGAACATCAATCTGTATTTCAACAATGGCACGGCAAAACAAATGGGAGTTCCTACAATCAGCTATTTTGCTGATTTGGCTCACACCTCACCAGGTTACTTCAGCGACATAATTAAGAAAGAAACTGGCGTAAACATAAAAAAATACATTCAGTACAAAATCATTGAGGCGGCAAAGCAACTGCTCGCGGCTACCAACAAGCCAATCAATGAAATATCAGAGTGGCTCGGCTTTAAATATCCACAACACTTCACAAGACTGTTTAAAAACGAAGCGGGCATGTCGCCACGTAACTATAGAAAACAAAGAAAGTAAAATTCTTTTTCATAACTCCATCATTAAATACATAGTTATTATTAATTTATCGTATTTAATTGGCCTCAAGTATATGTGAATATGCTTGAGGTATTTTTTTGTTAGATTGTCAGTTATTTTTTGTTTGTATGTTATATTTTTTACGTTTTTCTTTTCACTTTTAAACTGAAATGTCTAACTTTGCTGACAAATTGTAATTAATGCTATGGAAAAGATTGACAAGCTTGACAAGCAAATAATGGAGATTATCTCCAGCAATGCCCGTATCCCATTCAAAGATGTGGCTGCCGTATGCGGAGTGTCACGTGCTGCTATCCACCAGCGTGTGCAGCGTCTGATTGACATGAACGTAATCACAGGTTCCGGTTATCATATCAGTCCCAAGAGTCTGGGCTACAAGACATGTACCTACGTAGGTATAAAACTCGAAAAGGGTTCGATGTATGCACGTGTGGTTGACGAACTTAAACTCATTCCCGAAGTGGTTGAGTGCCACTATACTACAGGTCCTTACACCATGATGATTAAGCTCTATGCTCGCGACAACGAACAACTCATGGAACTTCTGAACCGTAAGATTCAGGGCATTCATGGTGTCGATTCTACCGAAACCCTTATATCGCTCGACCAGAGCATCAAGAAACAGGTGCCTATCAACGTTGAGGAAATTGATGCCAAGCCGGTTAAAGGGGGTAGGGCAAAGATTATTTTGAGTGAAGACGAATAAATCGGATATTCTGATTGCACGATGAGTGACGGAAACTTCAACCGGCAGCTGTTGCCCAAGACCGAACTCTCCTCGGGATTGCGTGCTGGAAAGGCTATGATGCGAACAAAAGCAGAGGAGGCTTTCGATGCAACGATTAAACAATTTTTCCCGATGGAATCGCAAAGTAAAATAGACGAAATAAAGTCATACTTTATGCAAATGCTGAGAAATTAGAACGTTTCTCAGCATTTTCTTTCTTTTCATTTGGAATAGTAAAACAAAAAAATTATTTTTGCACACTTTTGGACGGACTCGTCAATTTTTCATTTGACAAATTATCCGTTACTCCAATATGTAAACTAAAAAACAAACTAAATATTAATCAATTAAATTCAACTAAATTCAACATTTTATGTGGTTATGTAACTCTTCAATCGGAAGAAAAGTAGTCATGTCTGTAACAGGCTTGGCGCTTGTACTCTTCCTGACGTTCCATGCATGCATGAACGTAGTGGCACTCTTCAGTGCAGAGGCGTACAACCAGATTTGTGAATTGCTCGGCTCCAACTGGTATGCTCTTGTAGCTACTGCCGGTTTGGGCGCACTCGTAGTTATTCACATCATCTACGCCTTCATCCTTACAATCCAAAACCGTAAGGCTCGTGGCAACAACCGCTACGACAAGACAGACACTCCTGAGAAGGTAGAGTGGGCAAGTCAGAACATGTTCGCACTCGGAGTAATCATCGTACTCGGTTTGGCTCTCCACCTCTTCAACTTCTGGTACAACATGATGTTTGCCGAATTGGCAGGCACTACAAGCCAGATAGCTTCTCCTACTGACGGATTCGAGTGGATTGTGTACACATTCTCAAATCCAGTTTACGTAGTTCTCTATGTAATCTGGCTTTGTGCTATCTGGTTCCACCTCACTCACGGCATCTGGTCTTCTATGCAGACACTTGGTTGGAGCGGACACATCTGGTTCAACCGTTGGAAATGCATCAGCCAGGTATGGGCTACAATCATCATGGCAATGTTCCTTATTGTTGCTCTTGCATTTGCATTATGTCCTGACTGCCTTGGCGGCCTCGACGGCAGAGTAGTTCCATTTGAAATGGCATTCTAATCAACTAAAAACACACAATTATGACAACAAAGTTAGATTCAAAAATACCTGAGGGACCAGTTGCTGAGAAATGGTCGAACTATAAGGCACATCAGCGTTTGGTAAACCCAAAGAATAAGCTCAAGCTCGATGTTATTGTAGTTGGTACAGGTCTGGCAGGTGCCAGTGCAGCCGCTTCATTGGCAGAAATGGGCTTCAACGTAAAGAACTTCTGCATTCAGGACTCTCCACGCCGTGCACACTCTATCGCAGCACAGGGAGGTATCAATGCAGCAAAGAACTACCAGAACGACGGCGACTCTGTTTACCGCCTCTTCTACGACACAGTGAAGGGTGGTGACTACCGTGCTCGCGAAGCAAACGTATATCGTCTTGCAGAAGTCAGCAACTCCATCATCGACCAGTGTGTGGCTCAGGGAGTTCCATTCGCACGTGAATATGGTGGCACACTCGCAAACCGTTCCTTCGGTGGTGCACAGGTAAGCCGTACATTCTATGCAAAGGGTCAGACCGGTCAGCAGCTTCTGCTCGGAGCTTACTCAGCCCTTTCTTGTCAGGTAAACGCAGGCAAAGTGCAGCTCTACACTCGTTACGAAATGCTCGACGTAGTAATCATCGACGGACGTGCTCGCGGTATCATCGCCAAGAACCTCGTAACTGGTAAACTTGAGCGCTTCTCTGCTAACGCTGTAGTAATCGCTACTGGTGGTTACGGAAACACATACTTCCTCTCTACCAACGCAATGGGCTGTAACGTCAGCGCAGCAATGTCTTGCTACCGCAAGGGTGCATTCTTCGCAAACCCATGCTACGTACAGATTCACCCTACTTGTATTCCTGTTCATGGCGACAAGCAGTCAAAGCTTACCCTTATGTCAGAGTCGCTCCGTAACGACGGTCGTATCTGGGTTCCAAAGAAACTCGAAGATGCAAAGGCTCTGCAGGCAGGTACAAAACAGGGATATGAAATTCCGGAGGAAGACCGCGACTACTACCTCGAACGCCGTTACCCAGCATTCGGTAACCTCGTACCTCGCGACGTAGCCAGCCGTGCAGCTAAGGAGCGTTGCGACAAAGGCTTCGGAGTAAACAACACAGGTCTTGCCGTATTCCTCGACTTCTCAGAGTCAATCCAGCGCCTCGGCATCGACGTAATCCGTCAGCGTTATGGCAACCTCTTCGACATGTACGAAGAAATTACCGACGTAAACCCAGGTGAAAAGCGTATCACACGCGACGGCGTTGACTACTACAATCCAATGATGATATTCCCAGCTATCCACTACACAATGGGTGGTATCTGGGTTGACTACGAACTGCAGACAACCATTCCAGGTCTGTTTGCTATTGGTGAATGTAACTTCTCCGACCACGGAGCAAACCGTCTCGGTGCATCAGCCCTCATGCAGGGACTTGCCGACGGATACTTCGTACTGCCATACACCATCCAGAACTACCTTGCCGATCAGGCTATCTGGCCACGCATCTCTACCGACGCACCAGAATTTGCCGAGGTTGAAAAGGCAACAGAAGAGCGCATACAGAAACTCCTCAACATCAAGGGTAAGCGTTCAGTTGACTCCATCCACAAGGAACTCGGCCACATCTGCTGGGAATACATCGGAATGGGTCGTACAAAGGAAGGACTGGAGAAAGGTATCAAACTCATCGACGAACTCCGTAAGGAATTCGATACTAACCTCTTCATCCCAGGCGATCGCGAAGGCATGAACATCGAACTCGATAAGGCTATCCACCTCGATGACTTCATCACAATGGGTAAGCTCATTGCCTACGACGCCCTCTCTCGTGAAGAGTCTTGTGGTGGTCACTTCCGCGAAGAACACCAGACAGAAGAAGGCGAAGCAAAGCGCGACGACAAGAACTTCTTCTACGTTGGCTGTTGGAAGTACCAGGGCAGCGACAACGTTCCACCTACCCTCATCAAGGAACCACTCGAATACGAAGCAATTAAGGTACAAACACGTAACTACAAGAACTAATCACCATGGCAGAAAAAGTTTTGAAACAATTCACAGTTAAATACTGGAAGCAGAACGGTCCTAAGGACGCTAATGCTCATTTTGAAGAGAAAGTAATGAAGGACATCCCTGGTGATACTTCGTTCCTCGAGATGCTCGACATCCTCAACGAACAACTCATCGAAGAGGGAAAAGAACCATTCGTGTTTGACCACGACTGCCGCGAAGGAATCTGCGGTATGTGCTCTCTCTACATCAACGGTACTCCACACGGAAAGACAGAACGCGGAGCAACAACCTGTCAGCTCTACATGCGTAAATTCAACGACGGCGACGTAATCACTATCGAACCTTGGCGCTCAGCCGGATTCCCTGTCATCAAAGACTGTATGGTCGATCGTTCTGCATTCGACAAAATCATGCAGGCAGGTGGCTACACCACAGTACGCACAGGAGCTCCACAGGATGCCAACGCCATCCTTATCTCCAAGGAAGACGCCGACGAAGCAATGGACTGCGCCAGCTGTATCGGTTGCGGTGCCTGCGTAGCAGCATGTAAGAACGGTTCTGCAATGCTCTTCGTCAGCTCTAAGGTATCACAGCTTGCCCTCCTCCCACAGGGACGCATCGAGGCAGCTCGTCGTGCCAAGTCAATGGTAGCCAAGATGGACGAACTCGGATTCGGTAACTGCACCAACACACGCGCTTGCGAAGCCGTATGTCCAAAGTGCGAAACCATCGCCAATATCGCCCGCCTCAACCGCGAATTCATCAAAGCCAAATTTGCGGATTAGCGAGTACAGAGCCAAGTTTACTTGAGCTATATACATAATGTTATGAAGCCTATGCACACAGCATAGGCTTCTTTGTTTTTCGTTTTGGTTTAGCACCGAACAAAAAATAAAAAGCGCGTTGCAACTTTGCAACATTGCAACAATTAAGGCACAAAAAAAGCTGACCAGGCATTTACCCTGTCAGCTCTTTCCGTTAATAGCTAATAGCCAACAGCCAACAGCTGTAAAACCCTAATGTATCTGCGTTTTCGGTTCTCCGCATCACTAAGGCTGCCAGTAACCTCCCTGGTGATAGCATCAATATCCCCCATGTCGGCAAACTGATTCAGGCGGTGCTCCTTCCAGAACCACATCGCACTCAGGATAGCAGCTGGGTAACGGCTCACATCTTCCGGCAACAGATTCATGCCGTACTCCACCATCGCAAACTCCAGAAACTGGAAATAATTATGATAGCCTGTCAGCATCAGGCATCCGCGTCCACGATAGCGAAACCCATCACCAGACAAATAATTTCCGTTACCCAACCGGTCTGCATAAACCGTATTGGCGAGTCTCTCCGGATTATGGGCACACGCCACAGCACGTTCCCTGTTGAACCTCTTCGGCCACACCTGCATGATACGCTCTGCCGAGTAATTCAGATTCTCCTCCAGACTCTGCAGATACCCCGTCTCTGAAACTACCTGAGTCAGAAATGCTGCTGCCCTCAGTTCATTATCCAGTCCGAAATCTATTGCGTAAAAATTAAACTGCGAACAAAACTCTGCCAGTTTCTCTTCCGAAGTTGAAGAAGGCTTGCACACCTTCTTCAACATATCCAATGTCAATTTATAGTTCATAACTTTCAATTTTCAAATTGTAAATGTCAGGAGT
>DDQG01000022.1 GCA_002342585.1 Prevotellaceae bacterium UBA2448
AGGGACTTGCGAAACTTGAATTACTAAGCATATGAAAATCACTATCCATCGTGGAGCAAACCAAATAGGTGGTTGCATCACAGAGATAGCAACCAAAGATGCCAAAATATTCATTGATTTGGGCAGTAATTTGCCTGGTTCCGATAAGACTGATTATTCTGCCGATGAAGTTAGAAAAATAACAGCTGACGCCGATGCTATCTTTTATTCTCACTATCATGGTGACCATGTGGGACTGCATCATCTTGTACCAACATGTGTTAAGCAATATATGGGAGCAGGAGCCATTGACGTGATGCGATGCAAGTATGAAGCGCTAAATGTTCACCAAGATTTCAGCCTGCAACTGGCTGCCACTAAACGGATGCTTCCTTTCAAGGAACGTGAACGTATCAAGATAAAAGAAGGCTTTTCCGTCACACCATACTTTGTCAGTCATTCCGCTTTTGATGCCTATATGTTTCTGATAGAATGTGAAGGGAACAAAATACTCCATACTGGTGATTTCCGTCGTCACGGATATTTGGGTAAAGGGTTGTTTCCTACATTAGAGAAATATATTGGTCATGTTGATTTACTCATCACAGAGGGAACTATGCTGGGGAGAAAACAAGAGCAAGTTGTAACAGAAAAGCAGATTCAGCTAAACACCATTCGAGCACTTTGTGAGCATAAATACGTATTTGCCCTTTGTTCGTCAACAGACATTGATCGACTCGTTTCATTTCATGCAGCATGCAAAGCAACAGGCAAGGTTTTTCTCGTAGATGGATATCAACGTGGTGTGCTGGATGTGTTTTCTGAATATAGTGGCAAGAAAAGCCCGCTGTATAATTTCAACCACATTTTTGAGTTAAGTGGGCATAAAGCATATCGGATTCCAAAGATTAAAGATTATCTAAGAGATAAGGGATTCCTAATGCCTATTAGGATGAATAGTTTGTGGTTGCTGGAAGATATGCTACAAGTATTTAATGACGAAGCCCCTTGGCTCATTTATTCTATGTGGAGCGGTTATGCGGAAAAAGGAGGGAAAAATACGATAGAAAATGTTCTGTCTATTCGAAAACTATTCGAGAATCGTATTTTGGATGGAGTAGAAGACGGATTTCATACAAGCGGACATGCTGATGTTGAAACACTTTACGAAGTCTGCAAGGCAATCAGGCCTTCTATTGGAGTTATTCCCATACATAAGGATACAGGAATGCAATATGTATCAGATAACTACACAGTGTTTAACGAAGGGAAGTTCAAATTAGATGGAATAGAAATTGAGGCGCATTAATAAAGGAATCACAGTTACAGGTACTTGATTCATTTATAATTAGATACAACGAAGAATGAAAAAGGTAATATCTTTAATAACTATGGTACTTCTGCAAATCAGTTGTTTTGCAGTAAACGTTGAGACAACAGTTAATCTCAATGTGTACTATCCTGAGTATACGAAGATCGACTTGATATGTGGGCAGATGCCGAAGGCTTCACAAAAGGATGTGGAGTTTTGTTGCGAGGCAGCGTTTACAGGGGAGTTGCTGAATGAGTTTAAGCACTTCAACATCGCTGATAACCATATCTGCAATGGGGTGATGAAGAAGGGCTATCGTTGTAAGGCTAATACAGGCGGATTCGTCTGGGGCAAAGGCAAATGGAAGTTTATGAGGAAAGCTGACTATCCCACAGAAGCAAATGGATGGGAAATGGGATTCTGCCAGTTGCTGATTATCAAGGATAGCGCAGTCAGGCCTATTGGGACAAAGATGAAGAATAACAGGAATATCTATCGGGCATTATGTGAGAAAGATGGCAAACTCTGTATCATCGAGTCGAAGAAGGTGATGACGTACGAGTTCTTTGTAAAGTGTCTGAGTGCCTATAAGGTTACCCATGCTCTCTATCTGGATATGGGCAGAGGTTGGAACTATGCTTGGTATCGAGACAAAGACGGAGTAGTGAAAGAAATCTTCCCTGAAAGCAAATTGGCTCCAAATTACAAGTATAGGACTAATTGGATTACATTCTACAAGTGACGAACTGCGATAAAATGCAGAGAGAATAACGATATACGGAATAAAATCAGTAATTTTGCAAGCGGAACGAGATATGGCAAACGAAATAGAAGAAACGAAAGCAATTGAGCACTGAATCATGGGGATGGTTCTGCTGATCCATTTTACCAGAGTTATTCGGAGGCATAATGTTTGTGTCAACAAACAATAGAACCTGCAATAAAACGTTATTGAAGATATGGCAAAACGTAGAGAAATAAGAAACAGTACGGCAGAGTTCCTAATCTTTCAGATAGAAGGAAAGGGACAAGGGGTAGAGGTTTACTATAAGGACAAGACTGTGTGGTGTACCCAGAAGGCGATGGGTATGTTGTTTGACTGTTCGACGGACAATGTGGGACTTCACCTGAAGAACATATTTGCAAGCGGAGAACTGGTGAAGGATTCAGTTACCGAGAAAATCTCGGCAACTGCCTCTGATGGGAAGAACTATATGACGCAGTTCTATAATCTTGATGCGATTATCAGTGTGGGGTATCGTGTCAATAGCATCCGCGCTACCCAGTTCCGTCAGTGGGCCACAAGTGTACTTCGTGAATATGCCATTCGTGGTTATGTGCTAGACAGAAAACGAATGGAGAATGGCACGTTCCTGGATGAGGACTACTTTGAGCACCTGTTAGCAGAAATACGTGAGATTCGCCTGTCTGAACGACGGTTCTATCAGAAACTGACGGACATCTATGCGACAGCTATCGATTACAATCGTGATGCTCCAACAACAAGACTCTTCTTCAAGATGATGCAAAATAAGACGATGGTGAGCACCAATCGTCTGCACTATGCCGTACATGGCCGAACAGCCGCCGAGTTGATAGTAGAGCGTGCTGATGCTGAACAGGAACACATGGGGTTGACCACCTGGGAGAATGCTCCTGACGGCAAAATTGTCAAGACAGACGTGTCGATAGCCAAGAACTATCTGAAAGAGATGGAACTGGCTGATATGGGACAATTGGTAAATGGTGTACTGGAATTGGCAGAGCGAATGGCTAAGCGCCACATCCCGATGACAATGGAGGACTGGGCCAAACAGATTGATACCATCTTGGCGGCTGGTGGTAATCAGCGCCCAGCACATAGCGGTA
>DDQG01000015.1:0-89901 GCA_002342585.1 Prevotellaceae bacterium UBA2448
ATAACCAATAACCGATGAAAAATAAAGAATTAATAATTAAACTGTAAACTAATTGTCAATTGTCAATTATCAATTATCAAAGCTCAATAACCATTTCAAATCTCAATAACCAATAACCTATTTTCAAAAATATCCTTTAAGATTTGCAGAATATAAAATTTAGTTTGTATTTTTGCGAATAACAAAACTAATACCATATGAGTGTGAGACAGATAGAAAACAAACATTGGATTATGATTTTGATATGATTCAGAATAACAATAAGGTTTCATGTAATGTTGTATGCCTAAAAACTACAACGCTCAAAAAAATCTTTTCCTAATTACGAGCAGTATGATTTTATTTGTACCTTAGCAAACGATAATATCTGTAAAAACAATATTGTAATGAATAGTCCTCTTTCTTTTGAACAACTTAAATTTGATGTGTGGCTTATAGAACAGTTGCAGGCGGCTCCTTATCCAGGAGTTACATTAGCAGAGCTTAAGCGGAGATGGGCTTCTATGCCTGGTCACAAATCAGGCTTGTCGCGTGAAAGATTAACCACCCATAGACATAATATAAAATCATTTTTAGGAGTTGAGATTGAAGCTACAGACAGGAAGCACTATCGCATTATAAATCCTCATGCGTTGTCTTTGGATTCGCTTGCAAATGATTTATTAAAGAGTATTCAAAATTATACTTTCTTGCAGGAGTATAACGAGTTAGGAGATCTTATTCAACCTGAGAAGATAGAAACGGGATCACGCTATCTGCAACAAATAGGTCAGGCTTTGCGTGATAAAATGAAAATGAAAATTGTATATAAGAAATTCTCTGAGGAGAAGTCATACGAGGCAGTTTTACATCCTTATTGTTTAAAAGCAGACAAAGGTAGATGGTACTTACTCGCATGCAAAGAGGACAGTGAACATCATGAATCATTACAATGTTTTGCATTGGACAGAGCTTTACAGCTTACACTTATTCCTGAAACATTTATTCCAAATCCAGATATAAACATTGCTACATACTTTCATGATTGTTTTGGAATATGGCATGATTATGAAAACTATCCTGTAAAAGATGTTACAATTAGTTGTACAGAGAAGGTGGCAAACTACTTACGTACTCTCCCTCTGCATCATAGTCAGAAAGAAGATGCTTTTAGAGAAGGAAAGGAAGGAAGAATAATATTCCATTATCACATTTCTCCTTCGCCTGATTTTATTGCTGAACTCTCGAAGTGGGGTGATGAAGTGAGAATCAAGGAGTAAATAATTAAGTATAAAATAAAACATTCTATAAATATATATACTATGAAAAAACTTACAAACCTTTACCCTGTTAGCAAGACATTGCGTTTTGAACTTCAAGCTATTGGTAAAACGAAGGAGAACATTGAGAAGAACGGAATACTACAGCGTGACGAGAAACGTGCTGAAGATTACAAAATCGTTAAAAGTCTTATTGACGAATATCATAAGCAGTTTATCAAAGACCGTTTATGGAATTTTAAGTTACCTTTGCACAACGAAGGACATCTTGATTCTCTTGAAGAGTATCAAGCACTTTATGAGATATCAAAGCGCAATGATACTCAAGAGGCTGAGTTTACAGAAATCAAAGATAATCTGCGCAGCATTATTTCAAAGCGACTGACTGAATGCGGCTCTGCTTATGAGCGTATTTTCAAGAAAGAACTCATTCGTGAGGACTTGATTGATTTCCTTGAAAGTAATGAAGATAAAGACATCGTCAGACAATTTGCAGACTTTACTACTTATTTCTCAGGATTCCATGAGAATAGGCGTAATATGTATGTGGCTGAAGAAAAATCTACAGCTATAGCCTACAGGCTCATTCACCAAAACCTGCCTAAGTTTATGGACAACATGAAGGCTTTTGCCAAGATAGCTGAGACTTCTGTTGCTGAGCATTTTACAGACATTTATGAGGGTTGGAAAGAGTTCCTGAATGTTGGAAGTCTTGAAGAAATCTTCCGTCTGGATTATTTTTCAGAAACGCTGACACAGCCTCACATCGAAGTGTATAATTATATCATTGGCAAGAAGATTCTTGAAGACGGCGCAGAGATTAAGGGTATCAATGAATACGTGAACCTCTATAATCAGCAACAAAAGGACAAGAGCAAGCGTCTGCCCTTCCTCGTGCCACTCTATAAGCAGATTCTTAGTGATCGTGATAAGTTATCATGGTTAGCAGATGAATTTGATTCTGACGAGAAGATGCTTGCAGCTATCAACGAATCATACAACCATTTACATGACTTGTTGATGGGTCTTGAGAACGAGTCTTTGCGTTCTCTGCTCCTGAATATAAAGGATTTCAACCTCTCTCAAATCAATATTTCCAACGACCTCTCACTAACAGACATCTCGCAACATCTTTTTGGCCGCTATGATGTATTCACCAGTGGGATAAAAGATGAACTGAGGATCATCACTCCAAGAAAGAAGAAGGAAAGCGATGAGGAGTTTGAGGATAGGATTTCTAAGATATTCAAGACTCAGAAGAGTTTTAGTGTTGATTTTTTGGATAAGTTGCCTCAGCCTGTGATGGAAGACGAGAAACCTCGAACCATTGAAGATTACTTCATGACTTTAGGTGCCGTTAACACTGAGGCGACTCAAAAAGAAAACTTTTTTGCCCAGATTGAGAATGCCTACGAAGATGCACGAACCATCTTACAAATAAAAGATACAGGTGATACACTGTCCCAAAATAAGTCTGCTGTCGCAAAGATAAAGGCTCTGCTTGATGCACTCAAAGATCTTCAGCATTTTATCAAACCTCTGCTTGGTAGTGGTGAAGAGAACGAAAAAGACGAACTCTTCTATGGTAGTTTCCAGATGATGTGGGACGAGTTAGATACTGTTACATCTTTGTATAATAAGGTTAGAAACTGGTTAACTCGCAAGCCTTTTAGCACAGAGAAGATAAAGTTGAACTTTGATAATTCACAGCTACTTGGTGGATGGGACGTTAACAAAGAGCCGGATTGTAAGGGAATCCTCTTACGTAAAGATGATTTCTACTATCTTGGTATCATGGACAAGAAATCCAATCGTATTTTTGAAGCAGATGTAACACCAACCGATGGTGAGTGCTACGATAAGATAGATTATAAGTTGTTGCCTGGTGCCAATAAGATGTTGCCAAAGGTGTTTTTCTCAAAATCTCGAATAGATGAGTTTGCACCTTCAGAGGCCATTGTTTCCAGTTACAAGCGAGGGACGCATAAGAAAGGTGCAGTTTTCAATTTGGCGGATTGTCATAGATTGATAGATTTCTTCAAGCAATCCATCAATAAACATGAAGACTGGAGTAAATTCGGCTTCCATTTTTCTGATACAAAATCCTATGAGGATATAAGCGGTTTTTATCGAGAAGTGGAGCAGCAAGGCTATATGCTTTCATCTCACCCGGTATCATCTTCTTATATCGACACACTGGTTAGTGAAGGAAAACTATATCTTTTCCGTATTTGGAACAAGGATTTCTCTGAGTCCAGCAAAGGGACCCCCAATCTGCATACTCTCTATTGGAAGATGCTTTTCGATGAGCGTAACTTGGTCGATGTAGTTTACAAACTGAATGGTCAGGCAGAGGTGTTCTATCGTAAAGCGAGCATCAAACCAGAGAATTGCATTATTCATAAAGCGAATCAGCCAATTGCCAATAAGAATGAACTTAACACGAAACGTGCCAGCACTTTTAAATATGATATCATAAAAGACAAACGCTACACTGTTGACAAGTTTCAGTTCCATGTGCCTATTACCATCAACTTCAAGGCGGCAGGACAAAACAATATCAATCCGATTGTTCAAGAAGCAATCAAGCAAGACGAATTCTCGCACATCATAGGCATAGATAGAGGTGAGCGTCATCTTCTCTATCTCTCATTGATAGACTTGAAAGGAAATATTGTCAAACAAATGACCCTCAATGAAATCATCAATGAGTATAAAGGTCAGACCTACAAAACCAACTATCACGACCTTTTGGCAAAGCGCGAGGGGGATCGTACAGAAGCCCGTCGCAGCTGGGAAACCATTGAGACTATCAAGGAACTGAAGGAAGGCTATCTGAGTCAGGTGGTTCACATCATTTCAAAGATGATGGTAGAATACAACGCCATCGTTGTGCTCGAGGACCTGAACACAGGCTTTATGCGCGGACGTCAGAAGATTGAGCGTCAAGTTTATGAGAAATTCGAGAAGATGCTCATTGATAAGCTGAATTGCTACATTGACAAACAGTTATCTCCAACAGATGAAGGAGGATTGCTGCATCCTCTACAACTTACATGTGACGCTCAGAAATGGAAGAGATCACATCAATGCGGTTGTCTGTTCTATATCCCTGCGTGGAATACCAGTAAGATTGACCCCGTGACAGGCTTTGTCAATCTGCTCGATACTCATTATGATACAAGAGAAAAGGCTCGTGTTTTCTTCTCAAAGTTCCAACGTATCAGCTATAACGCCCCAAAGGGCTGGTTTGAATTTGCGTTTGATTACAATGACTTTACAACTAAAGCAAAAGGTACTCGCACGCAATGGACTTTATGTACGCAAGGAGAAAGAATCCGCACATTCCGCAATCCTCAGAAGAATCATCAATGGGATGATGAAAGAATCATGTTGACAGATGCATATAAGCAACTGTTTGATAAGTACGACATTGATATTAATGGAAACATAAAAGAAGCTATTTCTTCACAAACAGATGCCCAGTTCTTCAAGGATTTAATGGGGTTGATGAAATTGCTGCTCCAAATGCGTAATAGCATAACCAATTCGGAAGAGGATTATCTATTGTCGCCTGTTGCAAACGGTACAGGACATTTCTTTGATAGTCGTGAAGGAATCAGCAGTTTGCCAAAAGATGCCGATGCTAACGGAGCCTACAACATTGCTCGCAAGGGGCTGTGGGTGGTTCAAAAGATACAAGAAACGCCAGAAGGAGAAAAACCGTCATTGACCATCACCAACAAGGAATGGCTTCAGTTTGCGCAAACGAAACCCTATCTCAATGATTGATGGAAGAAGACTACATTCCTATATCCACTCTGAATGACTTCATCTTTTGTCCGTATTCCATATACCTTCATAATGTGTATATGGAAACGGACGAAGGATTATATCATGCTACTCCGCAAACACGAGGAAAGATTGCTCATGAAACAATCGACAACAAGAAAGCGAGTAATAGGGTTGATGATTTACAGGCGCTTCCTATTATATCAGAGGAATATGGGTTGATGGGTAAGATAGATATATATAAAGGTAAGGAGCATAAGCTTATAGAAAGGAAGTATCAACTAAAGAATATATATCAAGGACAAATATATCAACTATGGGCACAATATCTGTGTATGAAAGAAATGGGGTATGATGTAAAGGAAATAGCATTTTATGTAATCAGTACAAATAAAATGATTCCGATAGATCTTCCGAATCATATACAGTTAAGTGAGTTCCAACGGTTTTTAGATGAATATAGAAAATACGATCCGTCAAGTCCGTTAAAAGCGAATATCAATAAATGCCTGCATTGTATATATTGCAGTATATGTGATAAAATGGAGGAAGAAAATGTTTACCAATAAAGACATAGAATACAGAGGGGTGTATGTCATTAACTGCATTACTGACAGAGAACTTCGTGTTAGTAGCGGTGAACTTCTGCTTGAGGATGTGCAGGAGAAACGTGTGTTAACAAAACTGCCTTTTCAGAAAATACTTGCTCTATTTATAGTTGGTCATATACACATAACTACACCACTAATAGAGAAGTGTAAGAAGAATAATGTAGCCCTTGTGGTAATGAAACCTTCATTACGTCCTGTTTTTTATTGGGCAGAGTCAGCAGAAGCAAACTTTCTGGTAAGGCAACGACAATATGCATTTGATAAGAATGATATTTCTATTGCTCGTGTTATTGTTGCTAATAAGATTTCTAATCACAAGGTATTGTTGCAAAAGACAAGGAAGAAGGATGATTTAACTGTTTTTGCAATAGAAAAATGTGATGAGTATGAATATGCAGCCTTACATACAACAGAATATAACGAATTGATGGGTGTGGAGGGAAGAATGGCAAAACTCTATTTTACTGCTTATTTCCAAGATATGGGGTGGGCTGGAAGAAGACCAAGGATAAAATCAGATTATTTAAATGCCACATTAGATATCGGATATACTTATCTGTTTAACTTTATCGAGTGTTTTGTACGCATGTTCGGGTTTGATATATATGTCGGCATTTATCATCGTTTATGGTTTAAACGGAAATCCTTGATATGCGACTTGATGGAACCGTTTAGATGTGTTATTGACCGGACAATCAGAACAGCAATCAACAGAAAACAATTTTTAGAAACTGATTTTAAAGTGTACAAAGGAGAATGCAGGTTGATTCCTGAGAAGAATAAAATATACAGCCAAGTTTTCTTTGATTCATTAGTCCCATTCAAATCTGATATTTTCAGATATGTTCAATCGTATTACCGGTGTTTTATGGGAAAAAAAGATGTTAATCAATATCCAAAGTTCTGTTTGCAATGATAATAATCAGTTATGACATAAAAGACGATAAAATCAGAACTAAATTTGCAAAGATGCTTCGTTCTCAAGGAGCTATTCGTTTGCAATTCTCTGTATACGAGGTCAACAATACTCAACGAATAATAGATAATATTAGAGTTAATGTTGTGGAGAAATTCAGTAAACTATTTACTGGTGCTGACAGCGTTATGATATTTGATGCACCTAATGCAAAAGTGGAGAAGTTCGGAAATGCTATTCATAGAGACCAAGATGTAGTGTATTTCTAATGCAAACCATAGTCTTTACAAGATAAGTCATATTCTTATTTGAATAGCAATCAGTCAGATATGCCGTCTGTATAAAATAGGCAGGATAAATTAATCGCAAAAAGTTCTTTGAAATATTTCAATAAGTTGTTGGAATTGTATGTATTATTGCTACCTTTGCAACCTAATAGAGGCTATAAAGCCAATTTAATTTCTACTATTGTAGATCTCATTGCCAATGTCAGCGGCGCTAATCAGGGCTATAAAGCCAATTTAATTTCTACTATTGTAGATAATTAGTGAGATTCGTGCGATTCGTGTTGGGCTATAAAGCCAATTTAATTTCTACTATTGTAGATCCAACGCACGAATCTGTGCCGCTGTCAAGGCTATAAAGCCAATTTAATTTCTACTATTGTAGATAAGGTTTGCGGTTAGAAATTCCGCAAGTTCGGCTATAAAGCCAATTTAATTTCTACTATTGTAGATAAAGTAATATCATATGAGAAAAATACATAGGCTATAAAGCCAATTTAATTTCTACTATTGTAGATAAAGAACTTTATAATATAAACTACATGAAGGCTATAAAGCCAATTTAATTTCTACTATTGTAGATTTTAGTGTTATTTTGTTGGGATAGAGATTTTAGGCTATAAAGCCAATTTAATTTCTACTATTGTAGATTTATCCGATTTAATGGGTTTAACCACGAAGGCTATAAAGCCAATTTAATTTCTACTATTGTAGATAGCATGAGGGCGTGAAGTATCGGCAAATCAGGCTATAAAGCCAATTTAATTTCTACTATTGTAGATGTGGACTTGAACGTGGCACCGAAATACTAGGCTATAAAGCCAATTTAATTTCTACTATTGTAGATGGGACTAAAATATCAATGCTGCTTCAAAGGGCTATAAAGCCAATTTAATTTCTACTATTGTAGATTTAAAATCTAAAATTTTCCGTACATAGGGCTATAAAGCCAATTTAATTTCTACTATTGTAGATTTTGTTTTTCGTTTCTTTCCTTGCTTCATGGCTATAAAGCCAATTTAATTTCTACTATTGTAGATGCATGGTGTTTTCGTTTATCTGTTATTATGGGCTATAAAGCCAATTTAATTTCTACTATTGTAGATCGGGTTCGTTCCTGATGCCCTTCGCTTTGGGCTATAAAGCCAATTTAATTTCTACTATTGTAGATCAACGGTGCCATTCTCCACCCATTGCAGGGCTATAAAGCCAATTTAATTTCTACTATTGTAGATGCTCTCATCCTTTGTATCCTCCTTCTTTGGGCTATAAAGCCAATTTAATTTCTACTATTGTAGATGCCATCTGGATTTTCCATTTGTAATACGCTGGCTATAAAGCCAATTTAATTTCTACTATTGTAGATGTTGCTGCTGCGCTTCTGGAAGTCAACGATGGCTATAAAGCCAATTTAATTTCTACTATTGTAGATCGATTTCCTCAACTTCATGAAATTTTAGTGGCTATAAAGCCAATTTAATTTCTACTATTGTAGATCCGGCTGCTATAAATGTCGCGCTATACATGGGCTATAAAGCCAATTTAATTTCTACTATTGTAGATAGCGAATGTAAATTGTAATCTAGAGATGGGCTATAAAGCCAATTTAATTTCTACTATTGTAGATACCCTTTATTTCGGTATGAGAACTTCAGGGCTATAAAGCCAATTTAATTTCTACTATTGTAGATGACACCAGCCGGGGCAGGTGCGCACATAGGCTATAAAGCCAATTTAATTTCTACTATTGTAGATATTCAATACTCATCATCAGCTTAACTCTCGGCTATAAAGCCAATTTAATTTCTACTATTGTAGATTGGGATGCACAGAAGCAAAAAGAGATTTGGGGCTATAAAGCCAATTTAATTTCTACTATTGTAGATACCTGCATATTACATTGCAGTACCGTACTGGCTATAAAGCCAATTTAATTTCTACTATTGTAGATAGTATGCCAAGGTAACTTGCTCTACTCAGGGCTATAAAGCCAATTTAATTTCTACTATTGTAGATGAGGTCGAATGTAATATCAATCAGTTTGGCTATAAAGCCAATTTAATTTCTACTATTGTAGATTTTTATGAGTCTCCGCCTTTGTCGGTTAGGGGCTATAAAGCCAATTTAATTTCTACTATTGTAGATATGGTATCGGGTTGAGGTTTGAGCATGGTGGCTATAAAGCCAATTTAATTTCTACTATTGTAGATGGAAGAATTAGAAAAAGCAAAACAAAATGGGCTATAAAGCCAATTTAATTTCTACTATTGTAGATCTTGTATTCTTCAAGTATTGCTGCGTACTTGCGGCTATAAAGCCAATTTAATTTCTACTATTGTAGATGCTGCAATTTGCCAACTATAAAGGTTACGGCTATAAAGCCAATTTAATTTCTACTATTGTAGATTTGTGTTGTCATAATCGTATAATTTAATCGGGCTATAAAGCCAATTTAATTTCTACTATTGTAGATCAAGACGTTAAAAGGTAGCCATTACGTGGGGGCTATAAAGCCAATTTAATTTCTACTATTGTAGATAGCGACGACGTAGAAGTTGACCTGGGTAGGCTATAAAGCCAATTTAATTTCTACTATTGTAGATCGAAGACGACAAAGACCTTCGCAAGGAATGCCACAGGGACAGGTGAGTGACATCCGATGTAGAATGTAAGAGGGCTGATGTAAGATGCTTATAATGGTTATTGTTTATTGTTTATTGGTTATTGACCTTGGCTATTGAAAAGTTAAGAAATAAAATTGCACACTATGATATTTTTCTGTTCTCAGATTAATGTCTTTTTTTCTGTTCATTAATGAAATCGATCCAATTCATTAATGATTACGATGAAATTCATTAATGAACAGTTTTTGAGGGGGTCGATTAAAAAATTGCACACTGGTATGTTGAGAGGGAAGAGGAGGGTAGTTAAGAGTTAATAGATAATAGATAATAGATAATATTTTATTGGATATAAGGTTAACGTTTTTCGTAGCGAAGCGGTTCGTCTTTCGTCTTTCGTCCTTTTGATGGTACCAGAAGGATGCTGAGTTCGTAGAGTAGGTACATGGGGAGGGCAACGATGCTGAGGGTGAAGGCATCGGTTGTGGGTGTGATTATAGCTGCTACGATTAGTACTACTACAAAGGCATGACGGCGTACCCGGCGCATGACTTGCCGGCTGAGGATGCCCAGACGACCGAGGAACCATGAGATGACTGGCATCTGGAAGGTAATTCCCATTGCAAGGCATAGGAAACAGAGGGTGTCGATGTAGCTCTGAAGGGAGATGAGGTTTTCTACCTGAACATCTACCTGATAGGTTGCAAGAAACTGATAGGTGAGGGGAAAGAGGATGAAGTAGCTGAAGCATACTCCAAGCATGAACATGAGGTATGAGGTGCAGACAAGTGGGGTGCTATAGCGCCGTTCGTTTGCCCGTAAGGCAGGAAGCACAAATCGGTAAACCTGCCAGATGATGTAGGGCGCCACGAGGAGTATTCCCACATAGGCGCTGACCATCATGTGGATGATGAACTGACGGGTGAGTTCGGTATTTATCAACCTGATGTCGGCCGAGGGTGTGAAGAGGTCGGGGAGTAAAGGACTCTGACGGGCTGCAAGGACGAGGGAAAATACGGCATCCTTGAAACAGAATACAACACAAGCAGCTAGTGCAACCGCAATGACACAATGCAGCAGCACAGAACGAAGTTCGTCCAGGTGTTCCCAAAAGGTCAGGTCTGTCTTCAATTCTCTGTCTTTTCTGTATCCTCAGTCTTTGGTTCTTCGTCGGTAGTCACTTCTTTCATACCGTCTTTGAATGCACGAACACCCTTACCGGCTCCACGCATGAGTTCTGGTATTTTCTTTCCTCCAAAAAGAAGAAGTACGATTACGAGGATGAGGAGTATTTCCTGATATCCGAGTCCGAAAAATAGTGGTATCATGTAAAGTTTAAAGTTTAAAGTTTAGAGTTAAATGTTAAATGTGAAATGTGAAAATGGTTTACAGTTTTGGTAACGTTTAACGGTTAAAGAGTTTTTCGTCTTTCATCTTTCGTCTTTCGTTACAAAGTCCCTTGTTTTAGTTTTTCTACAAAGTCGTCGATACGGCGCATCTGCTCGGGTATTTTAATTCCCTGAGGACAATGAGGCACACATTGACGGCAACCGATACAATGGTCTGCCTGACGTTCGCGTGGCACGGCTCTGTCGTAGCCTATAAGGAAACGGCGACGGGCTGTCTGGTAGTTGGCTGCTTCCATCGATTCTGGCATTTCACCCTGGTTCACACATTTATTATAATGTGAGAATATGGCTGGTATGTTGATGCCATAAGGACAAGGCATGCAGTATTTACAGTCGGTGCATGGCACGGTAGGATAGGAGTAGAAGAGATTTGCTATTTCTCCTTCGAGCCATTGCTGTTCTTCTTCAGTAAGCGGTTGAAGAGGACTGTAGCTGCGGATGTTGTCCTGCAGGTGTTCCATATATGTCATACCGCTGAGTACTGTCAGAATGCGCGGTTTGGTACCTGCATAACGGAATGCCCACGATGCAACACTATCCTCAGGACGGCGCTGCTTGAGTGTGGCAACGATATGGTCGGGCAACTTTGCCAGTCTGGCACCAAGAAGGGGTTCCATGATGACTGCAGGGATGTTGCGCTTGTCGAGTTCGTTGTACAGATATTCCGCATTGGTGTTGTTTGGGTTCATCTGTTTTGCAAGATGCCAATCGACATAGTTGAGCTGAATCTGCACAAAATCCCATTTGTATTCATCGTGGCGCGAGAGGAGGTAGTCGAATACTTCTATGTCACCATGATAGGAGAATCCAAGGTTACGGATTGTTCCTTTTTTGCGTTGTTCAAGAAGGTAGTCGAGGATTCCGTTATCAACAAAACGGCTTCGGTAATTGTCCATTCCGCCTCCACCAATTGCATGGAGCAGGAGGTAGTCAATGTATGAGGTGCGAAGATTTTTCAATGAGTTCTGAAACATCTTTACACCTTCGGCATGACTCCATTGCGATGGTGAGAAGTTGCTGAGTTTTGTTGCTATATAGTATTGAGAACGCTTGTAGCCTGATGCCTGCAGGGCAATGCCTGTAGATTGTTCGGAGAGTCCGCGGCAATATGCCGGACTGGTATCGAAGTAGTTGACTCCGTGGTCGAGGGCATATTTTACAAGGCGATTCACCTGTTCCTGGTCTATCTCATCTGCATTAGCATCGTTGCTGCCCGGAACGGGAGTTACTGGTCTGTATGGCAGTCGCATCATGCCATAACCAAGAATGCTGACTTTATCTCCTGTCGTAGTTGTAGTTCGATAAGTCATCTTGTCTGTAGGCACTTCGTCGGTATGATGTCCCAGCGGGTCAATGTCTGCAGGTAGTGTATTGTTTTTTCCGCCACAAGCAGCAAGTGCTGTTGCTGCTGCGGATAGTTTTAAAAATTCTCGTCGATCCATTATGTATAATGGTTATTGGTTATAGGTTAGTGGTTAGTGAATTGAAAATTGTTTTCGTTTTTCGTCTTTCGTTTTTCGTCTTTAACTACACTTCTCTGTGTACTTCGTTACCTTCTACATAGATAGCGCTGAATGGGCGGGAAGGACAATGGTATTCGCACGATCCGCATCCAATACATTTCTCTTCGTTTACTACAGGAATCATTAGGGTGGTTCGCAGGTCGGCTGGGTTGCCTGATTCATCTAACCAGCGACCACTCTCGGTATCAAAGGTATAACCCTTGTCTTTTGGCACCATCTGAATGGCTCCTGTAGGGCAATGCACTGCACAATTACCACATGTCACACCATCGGTAAGAGGTATGCAGTTTTTCGAAATCCAAACAGCACGACCAATCTGAATTGCTGTTTTCTCCTCTATAGTTATCGGACGGATGGCATCGGTAGGACACACTTCAGCACAGACTTTACACTCAGGACGGCAATATCCCTTTGTGTATTGCATCTCAGGTTGCATGAAGGAGTCGAAACTCTGAGATGGTGATAGTATGCCATTCGGACATTGGGCTATACACAACTGACAGGCTGTACAATGCTGTTGCAGGTTGCGAGCAGAGAGTGAACCAGGAGGTGTAAGAGGTGTGGTACGAGAAGGTATTTTTTTGTCTTCTATTATCGCCAATCCGCCGTCGGTTGTTTTCTCATCTGCTTTCAGAGCTGCTGCTGTAAACAGCGATGCTGAAATAGAGAGGAATGAACGACGGGAGAGGGTAGAGGTGTCGTTGTCGCTTGCCGGTTGTTCTGCTTTTGTCTTTGCATGATGAGAATATCTGATAGCTGACTTAGGACAGAGCTGCTGACAATTGCCACATACCACACAGCGGGAGTAGTCTATATGAACAGGTTCGTCTTTGCTCACTTTGATGCAGGCTGCCTTGCAATTCTTCTCACAGAGTCCGCACTTTATACATTTGTCTTCGTTTACGTTTATACGAAGCCACGAATATTTGGAAATAAATCCAAGTATGGTTCCTACGGGACAGATAGTATTACAATATGTGCGACCACCATGTATGGAGAGTACGAGTAGGATAAGTGCTGAAACAGCTGAAATCCATATAAGAATTACTGGTAACTGCTGTTGTTCTACTGTAAAAAACAAGTAGTTATCGTTTGCTTCAGACCATGTTGCCAATATATTGTTCAGCATGATATATGGTGGACGAAGTAATGTGATTACCATACGTCCGTAGGCACTATAAGGTGCAATCAGAACCATTAAGGCATTTACTCCTGCCATGATTGTAACGATGAAAAGCACCAGAACCGTTATTCGTAACCATTGTTTTGGTTCACTGTAGTGGAAACGGTTTGCGTAGCGTGCTTTACTGTTGCGACGGAATATTTTCCAACCTCTTATCCATGAAAAAAAGTCTTGCAAAACTCCTGCAGGACAAATGATAGAACAGTAGATGCGACCTAAAACCAATGTGGCAAAGAGCAGTAGCGGAAGTACTGTGTAGTCGAGGCGCATTAAACTGGGCAAGAACTGCAGATCCATCATCCACGAAAACAATGGACGAAATATTCCTGATACGTCGAGGAAGAGGAAGGTGATGCCCAACCAAAAGAATAGAGATAAGATTCGACGGATAAGTTTGAGCATAGGAGTTAGAGGTTAAGGGGTAAATGTGAAATGTGAAATGTGAAATGTGAAAATGGGTTAGAGGTTATTGGTTAGAGGTTAGAGGGTTAGAAGTTGAGATTTGTTCCAGCCATGAATGTGGCACGAGGCATCGGGTAACCGATGTTGATTTCATAGCGTTGAGCAAGGAGGTTTTCACCACGAACCCATAGTTTTACATGCTGAGTGAGCTGGTAACCGACTGAGGCATTAAGCAGGAGGAAGTTTTCCTTGCTTTCCTTTGCACTTACTCCAGTATAGAGTCCGTTGATATATTGCAGACCTACGATTGCACTCAGTTTACGGTAGTTGCAGTTTGCGGCCAGATAACCTTTGTATTCAGGTGCTGCAACAATCTTGTTCTTCATGTGAAGAAAACTGTGGTTTGTGTTGAGCGAAAAGATATGACTGATACGCCAAGCAAATTCGAGTTCCATTCCACAGTTCTGTATTTCTCCTGTATTTACATTCTTACGGTTTACGGTCTGAATCATGTTGTCACCCTTGATGAAGAAGAAGTTTGCTCCATAGCTAATGCGATTGAACCGATGACGCCAGGAGAGTTCGTAGTTCATAAGACGTTCTGGTTTCAGTTCTTCGTTTGATGGTGGGTAGAGGTACATTTCGCGCATAGAAGGATTGCGGAATCCTTTGCTTACCATCGCTTTTATCTCACCATTGAGGAGCGGACGGAATACCACACCTGCCTGAGGAATGAGTTCTGTACCAGTAACGCTATGGTGGTCGATACGAAGTCCGGCATCTGCTGTAAACCATTCAGTTATGTCCTGACGGAAGTCGAAGTATCCGGCAAATTCATTTCTGTGTGATTTGCCACTTTGTTTATTTGTTGTAGCCACTTCGTCTCCTGTCAACTTGGATGTGTAATAGGCATTGCCATAGATGTGTTGCCAGTCGAAACCAAGTGTGAGACGATTGCCTCTGAAGAGGGTTGCACTCTGATAGAGAGAAACTCCTGCGAGATTGTCCTTGGAACGGAAGAATCGCTGAGTAGGATTGGCAGGATTGTTTGTTCCGTCATCTATCTTATGACTGCCGAAGTTGGAGTAAACACTAAGACCTCCGCTTGTATGTTCATAATTATTTTCGAGGGCTGCTGAAGCCATTCCTCGGGTAATCCATTGGTCGCCATTGTACAGGGGGCTATTTTCAGCTCCAGGATGAGAGGCATTGAAATGGGTAATGTCTGCATTTGCATATACTAACCAATGGTCAGACAGATCGTATGCGACTTTAGCATAGATGCCATTCTGCTCAAATCCCATGCGAGAACGATGGTTGTCACTTCTACCATACTGACCTGCTATGGTAGAAGAGAATCGTCCATTGCGATACTGGTTGGATGCTTCTGCCTGAATAGTTCCCCAACTGCCTGCACCCAGATTGAAATGAGTTTTGCTGCCGTCTGTCTTCATTTGTCGTGTCACGATATTTATTACACCACCCATAGCATTGCTGCCATAGAGTACAGAAGCAGGTCCGCGCAATACTTCTACGCGTTCTGCTATCATAGTCTGATAACTATCTGATATTGGGTGTGAATAGATACCTTGATACTGCGGATGACCATCTATGAGTACGAGCATTTGTCCGCTACCACCAGTAATACCACGAAGGTTTATGCCTCCACTTCCACCTCCTGAAACTCCATATCCCATCATTCCACGACTTGTCACCATCAAACCAGGCACCTGTTGCATAAGTGTTGGCAAGATATTTGGCTGCTCTTGTTCAGTAAGTGTTTTGCGATCAATAACTGTAACTGTAAATGGAAGATGTCGTACATCAATGGCATTTCGTGTACCTGTAACTACAACTTCATTCAGTTGCAGACTGTCTTGCTGGGCAGAAAGCAACATTGGCAGAGTGAGAAATGAAGCAATGATTAGTCGTCTCATAGTTGTTGGATAATTATTTTAATTATCACTTTTTATCGAGGTTAATCAATTTGTACTTTTTGCTTCCCAGTTTAATCTTCTCTGCATAGTCTGTGATGTATGTTCCATGCTGACGGTTGATACGTGCTATGAGTGGCTTCTCATCATCGCCTTCAGAAGCCTTGTGGTTGAATACCATATCAAGACAAGCCTGATCAACAGCTACTGGGTCGAGCGATGCCATAATACCCATATCTTTCAGTTCTGGTTTTGCAGGGTGGCCGTCGCAGTCGCAGTCAACCGACATGTTATTCATTACATTTATATAAATAATGTTGTCACCACCATCAAAATATTCATGAACAGCTTGTGCAGCAGCTGCCATAGACTCGAGGAACGAATCTTGTGGTTGTGTATGTTTCCAACACTCTTTTGAATCTGTAGTAACTCCATGAGAGTGGATGTAAGCTTTACCTGCAGTAGAAGCAACTCCGATGCTGACATTCTTCAGTACGCCTCCGAAACCGCCCATCTGATGACCCTTGAAATGTGCAAGGTTAATCATGAAGTCGTAGTTTGCAAGGTGTTCACCTACGATATCATATTTCAAGTGCTTCTTATCTTTGATAGGAATACGAATTTCTCCGAATTCATCCATGAGGTCAACTGCAAATATAGAATCGAAACCATGCTCGTGAATAGTTTCCCAATGTTTCTTGGGGTCTTGACGAGTACCACCATAAGCAGTACAACACTCTACTATTGTGCCGTTTACCTCATCTACCAACTGGCGAATGAGGGTAGGGCGCAGATAGTGCTGGTTGCCACCTTCACCTGTGGAAATCTTTACTGCCACTCTACCTTCTGCTTTGCGACCAAGAGCTTTGTAAATCTTTACGAGTGATTCTGGACTGATGTCTTTTGTAAAATAGACTTTTGGTTGCGCCATAGCAGCAATTGCAACTATTACACTAATAGCTAATGTTAGAATCTTCTTCATAATATTTATGGTTTTATTATTTATTTAAGTTTCGCAAGCTTAACTTTGGGGATTTATTGTGTAGTTATGAGGAGTTACTGAGGAGTTATGGGGACGATACTGCATCAAATTGGGCAAGCATCCTCTACTATTGTCCCTTTAACTCCCATTTAACTTCCCTTCTGCTCAACTTGCGAAAGTTGAGTTATTTATTTAATATATGTTTTATCATTGTAGGTAGTCCATCGGATTCAACCTTTATGGTTATGTTCCCTTTCTGTTTAGAACCCTTTATGATGGCAAGAGCTCGTCCGTTGTAGAGTCGTGGTGTTGTAGAACGGAAACTTTCCATATCGTTAGGAGAAGCATTTCCTGATGCGAGGAGAATACCAGCCCCTTCAACGGAAATGTTAATTTTTCTGTTGCTATCAGAAGTGATAACTCTACCTTTTGCATCAGTCAGTTCGATAGTTACATATGCCAAATCGCTTCCAGTAGCTTGAAGTTGTTCTTTATCGCTTACAAGACGGATTCCTGCAGGTTTTCCTGTTGTTTCAAGAACGAATGCTTCGTCTTTGATTTCTTTTCCTTCCTGATTCAGATTTACTGCTTTCAGTTCACCTTCATGATAGTTTATTCTGAATCCAGCAAAATATGTGTTACCAGTTTTTTCTTCAGCTATGATTTTCCCATTCAGATATAGTCTAACCTTTGGAGCACGGGAATATACATTCACTTGAACAGGGGTTCCTTCGCTCAGGTCTGGATAGGTCCAACTCTGCTGTTCCTGCTGCCATCCCCACCATGAGATGCTTTCATGTTGTCCTTCAGGTGCAATACGGGCAGTAGCCATTGTGATCGGACTACGACGCCATACCACATCACGATAGTAACTCTGTGGTTTCTTTTGTCCGATAAGGTCTATGTCACCACACCAACCATTGTACCAAGGCCATTTCTGGAACATTGACTGCTTCCCTTCTTTTCTGAAAGCAGCACTACCAATTCCAGCTTCACCAATATAATCCATTGCTGTCCAAACAAAATCACCTATGACATAAGGAAGTTTTTCTACCAAATCCCAGTTCTGCGAAGCATGTTTCGGATAACTCTCTGCTCCAAACATTACTCTATCCGGATAAGTTGTGTGGTCGTGTTCGTATTTGTCATAAAGATAGTTATATCCGCCCACATCGAGGCTCTTAAATGCTTTTTCGTTTTGGATGTCCCAACCATGTCCTGCTGAATTCCACTCGTCGCCTTGATCCCAACTGCATATAGCTGCTGTAATAGGTCGGGTGGTATCAAGCTGGAGTATAGCTTGTCTCATATTCTCCGCAGCCTCCATTCCTTCTGGTTCGATACGTCCAGGAATCTCGTTGCCTATAGACCACATAATGACAGAAGGATGATTTCTGTCACGACGAATCATTGTCTGCAAATCGTAAAGGCTATGAGTTTTAAAGTATCTATGATAATCGTCTGTATTTTTCTTCTTTATCCATTGGTCAAAAGCTTCATCAATAACCATCAGTCCTAATGAGTCACAGAGGTTAAGCAGATTTTCGCTTGGCATATTATGGCTGCATCTGATGGCATTGTAACCTTGTGCTTTAAGCAATTTGAGTTTTCTCAGTTCTGCAGCATCATATGCAGCAGCTCCAAGCAGTCCGTTATCGTGGTGAATGCATCCTCCTCTTAAAAGCATTGGTTTACCGTTCAGACGGAATCCACCTTTTGCAGAAAACTCCAGTTTGCGAATGCCAAAACGTTGAAGCAGGGTGTCTTCTACTTCAGTTTCCAAATCTTTGACAATTATCTCGGCAGTATAAAGATTTGGATTTTCCGGACTCCACAATTGAGCAGAAGGAATCTTGATAGAGAGTTTTACGTCATATATCTCTGCTATACCTTTTATTTTTATAGATTTGCTTCCAACGATTTTTCCTATCGCGTCTTTCAGATTAACCTGAATCTTTGCTTTTTTATGTTGTTCAGAATCGTTGCAGATGCTTGTCTCAACATCTACCACTTCATCCCTTGAACTCTTTTCACTTTGAACACTTGAACTTTTTATGTATGTTTCCCATCTGTCAGCAAAGAGTATGGGAGAGTGCAATAGCCATACATGACGATAGATACCACTGCCGGCATACCATCGGGTGTTGTTTCCAACGTTTCGGACTCTTACCAGTATGTCATTGCTGCCAACATGAAGATTTTCCCTTGTCTCTACACGGAAACTCTGATATCCATACACATTATTCTTAACGTGATTGCCATTGACAAACACATCAGTTTCGTTGTATGCTCCTTCAAAATATAGTTCGTTGTGTGAATTTAGAATATCTTTCTCGCTTAGTACCAGTCGTTTGTAGTACCATCCTTCACCTCCAACTGTGAATCCGGTCTGGTAACCGCCTATGCTATTAGTTGAGAATGGACCTATTACTTTCCCTCCGGCTTTTTGTGCAGCTTCGGTTTCCACGCTCCAGTCGTGAGGTAAGTCAAGATGTCTCCATGCAGAAGTGACTGATATATCGGTTAACGCTTTGCTTCCATCACCTAAGAAAAACTGCCAGTCTGAATCAATACATATTCGTTGTTCTGCATTTGCGAAAAGGCAAAGAAAATAAAAAAAAACGGTGATTAAAATATGTAGCTTTTTCATAGTATATGTCCTTCGAATTACTGATTTGAGTTAGAAAGGAGTGGGGTGGAGGGGAAACAAATGTTCCCCCACCATATATGGTTACAACTCGTCGGATGTGTATCCTTCTGGAAGACGGCGGCAATTGTAGCTTGAAGCCATAATCTCGCCATATGCTCCTGCTGAGAGAAGGGCGATGAGGTCGCCGCGACTCACAGAATTGAGTTGTATGTCTTTATCGAAAACATCTGATGACTCGCAGATTGGTCCGACGAGGTCGTATGTCTGTTCAGCTCCGTTGCTGGTCAGATTCACTGCTTTGTGATGAGCATCATAAAGGGCAGGACGTATGAGGTCTGTCATACCAGCATCTACGATTGCAAACTGCTTACGAGTAGCTTGTTTTACGAAATTTACTTTGGTAATAAGCATTCCGCATTGAGCTACAACAGAACGTCCGAGTTCGAAATGAACAGACTGTCCGGGGCGCAGGTGAAGATATCGGTTGTATGTAGCAAAGTAGTCCCGGAAGTTTGGTATTGGATTTTCATCAGGGTTGTTATAATCGATACCTAATCCACCTCCAACATTGATAATCTGACAATAGAAGCCACGCGCTTCAAGTCTGTCCTGTAGTTCATTGATACGACGTGAAAGAGCTACGAAGTCGTCCATTTCCAATATTTGAGAACCAATATGGAAATGCAGTCCCTTAAAACTTACTCCTTCCATCTGCTGAGCTATTGAAATTACACCTTCCATGTCATTCATAGCAATACCGAATTTATTCTCTGCAAGTCCGGTAGTTATGTTGGCATGGGTATGTGCTCCTACGTCGGGATTTATGCGGAAACAAACGTTTGCTTTCTTTCCCTTCTGTATAGCAATCTGATTGATAATCTGGAGTTCTGGTATGCTTTCTACATTAAAACAGAAGATACCCTTGTCTATACCCAGTTCTATTTCCCAGTCACTTTTTCCCACACCGGCAAATACTATTTTGTCAGCAGGGAAACCAGCCTTTAGTACTTGTTCTATTTCACCTCCACTTACACAGTCAATTCCAAGTCCTGATTCGTTTATTACACGCAACACCTTCAGGTTGGCATTAGCCTTTACTGCATAATGCACATGATAACCTTGGTATTTACCAGCTTCTTTATTGATAGTTTGCAGTGTCTGGCGCAGTAAGTCCGTATCGTAATAGTAGAACGGAGTACGCAGAGTGCGGAATTTATCTATAGGAAGTTTGCTTAACATGTTTAATTATAATTGACAATTGACAAATTATAATTGACAATTGATAATTTATTTATTGTTGAACAGATGGTCTGAAAGCGATTGAAGTGCTTTCTTCTTGTCTGATTCGTGAATGAGGAACGAGATATTGTGGTTGCTACCACCATAGCTAATCATGCGAACAGGAATGCCTGCAAGTGCATTGGTAGCCTGAGCTTCAAAACCTACATTGTCAGGGTCAAGGTCACCAACTACACAAATGATACACATGTCTTTATCTACTTCTACATGTCCGAATTTCTTCAGTTCGTCAACAATTGCACTCAGGTGGTTTGTGTTATCGATAGAAACACTTACACCTACCTCTGCTGTACAAACCATATCAATGCTGGTCTTGTACGATTCGAAGATATCGAATACCTTACGAAGGAATCCGTAAGCCAGAAGCATACGGCTTGATGTGATACGGATAGCTGTGATGTTATCTTTTGCAGCAACTGCTTTTATCTTGTTTTTCTCCGTTTCGTTGCTGATGACAGTACCCGGAGCCTCTGGAGCCATTGTGTTGAGCAGTTTTACAGGAATTCCTGCAAACTTAGCTGGCTGCACACAAGTAGGGTGGAGGATCTTTGCACCGAAGTAAGCCAACTCAGCAGCTTCTTCGAAATGAAGATGACCGATTGGTGATGTTTTGTCAACGAATCGTGGGTCGTTATTGTGCATACCGTCTATATCGGTCCAAATCTGAATTTCAGAAGCACCAATAGCTGCACCTATGAGTGATGCAGTATAGTCGGAACCGCCTCGCTGCAGGTTGTCAACTTCACCATAAGCATTACGACAGATGAAACCCTGTGTGATGTAAATCTCCTTATCTGGATTTTCCTCAAGTTGAACCTTAAGTTTTTTGCTGATATATTCTAGATCTGGTTCACCATTTTTGTCTGTACGCATAAACTCAAGTGCAGGAATAAGACATGAGTTGTAGCCCTGTTCTGCCATGTAGTTTGCAACCATGTTGGTAGAGATAATTTCGCCCTGACCAACGATGATTTTCTCTTCAAACATAGTGAAGATTCCTTTTGCAAACGAACGCAGGTAATCAAATTCTTGCTTTATGAATTCAAGTGTAATAGTCTTGTATTCATCTGTTGTATAGAGTTCTGCGATGTGCTTCTTGTATTTCTTCTCCATAGAGTTGATAACTTCGTATGCACCCTCTGGATTTTTCTTGTAGAGGTAGTCACATATTTCCAACAGGGAGTTGGTTGTTCCTGACATAGCAGAGAGAACAACGATTTTCTGTTCGCCGTCCGAAATCAATTTAACTACATCTTTCATTCTTTGTGGTGTACCTACGGATGTACCACCAAATTTTAGAACTTTCATTGTATTGTTGTTTTTTGTTGTTTGCAAAAAAAGAATAAATATGTAAAATGTCCTTACGATTAAAGGAATTCATTAGCCAAGTCATTCCAACCCTGCGCATCATCTTCGTCGGCAGCTTTCCGTTCCGATTCTATTGCTGCAGAGTCGTTTGTGATTTCTGTTATAGAGGAATTCTTACAATGGAACACACGTCCAGGATACTCTTCGAGTAATGACAGGTTGTGGGTAATCATAAGAACCGATGAACCAACAGCACATATGTTGCGGAGCAGTTCTGTAATGAGTTTTCCAGTTTCTGTGTCGAGATTTCCTGTAGGCTCATCAGCAAGAATCAGTTTGGGACTATTCAGTATGGCTCTGGCTATAGCAATACGTTGCTGTTCACCTCCAGAGAGTTCGTTTGGCATCTTATCTGCCTTATCTGACATTTCTACGAGTTGCAATACTTCATTGATGCGCTGAGTTATGTCTTTGGGATTCTTCCATCCTGTTGCACGAAGTACGAATCGCAGGTTTTCAGCTACAGTACGGTCTGTGAGCAGTTGGAAGTCCTGGAAAATGATACCCAGTTTACGTCTTAGGTCGGGCAGTTTGTTTCTTTTTATTTGAAGCATGTCGAAATCGAGGACTTTGGCTTCGGTTTCTACATCACCTCGTTCCTTACGCTGTTTCTTATTACCGTTGCAGGGCAGTTCGCCGTACAGGGTTTTGATAAACGAACTTTTGCCAGAGCCTACTTTACCAGTAAGATACACGAATTCCCCCTCGTTAATGTTCATGTTTACATTCTCGAGGATTAGTGCATCTTCCTGATAGACATTGACGTTTTTGTAGTTGATTAATGCTTGTGCCATGTTGGATCGTGACGTTCTGCGAGTTCTCTCGCCAAATCTTCAATTGTAAGTCCTTTACTTGTAAGTAACACGATGAGGTGGTATAGCATATCGCTTGCTTCATAGACGAGTCGCTCGTTATTGTTTGCTACAGCTTCGATTACAGCTTCCAAAGCCTCTTCTCCTACTTTTTGTGCCATGCGGTGGCAACCATCTTTGAACAAACTGGTAGTATATGAACCTTCTGGCATTTCCTCATGACGCTTTTCAATGAATCTCTGCAGTTCAACGAGGAACATGATAGGGTTCTCGTTTGTTTCGTTCCAGCAAGTGTCAGCACCTGTGTGACATACAGGACCAACAGGATTAGCCTTTATGAGTAGAGTGTCGTTGTCGCAGTCGATTGCAACAGAAACGAGATTCAGGAAATTGCCGCTTGTTTCACCCTTTGTCCATAGTGTCTTACGTGTACGACTATAGAATGTCACCTTTCCAGTTTCCATCGTCTTTTTGTATGCTTCCTCGTTCATAAATCCGAGCATCAGCACCTTCAGGGTTTTGGCATCCTGTATGATAGCAGGCACAAGCCCACCCATTTTCTCAAAATCTATATTCATATTCTTATATTAATTCCTTCGTTAATCAAATATTGTTTTAGTTCCGGAATAGGTATTTCGCCAAAGTGGAACACACTGGCTGCAAGAGCTGCATCAGAATGTCCATTAAGGAATGTGTCGCGGAAGTGTTCTTTTTTTCCAGCGCCACCACTTGCAATGACAGGGATAGTGAGTGAATCGGACAGTTGTCTAAGAGCTTCATCTGCAAATCCGTTCTTTACTCCGTCATGATTCATAGATGTAAATAGAATTTCACCTGCACCCCGTTCGTTGGCTTCTTTAGCCCATTCAAACAGATTATGTTCAGTCTCTATTCGTCCACCGTTCAGGTAACAGTACCATCCTTTTTCTGTTTGTTTTGCATCAATGGCAACTACACATACTTGTGAACCAAAATGAGTTGCTATCTCATCAATAAGTTCAGGCCTTCTGATAGCAGCTGAATTGATGCTGACTTTATCAGCTCCAGCATTGAGAAGTCGTTCTACATCTTTCAATTCGTTAATTCCGCCACCTACTGTGAATGGTATATTTATCTCTCTGGCAATTTTTCCTACAAGTTCAGTAAATGTTTTCCTACCTTCATGACTAGCTGTAATATCGAGATATACCAATTCGTCGGCACCTTGCTCGGAATAGGCTTTTCCCAATTCAATAGGGTCGCCAGCCTGTCTGAGGTTCACAAAATTTGTGCCCTTTACAGTTTGTCCGTCTTTAATGTCAAGACAAGGTATTATTCTCTTTGCTAACATTATTGGTTTATTTCTGAAATCAAGTTTATATAAATTTTGTTAGTTCTTCCAATTTTATTTTTCCTTCGTAGAGGGCTTTGCCAAATACTACGGCAGGGATTCCTGCTGCATCGAGAGCTTCGATATCTTCTATGCAACTTACCCCTCCGCTGGCTATGAGACGCATCTTTGGAAATTGTTCCATTATTTGCTTATAAAGTTCTATAGCAGGTCCTTCAAGCATACCGTCTTTGGATATGTCGGTGCAGAGCACATTTTCCACACCCTGATTCACATACTTCTGCAGAAAAGGCATCAGTTGGTCGTTGCCTTCCTCTTTCCATCCGTTTATGCTGATGAGTCCATTCTTTACATCGGCTCCCAGTATTACTTTAGCAGGACTATATTTTTCAAGCCACTCGCTGAAAAGTTCCGGATTTTTTACCGCAATACTGCCTATGGTTACGAGTGAGGCTCCGCTGGCAAAAGCTATGTCTATGTCTTCGTTTGTCTTGATACCACCACCAAAATCGATAACAAGTGATGTGTGGTCTGCAATTTGTTCTATTATGTTATAGTTTACAATATGCTGTGATTTTGCACCATCAAGATCAACAACATGTAGTCGTCGCACACCAAACGATTCTATCATCTTTGCCACTTCCAACGGGTCATCGTTATACACTTTCTTTGTGTCATAATCACCCTTGGTAAGGCGTACACACTTACCCTCGATAATGTCTATGGCAGGAATTATTTCAATCATCTACAATTCTATGAAGTTTTGTAATATACGTTCACCCACTTTTCCGCTCTTCTCTGGATGAAACTGAGTAGCGTAGAAATTATCTTTGTGCAATGCAGAAGAATAGGGGAGAATGTAGTTTGTGGAAGCAATGGTAAACTCCGACAGAGGTGCATAGAAGCTATGAATGAAATACACGAATTCAGGACGCTCAAATCCTTTGAATAAAGGTGACTTGCAATTCTCGATAGTATTCCATCCCATCTGTGGTACTTTATCTTCGTGACGCAAAGGCTGAAACCTCTTCACGTCTATGTCGAAGATGCCTAAGCAGTCTGTGTCATACTCTTCCGAGTGGCGACACATCAGTTGCATACCTATACAGATTCCTAAAACGGGTTGAGTAAGAGAGCTGATAACTTTGTCAAGACCACGTTCTCGCAGATAGTGCATAGTGGTATTAGCCTCGCCCTGACCTGGAAAAATAACCTTGTCTGCATTACGCAGTTCCTCCGCATTGTCAGTAAGTTTCGGCTCTATACCCAATCTTTTTACAGCATTGATTACTGAGAAGATGTTACCAGCATTATATTTTACAATTGCTACGTTCATTTATAAAAAATGAGCCGAATGCGGGACTCGAACCCGCGACCTACGCATTACGAATGCGTTGCTCTACCAACTGAGCCAATTCGGCAACTTTTTGCTTGTATTCTACAAAAAAATCGGTTGCAAAGGTAAGATTTTTTAATTTAATTACAACCAATAATCAAATGTTTTTTAAATTTGCGCATAATTACGAATAAGATAGACTTTACCGATGAGAAAATACCAGAAGAATCTTATTGTTTCCGAGGTAGAACATCTAAGTGAAAAATATGTTCTACTGAAGCTTACAGATAACGAACCGCTCCCAGAAATCCATCCTGGACAGTTCGTAGAAGTGTTAACACCCAACAGTAAGACACTTTTGCGACGTCCTATATCTGTAAATTACGTGGATCGTGATAATAATAAACTTTGGTTGCTCATAGCTATGATAGGCGATGGCACAAAGGCGATTGGTAGTCTTCGTCCTGGCGATTTGTTGAATTTGGTGTTTCCTTTAGGAAATGGTTTTTCTCCTGTTCAGAAAGTTGGAGAAGAGGTTTTGCTCGTAGGAGGTGGAGTAGGCATTGCCCCTCTGCTTGAGTACGGTAAATACCTGAAGGAGAATGGTGCAAAACCTTCCTTCTTGCTTGGTGCACGTACTGCTGCTGACCTGCTTCTGATTGATAAGTTTGAATCAATAGCAAAAGTCTATATCACTACAGAAGATGCTTCGGCTGGAGAAAAGGGATTTGTCACTCAGCATTCAGTTCTGCAAAAGAAGAATTTCGATCGTATCTCTGTTTGCGGACCAAAGCCAATGATGATGGCTATTGCTGGTTATGCTAAACAAGCCAATATCCCTTGCGAGGTAAGTTTAGAGAATATGATGGCTTGCGGACTTGGTGCATGTCTATGTTGTGTTGAGAAAACAGTGAAAGGAAATGTGTGTGTGTGTACAGAAGGACCAGTATTTAATATAAATGACCTGACATGGCAGATATAAATGTAAACATAGCTGGCATACAGATGAAGACTCCAGTGATGACCGCCTCTGGTACCTTTGGTTATGGTCTGGAGTATGCCGATCTAGTAAATTTGGAAGACATAGGTGCTATTATTGTAAAGGGTACCACTTTCAATGCGCGCCAAGGTAACGACTATCCCCGTATGGCTGAAACTCCTTCGGGTATGCTCAATTGTGTTGGTCTGCAAAATAAAGGTGTGAAGTATTTCTGCAAGCATATATATCCTAAGATAAAGGATTTGAAGACCAATATGTTGGTTAATGTAAGTGGTTCTGCTCCCGAAGACTACGCACAATGTGCAGAACAAATCAATGAACTCGAACATATTCCTGCTATCGAACTGAATATTTCATGTCCGAATGTAAAACAAGGTGGTATGGCTTTTGGTGTCACTACCACAGGAGCGGCATCTGTAGTTAAAGCTGTTCGAGCCGTATATCATAAGCCTATCATAGTAAAACTTTCTCCTAATGTAACAAGCATTGCAGACATAGCTCGTGCTGTACAGGACGAGGGAGCCGATGCTCTTTCATGTATCAACACACTGATGGGTATGTCTATTGACATAGAAAGACGCCGTCCACGTCTTTCTATATCTACTGGGGGACTTTCTGGTCCTGCCGTCAAACCTGTTGCTGTACGTTGCGTATGGCAGGTAGCACAGGCTGTTAAGATTCCAATTGTTGGATTAGGAGGTATTTCTTCCGCTGAAGATGCTATAGAATTTATGATGGCTGGAGCTTCTGCTGTTCAAGTGGGTACAGCAAATTTTATTAATCCTGCTATCTCTGTGAAGATATCTCAAGGTATAAACGACTGGCTTGATAATCATGGCTATCGTTCCGTTCAAGAAATTGTAGGAGCTATATTATAATAAATGAGCATGAAGGCATTTATCACACTAATCATTTCATTCCTTTCCATAACTGTTCACGCACAAACAATGCGTGAGGTATTACCTGCAATGCCAGACAGTATATGCCGACTGCTTACCCATAATAATTTACTCGATTTTCCTGATTATCTTGATACTCAGATGAAAGCTGAAGTGCGCAATCGACTTGGTGGAAATAGTGAAATGCAAACTCTTACTGAAGACTACTCACTCATCAGAGTGTCTGAATCTTCAACCCTCCAACTGAAGTTACTTCCTTTATCCAAGAAAAAAATAATATGTGCTGTCTATACATACTTTATTAATGATAGTACAGCAGATAGCCAAATAATGTTTTACGATCTAAAGTGGCAACCACTTATTGCGGATAAATATATAAATGTGAAAAGAGAACCAAATACACTTGTTCAGGCAACACTCTCATCCTCTAATATAGATGTTAAGTTGCGAACAGTCAGTCCATTTGGCATTACATCTATAGACGATAACACACATGTTTCAGACCAACCATCTGTAGTTATTGTCCACTGGAATGGAAAGAGATTTAAATAATGAATTCTATATTTTGATGATTGAATATTAAAAACTTATTACTAAAATAAAATTACTATGAAAGCTTTAAATGCTCGCACAGCTCCAAAGAGCTCTGCACCTGAAAAAATCATTCAGTTTGGTGAAGGTAATTTCCTTCGCGCATTTGTTGATTGGATTATTTACAACATGAATCAAAAGACGGATTTCAATTCATCTGTTGTTGTTGTTCAGCCAATCGACAAAGGTATGGTTGAGTGGCTTAACGGACAGGACTGCCTTTATCACGTCAATCTTCAGGGACGTCAGAATGGTAAACCTGTTAACGAACTCACTCGTATTGACGTTATTAGTCGTGCACTTAACCCATATAGCCAAAATGCTGCATTCATGGCTATTGCCGATCAACCAGAGATTCGTTTCGTTATTTCTAACACTACAGAAGCTGGTATTGCATTTGATCCTAACTGCAAATTCTCCGATGCTCCTGCAAGTAGCTATCCGGGTAAACTTACACAACTTCTTTACCGGCGTTTTCAGACATTTAAGGGCGATCCCAAGAAGGGACTTATCATTATGCCTTGTGAACTTATATTCCTCAATGGTCACCATTTGAAAGAATGTATCTATCAGTACATCGAACTATGGAAGAACGACTTCGGTAAGGACTATGAGAAATTTAAGAACTGGTTTACAAAGTACTGCTATGTTTGTGCAACACTTGTAGACCGTATTGTTCCAGGATTCCCTCGCAAAGAAATTGCACAGATTCAGAAGAAAGTATGTTATGCTGACAACCTCGTTGTTCAGGCAGAAATTTTCCATCTCTGGGTAATCGAAAAACCGGAGAATATGTCTATCGCTCAACTTCGTAAAGAATTCCCAGCAGAGAAGGCAGGTCTTCACGTACTCATTGCAGAAAGTGAAAAACCATATCACGAACGCAAGGTAACACTCCTCAATGGCCCTCATACAGTACTTTCACCAGTTGCTTACCTCAGCGGTATCAACATCGTGCGTGATGCACTCCATCATCCAGTTGTTGGCAAATACATCAAGAAGGTACAATATGATGAACTCATGCAAACACTCAACCTACCGATGGCAGAATTGCAGCAGTTTGCAGCTGATGTTCTTGAGCGTTTTGATAACCCATATGTTGATCATCAGGTTACATCAATTATGCTTAACTCTTTCCCTAAGTACGAAACTCGTGACTTGCCAGGTGTAAAGGTTTATCTACAGCGTAAAGGTGAATTACCCAAAGGACTTGTTATGGGTCTTGCTGCAATCATCACATACTACAAAGGTGGTGTTCGTGCCGATGGCGCAGAAATTGTTCCAAATGATGCACCGGAAATCATGCAGATGCTCAAGGACCTTTGGGCAACAGGTGATACACAGCGTGTAGCTGAAGGTGTACTTGCAGCTGAGAATATCTGGAAGGAAAATCTTAATCAGACAGTTCCTGGTCTTACTGCTCTCGTAAAAGAATACCTTGATCTCATCCAACAGAAAGGTATGCTTGAAGCCGTAAAGACTATACTTTAAATATTAATAACTTTCAATATAAAAGTGAGCTCAGTATCGTACTGAGCTCACTTTTTTAATTTACTTGATTTATTGGTTCTCCACCAATAAATGCCTTGATGTTTTCTATACATATGTTGAGGAGTCGAGTTCTCGCTTCCTTCGTTGCCCATGCTATATGTGGAGTGAGATAACAGTATGGAGCTGAAAGTAAAGGGTTGTCTTCCTTTGGGGGCTCTGTAGTGAGTACGTCGGCTCCGTATGCAGCGATAATTCCTTTATGGAGAGCTGTTGCTACAGCATTGTCATCAACAAGTGGTCCGCGAGCTGTATTTATAAGGATAGCAGATGGCTTCATTGTTGCAAGTGTTTCCTTGTTTATCATGTGACGGGTTGAATCGGTCAAAGGACAATGTAGACTGATGATATCGCTTTCGGAATAAAGTTGTTCGAGTGTAACCTTGCGGATTCCGTTTGGCAATTCGTCTTCGTCTTTTGATGTATATGCCATCACATTAAGTCCGAAAGCTTGAGCTATACGGGCTGTAGCCATACCTGTATTACCAAGTCCGATTATACCCATGCGTTTTCCATAAAGTTCTGTCAGGTTGTGATCGAGATAGCAAAAATCAGATGAATTTGTCCATCGCCCTTTTCTATTTTCACGAGCATAGTGTTCCACTCGACTTACAATATTTAAAATATGTGCAAATACCATTTGTGCAACACTCTCTGTGCTGTAGGCTGGTATATTGGTGACAACGATGTTCTGTCGACTTGCCACCTCAAGGTCAACTACGTTATATCCTGTTGCAAGAACACCGATGTATTGAAGTCGGGGTAACATATTTAGTGTAGTTGCATCAAGAACAACCTTATTCGTCAGAATGATTTCTGCACCTTTGCATCGATCGATTACTTCATCTTCACTTGTGCGTTCATATATTATAACTTCGCCAAATTGGTTCAGTTCGTCCCAACTAAGGTCACCGGGATTGACGGAGAATCCGTCTAGAATAACTATTCGCATATGTAACAAAGTTCGTTTCTGAATAAAAAATTAGTCGTAGAAATTCCAACTCAAGCCGAAGTGTACACCTGTAGGACTGGCAGGATAACCAGGAGCCCAGAAATACCGGTTTGTTCCTGCATTAGCATGGTAGTATTGTACGTAAAAGCGCAATTTCTTTAAGTCAAAATTGGCATATAAGCTAATGATAGGGAAGTTGCCTATTTTCGTTGAGTAGTTCGGATCTTGATTACAGAACATGCCAAGGGTGGGGGAATAAGTAGGAGCATCGTATTTTGTGAAGAATTTCATATCGGCTCCTAATTCCGTGTGCAGTACTTTAGCAATGCGAAAATCAAGATAAAGATTATGATATGTAGAAAGTAATGGTAGAGGTAACACAGTTTGATGAGTTGACTTCTGTAGTGTTATGTCGTTGTCGAAATGTAATATTCCTAATCTAAAATTCTGTTGTAAATTGACTGTAAACACTTGAATCATATCATAGTGTTGAGTTGGAGCCCATGTATTTGTAAAACGCTGAGATAAAGATGGCGGATTGAGAACAGGCGTGAGAGTGTTTTGGAAATATGTGTAGTTCTTTACGTTTTCAATTGCTCCTATAAGTGTTGTTTTAGTTTTGCGTGAAATTAGTACTGCTTCAATACGCATTTTCCATTCCTTTGATGCATCAAAGTCGTACCAAGTGTAGCGGCTATGATAGTGACGTACATAGTAAGAGGGAAGTTGGTTCTTTACAAATGCATTGAGGGCAACTTGAGCAGAGTCTTTCAAGAAAACAAAATTAAATTCAGTATGACCATTTATTTCAAAATCGCCTATGCGCTCTCCTGCAAAATTAAATTGTGCATTTATGTTGAAATGTAGTTTTCTTCCTTGAGTGCGTAAAATTTGTGCTCCAAAGAAAAGGTCGTTGTATTTTTTAGATAAGGTTGGATATAAAGTAGAACCTTTTTCGACAACAGAGTCAATCATGTTGTAGTTTTTGTACTCATGACCAATATAAGCATTGATTCCAAAAGCTGCATATCGATTGAACCCTTCACATAGAGATAATCCTACAATATTCTTTAATGCGAAATGTTTTGTACGATCCTGTGTGGTATCAGTAACAAAATACTCATGTGTATAGTAGTTCTGGGGTTTATTATACTGACGGTAGTTCTTCATGTACTTCCCAAGTTTCAAAGTGTGAAAAACCCGAGTTACTGGAACGAAAATTGTTTTCATTCCAGTTGTATCTGAAGGATCTATTTTATGATAACCTATATTATAATGATGATTGTAGAAGAAGACATCGTTTTCTTGACGGTTCCATGTGTTGGACAAATAAACAGGAATATCGTTCGATGAGTTTTGGGTACTTCTATGAGTTTCGGGAGCAGTAATGTATGTCTCGTCTGTAATACCACCATTCTCTGCCATCTTCATGAAGTTGTGCTGATAGTATGTGTGAAAGTCGTATTTCTCTCCGAGATATGATGCCCATGCTGAAGCATTCATGAATGATGTCGACTGGGAGTCGTAATATCCCTGTCCGTACATATAGTCGAACATTCCTCCGAAGTTAATACGTTTACCAACATTATTAGTGTAAATAGCTTTCACATGATCATATCCTGTTTCTTTTCCTCCACAGAAATTGTAGGCGATATTCATGTATGGGGATTTTGTATTGTAATGCAAACACTTATCGATAGTTCGGAAAAACTGATCCATCGGAGTGAGGAACATAAAGTCCATTACATCTGGACGTTCTATATAGATACGTGACATTCGAGGAGAACCGAGGTTTCCTAGTGTATTATAGTGTCCGTTTATACCTTCAGGAAGATTTGAATTCTGATACTGATGATGAAGTGTATCTACAGGAACTGATGTCATGTTTCCGTAAACTTCGTCAAGCACCCAAGCTCGGATAGAAGTTGGAACTACCTTTTTGCCGTTTTTTTTATTAAATACGCTATCATTTGCATCGGCATAAGTGTCAGTATTTGCTTCCAACTCACGCACAATGCGTTGTGAATGTACACTTAAAGTAGAGAGTACACAAAAAAACAAAGAAACGAGTAGTCTGATTCTTTGTACAGGATTGTTATGTGAGATGAATTGCAGTATCATCAGAACATGAAACGTAAGTAAAACTCTATAATTTTCAAAATCATAGATCCGAAACCAAAAGAGAAGAATAGAATTTTATTCTCAGGAAAAACAAAATAGATAATAATAGTGAGTATGAAACCAACCATGAAAAGGGTATTGAGTACTCTACGAGCAGTTAGAATGCTCGTAGAATTTCCTTTTGATGGACGATGCCATTTGCTTTCGCATTTACTTTCGTTTACGGCGTCAGCAATTATTTTATCTATTTCGTTACTTTTCACTTTATCATTTGTTCTATTTCATCAGCCAGTTCATTGAACAGGTCAATTGTCTTAACACGGAATTTACCATTAATTCGTCTCAACTCGCCTTTTTTGTTCAGTGCTTCTTCATCGGTAATCCATTCTTCTGCAGTAAGACGAGTTTTGTCGCTGCTACCTTCATAGACATATGCAATATTGTCCATCTTTAGGTCTACCTTACCGTCACTGATTGTGATAGTTAGGTTATAAAACACCTGAGTGTAATCCTGTGATAAAGCACGATTTGAGAAAATCAGTTCCTCTGCACCCTGTGCAACTATTACTCCTTCTTCCTTATCTGCTCTAGTCACACGAGAAAAATCAATGTTCTTAAAAAAATTAGGCTCTTTCCATTCTCCGCGACGTGTATTTGGTTCAAAACGCAAAGATGCAAAAGAAGCAACTTGAGTGTATATGTAATCTTTTGGACGTGCAAAAGCTTGAATCTCCTTTGTGAAGACGACTTTACCATTTACTACTGGTACAGCGCCCTTAGCCTGATACTCAGACATGTCTGCTTTCTGAGTGTATAGTTTTTTTGTACTGATAAGACCACGCTGAGCCTGAACTATACCAAAAGGTATGATAAATATCAATGATGCAATGATATACTTTTTCATATGCGTACAAGTTTTAGTTTCTTAATAGCGACAAAGGTAAGGAAAAATGATGATTTGACAAAGATTTTGTAGATGATTAACGAATTTAGTCAGATATAAATTGTACTTTTGTGCCGAAATAATCTTAATTTGCATAATTACATGAAAAAATTGTTTTTAGTACTCGGAGCTTTATTGCAGACTATTTGTTCTATAGGTCAAGAGAATATAACAGCTCAGTACTTACAGAATCCTTCGTTCGAACTAGATGTTCCTAAAAGTACTGATGCTGTAAACAACACAGCTGACGGGCTTCGAGGTTATACTTTGGCAATACCCTCAGGGTGGTCTGTTGTAGGTACAAATGTTACTCAGTTACTGGTGTCTAAAGATTGTTTTACCGATAATAATTTTGGAAAGGTTACTACTATTCCAGATGGGAAATATGCATATTATTTGCGACAAGGTTGGAGTACTGGTAGCACCACTCTGAAACAGAGTGTTACACTGCCTGCTGGAGTTTATGAGTTTTCTGTTAGTTTACGTTCTGCATATGCTAATTCCGCTACGTCAGTGATTAATCTAATTGCATCATCAGAGAGTAAAAGTTACAGCTTCAATGCTGGATCAAACGAGTGTTTCAAAAATATGGTGTGGCAAACAGCATCTGTAACCTTTAAACTAAACACTGAAACTAAGGTGGATTTAGGTTTTAACATTACGTGGCAGAGTGGTGGTTCTTGCATAATGTTGGACAATGTAAAACTTATAAAACTTGCTGATGATTACACTGAACCTGAAGATCCAACAGAAGGTAGCGTAAGTTCTTATACAGAAGGAGTTATAACTTCTGATTTTGTTAGCGAAGCAGATATGATGCAGGATTTGCTTCAAATGCTTGCAGACTTCTCGAAATATATGAAAAACAATTGGAATCAGTGTTCTGCTCCAAACTCTATTAATGAGTCATGTGGCTATTTCTCTGGTGAACGTTCTGCAGCTAGTGGCGAACAAGGAGTTCGTCCGAATGCTGATATGTCTATGATTTGTGCTTTTCTCTCAAAATATGCAAAAGGTAAAGTTACGCTGCCTGCAGGAGTTAGTTGGGATATTATTGATGAAATGGCAATGAAGTCGCTTATCTTTGCTTATTCTACTCATAAAGCAAACAAGTTGAAGGTGTGTGCAGGCAACGACTATTGGGGAAGTACAAGCACGAGTGATTTCGTGTGGGAATCAAGTCTATGGGCAATGTCTGTTGCATATTCGGCATATTTTCAACTTGACAAACTGACTTCAACTCAAAAACAGTATATTTACAATCTGTTGAAAGCTGAATGTAATTACGAGTTAGGTCGCTCTGTCCCTACTGGATATGCTGGTGATACTAAAGCCGAGGAAAATGGATGGGAAGTCGATGTTCTAGCTGCTACTTTAGGACTTTTCCCTGATGATGCGCTTGCATCCAAGTGGTTTGAAAGAATGCGTTTGTTTGCTATTAATAGCTATAGCCACACTGACGATGCTTCAAATACAACTATTATTGATGATAACTACTCGAGTACTGTTGCATCGTTATATAAAGGGCAAAATCTTTATGACGATTACACGTTGCAGAACCATAATCTTTTTCATACCAGTTACCAAAATGTTGTGATGCAGGAACTAGGAGAGGCTGCATTAGCGTTGCAACTATTCCAAGGTAATAATAAGAAATGGGCATCGAATGCTTTGATGCATAATAACCAAGTTGTAATGGATCGAGTACTGAATTGGCTCGCATTGACTGATGGTGAACTGGCCATGCCAAATGGTAATGATTGGAGTCTATTCTTGTATGATCAAATTACTTCTTACACGACTATGGCGACATTCTTAAAAGATCCTAATGCTTTGATGCTTGAGAATCTTGCATATAAATATATCAAAGCTCGTCAGAAGACAACAACAGACGGATCATGGTTGCTTCGACCTGATGTAGCTCAACGCCGTATGGGGGTTGAGGCACATCGAGTTATGATGACGTACCTCATGCATCTTACAAATAGTACAGCGGATGTAACTCCAACGCGTTGGGAAGATTTTCGAGCTCAGTATAGCAAAGCTATGATTTTCCCTTCTCAGAATATCGTTCGTGCTTTTACCCCAAGTCGATTTACATGTTTCTCTTGGTCTAATGGACTAAAGAGTTACACAGGTTACTTTGCAAGTAATTCGCCAGATAAAAACAAAATCATAGTACCATACCGTGCTAATAATACTGGAAATATAATAGGATGGTATGAAGTGTCAGGACAAAAAACAGATGCAGTTCCCGTTGTTAGCGGAATCTACCAATTAAATGGGGATGGATATGTGATGAATGGCGAATTAAACACCAATGGTTCGACACTTAACAATCGTTTTGCTATTTATTCTACTCCACAAAATGCAATTATTTATCTCGATTATATCACATCTAAATCCGCAGTTACAATTACATCTGAGAAGGGTGGCTTGTTAGCTATCTCTACCGATGAACTAATGAAGACAACTCGTACATTATATTTTGATAAGGCTGGAGAAATCACTCATAAGCAGTCTGATGGTTCTACATTCTTCAAAGTTCAGTCTGATTGGGTTAATATAGATAATGAACTGGGGGTAGTTGGAATAAATAATAAAAATATTGCTTTTGGTGATAGAGGGGCTAATAACTCCATCTATACATCGAAACTCTATCCTATGTATTCAAGCGAAAATCGTTCGATTGCTGCTGGTACGGTTGTTGATGCTCGCAACCTCGTATATTATAGTTTGCAATCTGCAGAGGAGACACAGGCTGCAACAAAGGCAATCATACCTCTTCGCTTGATGTTACCCGAAGGGTGGAACGGAGTGATTGCACCTGATGCGAGTTATTCATATATCCTTATCAGTAATTTCTGTGGCGTAAACAACGAAGCAACAATCAAAGGACTTAATTTAAACGGATTCTCGCCAGTTTTTTATCAGCCAACAATTATTACTGAAAATGGTGCTACTGTGACTTTCCGTACTATGCAGAATAATTCTATTGCTCAGTCCCTAAGGTTTATGATTCAAGGAAGTGATATTTCTGCAAATTTAGTAAATGATACAACTGCATATATAATTTCATCTGCCAATACCACAATAAAGGTGTCTATTGCTCAAAGAGACAATAGAAAGGCTGCTCTTCGTGAGGGAATTACTCTTGTTAAAGGTGAAGTGGTAAAGGTTTTCCTTAACAGTAATAATGAGGTGATTGTTGAAAAAACAGTACTTCCAGAAATAAAAGATAAAGACTATACAGGTTATATACAGAATCCTTCGTTCGAAGGAAATTCTGTTGCAGGGTGGAGCGGTTCTCCTGTGGTAAATAATAATTGTGCAGAGAAATTCAATACCACAGTTAATGTGGGTCAGACTATAACTGGTCTGCCACATGGCGTATATCGCCTCAATTGTCAGGGGTTTTATCGTTATGGTTCGTATGAAGCTGCTGCACAAAGTCGTTCTGCAGGTTCAGAAAAACTGAATGCATATCTGGTTGGTGGTTTGTCAAAAACGCCTCTCTGTTCTATCTACGACGAAGCAGAAAAGTGTGGGGCTATAGGAGTTAATGTGTCTCCATACGGATATATTCCCAATACGATGGAACAGGCTTCAATCTATTTTCAAAAGGGATTCTATCCTGTTTCCTTGTTTTGTATTGTAGGTGATGATGGAAAATTACCTATCAGTATTTCAAAGACAACAACAAGGACAAATGACTGGTGTATATTTGACAATTTCTCGCTTACTCGTATTTACCCGCAAGAAATTATTGAAGCTTACATGGCTATTTCACTTGAATGTCCGATGTCTGAATATGACATAGATAATGATGGACAGTTGACTATCGCAGATATAACTCAAACAATTGAGGCAACCAGGTAAACAGATAACCTGGTTTTTATTATACTTTTATAAAATGATTTTTTGAAAAAATTTTGTGTGCACTAGCCCTTTTTTGTATATTTGCCGATATTTTCAAAAAATACACTCTACCATGCTTACACAACAAGACAAAGATTATCTCGCACAGAAAGGTATTTCTGAGGAGAAACTGAATGCACAACTGAATAACTTCAAAACAGGATTTCCATTTCTGAAATTGGCTGGGGCAGCTTCCCCGGAGAAAGGAATAACTATCCCCTCTGCCGATGAGAAGAAAGCATATCTCGCTGCTTGGGATCAGTATTTACAAGGAAACGGAAAGGTTTTGAAGTTTGTACCAGCAAGTGGTGCGGCAAGCCGTATGTTCAAAGATTTGTTTGAATTCCTTGATGGCGACAGCAACACTCCAAACAATGCGTTTATTGAAAAGTTTTTTGCCAACATAAAAAAATTTGCTTTCTATAATGAACTCGATGCAGCTCTGATAGATCGTACAGGAAAGTCTATAGATCAACTTATAGCTGAGGGTAATTATAAAACAATTGTTGATTACCTGCTTAGTAGTAAAGGACTCTCATATGGTAAATTGCCTAAGGGATTGTTGAAATTTCACAGTTATGAAAAGGGAGCTCGCACTCCATTAGAGGAACATCTCGTAGAGGGAGCACTTTATGCTGGTGGAAAGACAGGCAATGTAAATGTACATTTTACTGTTAGTCCTGAACATAAGGAATTGTTCAAGGTTCTATTTGCTGAAAAACAAGCCGAATATGCTGACATGTATAATGTTAAGTATAGTGTAAGTTTCTCAGAACAGAAGGCAAGTACGGATACTGTTGCAGCTAATCCTGATAATACTCCTTTCCGTACAGAAGATGGTAAAATACTCTTTCGTCCAGGTGGACATGGAGCACTTATTGAGAACTTGAACGATTTGGATGCCGACATTATCTTTATAAAGAATATTGACAATGTGGTTCCAGATCGTCTAAAGCCTGAAACTGTAGAATACAAGAAACTGATTGCAGGTGTGCTTGTAAGCAAACAGAAGCAGGCATTTGAATATTTGAAGAAACTGGATTCTGGCCGATATGTTCATTCTGAATTAGAAGAGATGATACACTTCCTCCACGATGACCTCTGCTTGCGTAATCCTGAACTCAAGGATTTGGAGGATGCTGAATTGGCGATATATCTTAAGAAGAAGTTGAACCGACCAATGCGTGTTTGTGGTATGGTAAAGAATGTGGGGGAACCTGGTGGTGGTCCATTCCTAGCATATAATCCAGATGGTACTATCAGTCTTCAAATACTTGAGTCATCTCAAATAGACACTAATAATGCAGAGTATGTGAAGATGTTTAAGGGTGGCACTCACTTTAACCCTGTTGATCTGGTTTGCGCTGTAAAAGACTATAAAGGTAATAAGTTTGATCTTACAAAATATGTTGATCCTCAGACTGGATTTATTTCTAGCAAGTCTAAGAATGGTAAAGAATTGAAGGCACTTGAGTTGCCAGGACTGTGGAACGGAGCCATGTCTGATTGGAACACTATTTTTGTTGAGGTTAGTCTTGGTACATTTAATCCTGTAAAAACTGTAAACGATCTTTTGCGTGAGCAGCATCAATAAGGAACTGTTTTCGACATTGTATAATATTTTATATATTGAATTTGATAAAAAAATATTTTCCTGAACTTACAGAAACTCAAGTTGAGCAAATTGCTCAGCTTGAGTCGCTGTATGGAGAATGGAATCAGAAAGTCAATGTGATATCACGTAAGGATATCCAAAACCTCTACGAGCATCATGTCCTTCATTCTCTTGGTATAGCTAAAGTAATAAGGTTTACTCCAGGCAGTAAAGTGATGGATCTTGGCACAGGTGGAGGTTTTCCTGGTATTCCACTCGCAATCCTTATGCCAGATGTGGAGTTTCATCTTGTTGATAGTGTGGGGAAGAAGGTGAAAGTTGCGGAAACAGTAGCTAAGAATATAGGTCTGACAAATGTCACATGTTCACATTGTAGAGCTGAAGATATAAAAGCGGAATATGATTTCATTGTTTCTAGAGCTGTTATGCCATTTGTTGATTTGATGAAATGTGGAAGAAAAAATATCTCTAAGAAACAGAGAAATTCTCTACCAAATGGATTTGTTGTTCTGAAAGGTGGTGATTTGCGTGCAGAGATGTCAAGCATGAAAAACCTTTGTACAGAATGGGAACTGTCCGATTGGTTCACAGAAGACTATTTTAAAGAAAAAAAAGTAGTACATGTTTGTGTTAAGAATTAATTCAAAACGAAGTGTTAGAAGTTAAAACATTTATAGTAAATCCGCTGGAAACGAACTGCTTTGTTATTTCTGACGAGACAAAAGAAGCCGTAATCATTGATCCCGGTATGTTTGCTGAATCTGAGTGGGATGAGGTGAAGGAGTATGTTGACAGTCACGGTCTTTGTATGAAGCATTGTCTGCTTACTCACACACACTTTGATCATGTTATGGCTTGCCATTATGTGGAAAAAGCATGGGGACTCCGTCCTGAGGGACATGCTGATGACGTGGACCAATATAAAGACTTACGACATCATACATCTATGTTCCTTGGTTTCTCAATGGATATTCCTAAGCAGCCACCATTTGGTAAATGTTTAAACGAAGGCAACTCTATCACATTTGGTTCTCACACCATTGATGTTCTCCATACACCAGGTCATTCAAGAGGTAGTGTATGTTATTATATAAAGGATGAAAAAATTCTGTTTGCAGGTGATACACTATTTGCTGGCAGTTGTGGTCGTACAGATCTCACAGGAGGAAATTACACTCAAATGATGCATTCGCTATCAAGACTCACATCATTACCTGCTGACACAATTGTATATACTGGTCATGGTCCAGAAACAACCATAGAAAAAGAAACGAGATGGATACAAGCAGTTTACAGAAGGTAAAACAAAGATATGGCATTGTTGGAAATGCTGAAGGGCTAAATCGTGCACTTGACATAGCTGTTCAAGTAGCACCTACTGACTTGTCTGTACTCATTGTCGGAGAGAGTGGTGTAGGAAAGGAAGTCATTCCACGTATTATTCATGACAATTCCAGTCGAAAGCATAATAAATATTTTGCTATAAACTGTGGTTCTATTCCAGAAGGTACAATAGATTCAGAACTGTTCGGACATGCTAAAGGAGCTTTCACAGGTGCAATAGGTGAGCGTGAAGGCTACTTTGGAGTGTCGAATGGCGGAACACTTTTCCTTGATGAAGTCGGCGAATTGCCACTTGCCACTCAAGCCCGTTTGCTTCGTGTACTTGAAACAGGTGAATACATCCGTGTTGGAGAAAATGAAGTAAAACATACTAATGTCCGTATTGTTGCAGCTACAAATGTGAATATGCAGAAAGCTATTAGGGAAGGACGTTTTCGTGAAGATCTCTACTATCGTCTTAGTGCTATTCCAATCAGTATGCCACCATTGCGTGAACGCGGTAATGATATAGAACTCTTATTCCGTAAGTTTGCTTATGACATTTCTGAGAAGTACCATATGGATCCAGTACAACTCACACCTGATGCACGAGCTTTACTTTTGAAATATAAATGGCCAGGTAACATTCGTCAGTTACGTAATCTGACAGAACAAATATGTGTCATAAGTGAAGAAAGAAAAATTACAGCTGACACTTTGCGCCTATATGGTGTGAGTGACGATTCTTTGCCAGGTGGATTGGTATATCAGAATGGTGTGTCAGCCGATTCTGAAAACCATACATACGAAAAAGATCGTCAACAGATTTTGCAGCTCATAAGCAGTTTAGGAAAGGAATTGAAAGATTTGAAAGACTTTGTATATGGTGCAGCATCTGTTCGGCACGCTTTGCCTGCTGGAAATAGCTCGTTCCGTCATGTGGATTCCGATGGTAACGTTCAACATATTAATATGTCAGAATATGGGCAACAACTCGACGAAACTCCTATTCAGGAATATGTTGAGCAAGAAGCTACTCCTTTGTCTATTCGTGATATGGAACGAAATAATATAGAGAAAGCTTTGAACAAATATAATGGCAATCGCAAGAAAGCTGCTGAAGAGTTGGAAATATCTGAACGTACCCTCTATCGTAAAATAAAGGAATTTGGTATCAGTACAATGATGCTTCTGTTAATTCTTACTTCATCTTTAACTTTGTTCACTTCGTGTAGTGTTAGTTATAAATTCACAGGAACAAGTCTTAACTATGACAAAGTCAAAAGCATCAGTGTTGACAAGTTTCCAATTCGTTCTTCATACGTTTGGGCACCAATGGAGTCTATGTTCTATAATACTCTTGTTGACGAATATGCGAAGAAAACCAAATTGACAGTATTGAAACGAGGTGGTGATCTTCAAGTGTCTGGTGAAATAGTTGAATACAGTCAGACAAATAAGAGTGTTGCTGCTGATGGTTATTCAGCCCAAACGCAGTTGAAAATCACAGTTAATGTTAGATTTGTAAATAATTCAAATCATAGTGAAGACTTTGAACAGCGATTTAGTGCTACTGCTGATTACGATTCTACTCAGCAACTTGCACAAGTGCAGGATGCTCTTGTACAAGAAATCATTAACGAAATCGTTGACCAGATATTTAATGCCACAGTTGCAAACTGGTAAAAGATACATTATATATTATGTTTGACATTCAGAAATATTTATCAGCCCCCACATTGCTTAATGAAGAAACATTGAGTGAGTTGAGTCAGATTATAGAACGTTATCCGTATTATCAGACGGCTCGCATACTTTATCTTCTTAACCTTCATCAACTCGATCATGTGTCGTTTAATACAGAATTACGAAATTCTATGATTTTTATTCAGGATCGTAATTACCTGTTCCAACTGTTTGAAGGTCAGCGTTACGAACTTCTTAAATATTTGACAGTTTCTAAAAATTACGATGCTTCTCCTCAACCGTCTATTGTTAATCTGACAAATGACTACACATCCTATATGGAGGGACTTGATGATATAGTCCTCGATGTCGACAATGCGACAGGTAAGAGTATATTGCCACAGCTTAAGAATAGTGACCTCATTGATGCCTTCCTGGCTCAAGAAGAAAGAAAGAATTAAAATTTTTTATAAAATCTTATTGCATTTCAATTAAAAGTATTAACTTTGCACCCGCAATAAAAATAAAGAAGAAATATACTATGTATACATTAATTATTGTACTTATTCTTATCGCATCTGTTTTGATGTGTGGAATTGTACTTATACAAGAATCAAAGGGTGGTGGACTTGCATCAAGTTTTTCCACTTCAAATCAAATTATGGGTGTTCGTAAGACAACGGATTTCCTTGAGAAGGCAACATGGACTCTTGCATGTGCAATGGTTGTTTTGAGTGTTGTTTCGTCAGCTTTTATCACAAAGACTACTATTGAGGAAGCTCCGATTCAGATTACTACTCCTGCAAATCAGTCAACTGATGCAGGTAACATCCCTTCATTCCCAGCTAACAATAATCAAGCAAAATAATAAGCCTGTGAAGGTGAACATTCATAGATATTCATTGATAATAGTAAAAATTTAAGGGTTTAACAAAAATTTTAGAAGGAGAGTCTCCGTGAGGAAACTCTCCTTCATTTTTTATGTATGTTGTCTGAACTTATTTTTTATTTCGTTCGAAAAGTAGCTTTTTTTCTCTCTCTATGGCTGGAGCAGTAAACTCTTCAGGAACAAACATCCAATGTCCTCTTGGTTTTGGTTCTATCACACCTTTAGCCTTGATATATTGCAACATATAATATCTGATATCCATCTTGGACATAGCCTTTATGCGATGTTCTATCTCTTCTTTTGTTAATCCGGCACCTTTGGTGAGTAATTCACCTCCACCATTTGCTCTGTAAGCAGTCATCGCCACAATATATTTGTGTTCCATATCGAATGGCTGCCCATCGTCCATACAAAATATGTTTATTCGTTCACCAACTGGTTTTCTTACATCTACTTCATATTTTATTCCTGCAGCAGAATCGAAGTTAAAAATGAAGTTTGCAAATCCCATCATGTCAGGTTTGTTCTTCATGGGAGCAATCTGCAACATCAGGTCATCTGCACTTTTCATCTGATTTATCCATCCTCCATAGCTCATCTCCAGGTAATCTTTTATTTCCTTACCTGTCATCTCTAAGGTGAATAAATGATCTTCAAAGCGGGAGATGTCGAATAAATTGCTGATACTCACTTCGCCAGCCTCAATTGAAGCATTGAAAAAGAGTGGGGCAGAGAAGGAAATGTCGGCTCCTGAGATAAACAGTTGCAATTCTTGAATCAGGTCGATATATGCTGAAGATCCGAAGTAGGCATCTTGTATGTCTATTCTGTTGGTAAACACTCCGATTTTCTCCTCAGCATATTTCTTAACTGCCTGAAAATCTTTCATGAATATACGCATATACTCTATTGTATTTGTATTGCGTAGTCCTCCGATGTATTGTATTTTTGCTTCAGTCTGTTTGTCTAAAACATTGTCCTTTTCATCTATGTCGAAAGTAACATCGACCTCGGCAACTGAAATAGCATGACAACCAGGATTCAGGCACCAAATTTTCTTGCCTTCAGGATTAGCAATCTGTTCTATGTTGCTAGAGTGGTCATGACCATACAGAATGATGTCAAATCCTGCCACTTGCTCGGCTACATCCCTTACTTCATTTTCTTTATATTGCTCAGTTTCTATTCCTTCACTCATGCCCGAGTGGAACAGACCGATTATATAGTCCGGCTTTTCAGTTTCTTGTACCTTTTTAACCCACTTTTCAGCACTTTCCTTTACACCCTCAAACTTCATGTCACTCCAAATCTGATGTGGAATCCATTGAGGAATAGCGGCTGTAATAAAACCGATTACTGCTATTTTTACACCACCTCTACGTAAAATTGTGTATGGCTGGAAATATGGTTCATTTGTTTCTGTGTCAATAACATTTGCTCCGAGTACTGGGAAGTTGCAGCTATCTACATAGCTGTCAAATACTTCATGGCCTGTTTCAATGTCATGATTACCTACGACAGCAACATCATAGCCTATATAATTACATATATCTGCTACTCGATGATGCCCTTCGCGAGCTACAAAATTAAAATAATAGCTTGTTGGTTCACCTTGCAACATATCGCCGCCATCAATTAGGATGGTACCAGCTGGATTCTCCTTGCATTGTTGTGCTACATATCCGTGTACCCTTTGCAGGCTACCTTTACACCAGCGAGCATGTCGAAAGTCGTAAGGAAAATAAAAGCCATGCACGTCAGTTGTGAAGATAATCTTTATCTTACTCTGCCTTGCATGACTTTCCATCTCTTATTCTATATTATGTTGTGAATCAGTTTGCCGCTTCAAATTCTTTCAAGAATCGTACATCATTTTCTGAGAACAGGCGCAAATCCTTTACTTGATATTTCAGGTTTGCTATGCGCTCCACACCCATACCGAATGCATATCCTTTGTATTTTTTAGAATCAATACCATTCAGTTCTAACACTCTTGGGTGAACCATTCCGCATCCGAGAATTTCAAGCCATCCGCTGCCTTTACACATCGAACAGCCCTTGCCCTTACAGAGTGTACAGCTTACATCCATTTCAGCACTTGGTTCTGTGAATGGGAAGTAACTTGGGCGCATGCGGATTTGAGTGTCTTCGCCAAACATCTCCCTTGCGAAGAGCTGCAGAACCTGCATAAGGTCGGTAAAGCTTACATCCTCATCTACATACAGACCCTCTACCTGGTGGAAGAAACAATGGGCACGAGCTGATATTGCTTCATTTCTATATACTCGTCCAGGACAGACAATTCTGATAGGTGGCTGAGTATGTTCCATTACGCGACTCTGTACAGAGCTGGTATGTGTACGCAAGATGATGTCTGGATGAGACTCAACGAAGAATGTGTCCTGCATATCTCGAGCCGGGTGATCCTCAGCGAAATTCATGCTAGAGAATACATGCCAGTCATCTTCTACTTCAGGACCTTCAGCAAGTGAAAAACCGAGTCGTGAAAAAATATCAACTATTTCATTCTTTACAATAGTTAAAGGATGTCTGGTACCCAGTTCAACAGGGTAGGCTGTACGAGTTATATCAATTTGAGACTCTTCGCCGTCGCTCTGTTGCAGACTTTGTCTCAGTCCATTGATAACCTCCTGAGCTTTATTCTTTAGTTCATTGATTTTTATACCAATTTCCTTTTTCTGTTCAGCAGGCACATTACGGAAATCATTCATAAGAGCCGTAATTTCACCTTTTTTACTCAAATACTTGATGCGCAGAGACTCAATATCTTCCGCATTTTTAGCTGTCAACTGCTCTACTTCAGCAAGCAAGTTCTGTATTTTCTCTAACATGTTTCTTAAATTTTGTGCGAAGGTATAAAAAAAATCCTTCATTTTCAAATATTTTATGAAAAGAAACTAGAGAATTTTTAATTCTTGCCTAAGAAATCTATGTTCATAAGTTGTGAACATAAGTTCATAAGTCATGAACACATGTTCATAAGCCTTGAACATAAGTTCATAAGTTATGAACATAGATTTGTGCGTGTAGAAAAAATAAAATGTATGGCGTAGAAAAATAAAAATCTAGTAGGGAAAAAAGAAAAAAACATGGTTGAGTGAAAAAATTTTGTTGATTTTTTTGCGAAAAGTTACTATATTATCAGAAAAAAGATATAACTTTGCAAGCTATATATGCGCTTGCGCGTGTAGAATGTTATTATAGTTTATTCTGTATGAGACAATTAAAGATTACGAAGAGCATCACTAATAGAGAGAGTGCTTCGCTCGATAAGTATTTACAGGAGATTGGTCGTGAGGAGTTGATTACTGTTGAAGAGGAAGTAGAACTGGCAGGACGAATTCGTAAGGGCGATCGTCGTGCCTTGGAAAAGTTGACTAGAGCAAACCTGCGTTTCGTTGTGTCTGTTGCTAAGCAGTACCAGAATCAGGGATTGAGTCTTCCAGACCTTATTAATGAAGGTAACTTAGGACTGATTAAGGCTGCTGAGAAGTTTGACGAAACTCGTGGTTTCAAATTTATCAGTTATGCAGTATGGTGGATTCGTCAGAGTATCCTGCAAGCTCTTGCTGAACAGAGCCGTATAGTTCGACTGCCTCTAAATCAGGTAGGTTCCCTGAATAAGATTAGCAAGGCATTCTCTAAGTTTGAACAGGAGAATGAGCGTCGCCCATCGGCTGAGGAGTTGGCAGAACAGCTTGACTTGCCTGTAGATAAAGTTGCAGACACAATGAAGGTAAGCGGACGACACATTAGTGTGGATGCTCCATTCGTTGAAGGTGAGGACAACAGCCTGCTCGATGTGTTGGTAAATGATGATTCCCCTATGGCTGACCGTTCGCTCGTGGGCGAGTCTCTTTCTAAAGAGATAGACCGCACACTCGACACGTTGACTCCAAGGGAGAAAGAGATAATCCGTATGTTCTTCGGAATTGGTGAACACGAAAAGACTCTTGAAGAGATTGGTGACAGATTCAATCTGACTCGTGAGCGAGTTCGCCAGATTAAAGAAAAGGCAATTCGCCGACTGAGAGCAAATTCGAAAAACAAACTATTGAAGCAGTATCTGGGATAAGATGAATCTTACAAAATACATAGGATTAATTCTGCTGACAGCCATTACTGTCGGAGTTTGGAATACCGCCGAAGCAAAGAAAGACAAGAAGGATTCGAGTGCTTCTGTTCCGTTCATTATGGAAAAGACTCCTGGAAAGGTGTATGTGTTCGGTGTGTCGCAACGACTGGGTGGCGAGGAGGTTTTTATTACCGAGATAAACGAAATAGACAGTCTTGCTCTGCAGAAGAAAACCAAATTCCTTCCATTCCGATCGGCTTTGAGTCTTCAGCTACAAAGCTATACTGAGGGCGTTTTGGAAGAACCAAACCAAACAGTTAGCATTTTTTTCAGCGCAAAGAAAGATAAGCTGAAACAGACATTGTCCAAGGTCAGAAAACGCTATCAGGCAAATAGTGGCAAAAAAGTTACTACGATTATCCTCGATGAGTTTAAGTTTAAGCATCCGCTTGATATGCATGCTGTTAAAACTGAAGGACAAAAAACAAATAACGCAATAAAAGAGTGACTCTACCAAGATATATTATAGTTCTTTTCGCAGCTACAATGCTATTGTTCGCATGTAAAAAGGAAGAGCAGAAAGAAGAACCGAAAGAACATTATGGTACGACTAATGGTCGTACCGTTTTGGTATATATTGTTGCTGATAATAATATGTCTACTCAAGCCCTGATTGACATCAGGGAAATGCTTATTGGTGCTAAATATTTAGGTGATAAGGATCATCTGATGATTTATCTGGATGATAATTCGATGCCTAGAATATATGATGTTACAAACTCAAATGCCGGACAGGCATACAAAGATTTGACTCCGGTTTTTTCGTTCAGCAGCGAAGTAAACTCATGTACTTACGACCAGCTGTTGTGGGTTTTGAACTATATGAAAGAACACTATGCAGCAGAGAGTTACGGACTTGTGATGTGGTCGCATGGTAGCGGATGGCTTCCTGCAACCCCAAGTGCTAACCCAAAAACATATGGTGTAAAGAGTCGTTCGTTTGGTCTTGATAATGACGGAAAGAGTTTCACAGGTCATCAAATGGACATAGAGGAGATTGCTCAAGCTATTGAAGACTTTCAGAAAGTAGATTTTTTGATTTTCGATGCTTGTTTCATGCAGAATATTGAAGTAGTTTATGCTCTGAGAAACACAGCAAAGACTATTATCAGTTCTCCTGCTGAAGTGCCTGGTGATGGAGCACCATATCATACGATGTTAAAACCAATGTTTGAAGATGAAGGTTATGTGACAGGTATGGTTGATGAATATTATAATGTATATAAAAGTTCAACAATATATGGTATTCTTCTGTCGGCTGTGAATTGTGAATCTCTTGAACATTTTGCTGAAGTGACTCGTGTTTATGTACAGAAATATAAACAGGAACTGCTGACAACAGAATATGTTGACGATAATAATAATCCTACTATTCTGGACTATTTCTGGTTTGACAAGTATACTAGTAGTTCTCTCCAGTATCCGGACTACTATGACATTAAAGGCTTGATGAAGAAGGTGATGACGACAGAAGATTATGCGGTTTGGAGTGAGGAACTAAATAAAATCATTGGTGCTAGTGTGTATACTAACCTGTGGTTTTCTGCAGCAATGAACAAACAGTATAAAACTGTTGATGGAGACCAGTATAGTGGTGTGTCAATGCATGTTCCATTAGAAAAGTATGCTGTTAAGGATTCTGGTTTTAAACGTTTCGCAAGTTCGTATTATGATACAGAATGGGCACAGAAAGTTTGGGAATAAAAATTAAATGGAAAGCAAATATTATAAAGTTGGTGGACATACATATAAGTTGGTGTTTCTTGATGATAGGAATACCGACAAATTACTGATGTCGAGCAAACCGTTTGAAGTAAACCCAACAGAGGAAAACCTGATGTTTACTATGCAGGTAAACGATAACTGGACCCCTAAAGAAAAAGGACAGGAAATAGGTCACTTCGACTGTGGAGGTAACATGCATGATGTTTACAAACTGAATGATGGTTCGTATCAGATTTTAGTTTCTAATCCGGCAGGACATAAGTGTTGTTTATTGGAAACAAATGCGACTTTCGATTTTGCTAATGTCAAACTGAACGGATCGGATTCAATGCGTACTTTCGGACTGAACAACGCATTGATGATGGTTTATGCCTTTGCCGGTTCTCTTCGTAATACCATCTTGATTCATGCTTCTGTGGTAAGAAAGGACGACTTCGGATACCTTTGTCTGGGAGTGAGCGGAACAGGTAAAAGTACACATACAGGTCTGTGGCTTAAACATATAGAGGGTACAGACCTGATGAATGATGATAATCCTGTAGTTAGGGTAGAGGAGAACGGAACAGTTAGGGTGTATGGTTCGCCTTGGAGCGGAAAGACTCCTTGCTATAGAAATACTGATGCACCTGTCGGAGCCTTCCTACAACTGAAACAGGCTCCATACAATAAAATAAGACAGATGACTGTTGTTGAGACTTTTGCCTCGTTGCTGCCTTCGTGCTCTGTAATGAAATGGGACGAAAGAAATTATACTGGAGTGTGTGATACAGTCAAAGCAATTATGGAACATTCAAAGACCTTCCTGCTTGAATGTTTGCCAGACGAGGCAGCCTGCCAATTGAGTTATAGTACCATAAGAGCTGTGTAGATTCAGAGAAATGGAAACAATCCAGTTGCAAAATGATGTATTCTTGCCACAGGTGGTAGAACTCATAAACGAAGGACATACTGTTACGATTATGGCACGAGGAAATAGTATGATGCCTTTTATCAAGGATGGACGTGATTCTCTGATTTTTTCAAATCTAAACTTAGATATTAGAGTAGGGGAAGCTGTGCTGGCAGAGATACATAAAGGAGTGTTTGTTTGCCATAGGATAGTAGAGATAAAGGACGGGAAAGTTACGCTTAGAGGTGATGGAAATGTGCAGGGTACGGAAACTTGCCGTATTGAGGATGTGAAAGCACGACTTGTTGCTGTGAAGAGATGTGGCAAATACTATGATTTAAGAACTTCGAAAGTGTGGAAAATATATTCTTTCTGCTGGACAAGACTTCTGCCATTAAGACGCTATTTACTGGCTTTATACCGTTTGCTGGCTATGCACCAATTGCCACAAAGATGGCAAAGGAAATAATATCTGAATATTCTGCATTTCTTTTTTCTTCGTTTAAGATTTTTATATAACTTTGCTTATGATTTAGTAAAGGAATTCCGTATCTTTGCAAAGATTATATAATGGTTATATATTTAATATGAAGATTAAAGAAGGTTTTGAATTACGTACCATCTGTGGAGAAAATATTATTATCTCACATGGAGTGGAAAACATAAATTTTACACAGATTATAACTCTGAACGAATCAGCTGTGTCGATTTGGAATGCTCTTATAGGTAAAGAGTTCGACTTAAACGACATAGTTAAAGTGCTGACTGACGAATATGATGTGCAGGAAGAAGTAGCTCGGAAAGATGCAGAAGACCTTATTGAGAACTGGAAGAAGATAGGACTGGTAGGATGAATGTTAAGATTGAATCAAGTTGGAAGGAGGTTTTGCAGACAGAGTTCGACAAACCTTATTTCGTTAAGTTGACAGATTTTGTCCGCGACGAATATAAACATTGTAAGGTTTATCCTCCAGCTGGTCTTATTTTTAACGCATTTAATCTATGTCCGTTCAACAATGTCAAAGTGGTATTGATTGGGCAAGACCCATACCACGAACCAGGACAAGCACATGGACTCTGTTTTTCCGTAAATGACGGAGTACAGTTTCCACCTTCGTTGCTGAATATATTCAAAGAACTGAAAAGTGACATTGGTAAAGATATTCCTCAATCTGGAAATTTAAGCCGATGGGCAGAGCAGGGAGTATTATTACTAAATGCAACACTTACCGTGAGAGAGCATCAGGCCGGAGCTCATCAGGGAAAAGGCTGGGAAGAGTTTACGGATGCTGTTATCAGAATACTTAGCGAGAAGAAAGATGGATTGGTTTTCATGTTGTGGGGTAGTTATGCTCAAAGCAAAGCAAAACTGATAGACGAAAGTCGTCACTATGTATTACGCTCAGCACATCCATCGCCATTGTCAGCATATAGAGGCTTCTTCGGAAATCATCATTTTTCACTAACAAATGATTATTTGTCGAAAAATGGAAAAACAATAATAAACTGGTAATAAATATTCTATAATATATTATGAGTAACGCTTCAGACGAAAAAGAAAAAAAAGCAAAGGATTTCGGTCACATGCCTAAGATACTAATTGGATTATGGGGCTTTGTGTTGTTTATATTTGCTTGCATAGCAATATTTATATTCAGTATCTCACAGGGTTGGTTTGGCGAGTTGCCTCCTGTGTCGGACTTGGAAAACCCGATAAACAAATATGCATCAAGGGTTTTTACAAGTGATAATAAATTACTTGGAACATGGAGCTATGCATCGGAGAATCGTGTTATGGTGACATATGATTCACTACCACAAAATCTTGTAAATGCATTAGTTGCAACTGAGGATGAACGCTTTTTTGACCACTCTGGTGTTGACCTTAGAGCCTTATTGCGTGCTATAGTGAAGCGTGGATTTATGCATCAAAAATCAGCTGGTGGTGGTTCTACTATCACTCAACAGTTAGCTAAGCAGCTCTACTCGGAAGTTGCAAGAGATACCCGTAAACGTCTGATGCAGAAACCTATCGAATGGTATATTGCTGTTCAGTTGGAAAGGTTCTATACAAAAGAAGAAATCTTGACGATGTATCTTAATTATTTTGATTTCCTGAATAATGCTGTTGGCATCAAGAATGCTGCCAAGACATATTTCGGACATGATCGCGTACAGGATTTAAATCTCGTAGAATGTGCAACATTAGTGGGTATGTGTAAAAACCCTTCTCTTTATAATCCGAGACGATTCTTAGATCGTAGCCGTAACCGGCGTAATGTGGTTTTAGCTCAGATGCACAAGTCGGGGTATCTTTCAAAAGAAGAAATGTTAGCTGCTCAGAAGAAGCCTCTCGATATAAGCCACTTCCATGTTCAAGACCATAAGGAAGGTATGGCTCCTTATTTCCGCGAATATCTGCGTCGTATATTCATGGCAAAGAAGCCAGATAAAGATAATTATGCAGCATGGCAGTATCAGCAATTTTATGATGACAGCCTTGCATGGGAGAACGACCCTCTGTATGGTTGGTGTAACAAAAACGTAAAAAAAGACGGTTCTCATTATAATATATATACTGACGGACTAAAGATATACACTACACTTGACAGTCGTATGCAACAGTTTGCAGAGGAATGTGTTGCAAATCATGTGTCAGGATATTTGCAGAAAGCATTTGACGAAGAACAGAAAGGCAATCCGACTGCTCCATTCTGGGAATTATCAAACGAAAAGATTGATCATATTTTGCATAGAGCTATGCGTCAAAGCGAACGTTATAGAGTGATGAAAAACGATGGATGTTCGGACGAAGAAATCGAAAAGGCTTTCAATACAAAGACTCCAATGATGCTCTACGGCAAGACAGAAGAAGTTGAGATGACTCCGCTTGACTCAATTCGATACTATAAACACTTCTTGAGAACTGCCATGATGGCAATGGATCCAAGAAATGGACATGTAAAAGTGTATGTTGGCGGACTGAACTACAGATATTTCCAGTATGACAATGTCTTGGGTGGTGGGAGACGACAGATAGGTTCTACTATGAAACCATTCCTCTATACATTAGCTATGGAAAACGGATTCACACCGTGTGATGTAGCTCCAAATGTTCAGCTCACATACGGTTCAGGACCAATGGCCTGGACTCCAAGAAACGGTTCAAAAGCTCGTTATGGAGAGATGGTTACGCTAAAATGGGGACTCTCACAATCGAACAACTGGATAGCAGCATATGTAATGAGTCAGCTGAACCCGAATGCACTCATCGATTTAGTACACCTGTTTGGTATCACAACTCAGAATATGCACCCATCATTGCCTTTGTGCTTAGGACCATGTGATGTCAGCGTGGGCGAAATGGTTAGTGCTTATACAGCCTTTGCTAATAATGGTGTACGATTCTGTCCACTCCTCGTTTCACACATCGAAGATTCAGATGGTAACATCATTGAGACCTTTACTCCAAGAATGAATGAGGTAATGTCACAGGAGTCTTGTTATAAGATGATAGATATGCTGCGTGCAGTTATTGACCACGGAACAGGTCGTTCGTTGAGAACTGAAAAGTATGGCATCACAGCAGATATGATTGGTAAGACTGGTACTACAAATTCTAATGCTGATGGTTGGTTTATGGGAGTCGTGCCAAAATTAGTGGTAGGTTGCTGGGTTGGTGGTGAAGACCGAGATATCCACTTCCGTAGTATGGCTTTCGGACAAGGTGCAAGAGCTGCTCTACCTGCAGTAGGTAATTTCTTAAAAAAGGTTTTTGCTACTAAAGAATTTGGTATTGCTCAAACTGATACATTTGCAATTCCTAATAATTTCAAATTCTGTTCTAGCGACCTTGATGACCTAGATTCTGCACCAAAGACTCCCGTGGAAGAAAGTGAAATGGATTCAAATTTCCAATAACCTGAAATCTATTCAAATTTCCAATAACCTGAAATCTATATAATTGATTATTTATGAAATTTATAGGTATTATTCCTGCAAGATATGCTTCTACAAGATTTCCCGGCAAGCCATTGGCAATGCTGGGAGGAAAGATGGTGATTGAACGTGTTTACAGACAAGTAGAAGGTGTGTTTGATGCTGTTGTAGTTGCTACAGATGACGAAAGAATAGAAAAAGCTGTAAAGTCATTTGGTGGTAATGTAGTGATGACAAGTACTAGCCACAGAAGTGGAACAGATAGATGTTATGAAGCTCTACAGAAGGTAGGTGCTGATAAGTTTGATGTTGTAGTTAATATACAAGGAGATGAACCCTTCATTCAGCCATCTCAATTACAAGCTATAAAAGGGTGCTTCGATGATGAAACAACAGATATTGCGACTTTAGTGAAACCATTCACAAAGAAGGATGGTTGGGATGCATTGAAAAATCCGAATTCTCCGAAGGTTGTTCTAAATAAAAATATGGAGGCTATGTATTTTAGCCGTTCAGTTATTCCATATTTTCGTGGAAAGGATAATGATGAATGGTTAGAAAATCATACATATTATAAACATATTGGACTTTATGCCTATCGCAGACAAGTATTAGCTGAAATTACCGCTCTTCAGCAAGGAGAGCTGGAAAAGGTGGAATCACTCGAACAACTTAGATGGCTTGAGAATGGTTATACGATAAAAGTTGCTACCACAGATGTAGAAACAATAGGAATTGATACCCCTGAGGATTTACAAAGGGCAGAAGAATTCTTAAAGCAATAGAAAGAATTATTCATTTAGTAAGTCTGGGCGTAACATTTTGGTACGTTTTAATGCCTGCTCGTATTCCCATTCTTTAATTTTAGCTTCATGACCTGATAGCAATATGTCAGGAACTGTCCATGTTTCATCTGGATTTTCAACTGGATGGTATTCAGCAGGACGAGTATATACGGGTGGTTCGAGGAGGTTATCTTGAAAAGAATCGGACAAAGCACTTTGTTCGTCACCAATTGCTCCAGGAAGCACTCGGACTATAGCATCAGTCATGATGGCAGCAGCTAGTTCACCACCCGTAAGCACAAAGTCGCCAACAGAAATTTCTCTAGTAATTAGGTGTTCGCGAATGCGGTAGTCAATCCCTTTATAATGTCCGCAGAGAATAATGATATTTTGCTTTAACGAGAGTTCGTTTGCTACTGGCTGTGTAAACTTTTCACCATCGGGAGCTGTAAAAATAATCTCATCGTAGTGACGCTCCGATTTCAGTTTGGAAATACAGGCATCAATAGGCTGGCATTGCATGAGCATTCCTGCAGCACCACCAAAAGGGTAGTCATCTACACGTTTGTGTTTGTCAATGGTATAATCGCGTAGATTATGTATGAATATTTCAACTAATCCTTTCTTTTGTGCCCGACCAAGTATACTTTCTTTGATGAACGGTTCAATCAGTTCTGGTAGCACGGTTATAATATCTATTCTCACAGAATTTTAGTTTTATTGTTTATATATTCGACTACTAAATTATTCAACAGTCACACTCTTTGCTAAGTTGCGAGGCTGATCCACATCCTTACCTTTGCATATTGCAACGTAGTAGGCGAGGAGTTGGAGTGGAATAGTTGCGAGAAGTGGTTCGAGGCATTCAAGTGTCTTAGGTAGTTCAATTGTAGCATCAGCCATCTTCTTTATTGTTTCATCGCCTTCACTTACAATAGCAATAACACGTGCTCTACGTGCTTTTATTTCCTGTATGTTTGATACAACTTTCTCGTAGAGTTCGTTTTTAGTGGCTATTACAACTACTGGCATTTCGTCATCAATCAAGGCGATAGGTCCATGTTTCATTTCTGCTGCAGGATATCCTTCAGCATGGATATAGCTAATTTCTTTCAGTTTGAGAGCACCTTCAAGAGCAACGGGGTAGTTGTATCCACGACCTAGATAAAGGAAGTTGTGAGCATAGGTAAAGATCTTACTGATGTCTTTAATTTTATCGCATTGCTTGAGCAGAACCTTCATTTTTTCAGGGATGTTGTGCAATTCACGAATAGCTTCTTCGTATTTGTTTTGCTTAACATTATTTCGAGCTTTTCCTAAGGCAAGAGCTAACATTGTGAGTACTGTTACCTGTCCGGTAAACGCTTTTGTACTTGCAACACCTATTTCTGGTCCTACGTGAATATAACTACCTGTATGGGTGGCGCGAGGAATGCTACTGCCAATGGCGTTACAAACTCCGTATATGAAGGCTCCCTTCTTCTTTGCTAGCTCTACAGCCGCGAGGGTGTCGGCGGTCTCGCCACTTTGACTGATAGCAATTACAACATCATTACTGTTTATAACAGGATTGCGGTAACGGAATTCACTAGCATACTCTACTTCGCATGGGATTCCACAGAAATCTTCGATTAACTGTTTTCCGATTAGTCCTGCATGCCAGCTAGTTCCACATGCAACTATGATAATACGACGGGCATCAACAAGTTTTTGCTTGAAGTCTATAACTGCACTTAGAATGACATTATTTGCTTCTACATTAACACGCCCACTCATACAGTCCATAATACAATCTGGCTGTTCGAAAATCTCCTTTAACATGAAGTGAGGATATCCACCTTTCTCTATCTGCTGAAGATTAAGTTCTACTTCAATAATATCATGTTTCAGTTCTTTTTCATAGAAATCTACAATCTTTACGTCGTGACCACGCTGGATGATAGCTATATCTTTATCGTCGAGATATATAACTTTTTTTGTGTATTCAATGATTGGACTTGCGTCAGAACCAATAAAAAACTCATCGTTGCCTATTCCAATTACAAGTGGGCTAGATTTACGTGCAGCAATAATTTGGTCCGGATTTCTTTTGTCAAGAATGGCGATAGCATAAGCTCCAATGACTGTTCGGAGAGTCATGCGAACTGCACTTAATAAATCTAGGTTTTTGCTCGTTTGTATGTACTCAATTAGTTGAATGAGAACTTCTGTATCGGTATTGCTCTTAAATTTAACTCCTTTTTCAATAAGTTGTTTTTTTAATACAGCATAATTTTCAATTATGCCATTATGTATGATTGCAAGATTTCCACTGTTACTTATATGCGGATGTGCATTCACGCTATTGGGCTCACCATGAGTAGCCCAACGTGTATGAGCAATACCAACTGTTCCACTTGTGTCTTTGTCCTTAGCATATTCTTCAAGGTCGCTAACTTTACCTTTGGTTTTATAAACGTTAAGTTCCCCATTGTCATTAAGCAGGGCTACGCCAGCGCTGTCGTAGCCACGATACTCAAGACGTTTCAAACCATTTATCAAAATAGGGTAGGCCTTTTTCTTTCCTATATAACCAACAATACCACACATAATTTAATTTATTTATATATGACTTAATTTTTTATACCAATTTTTATATCGCTGCAAAGATAAGGTATTCTAGTAAAAGTGAAAAATATAATTAAGAAAAAACATGAAAAAGTGAGCAACTTGCTTACGATGCTCACTTTTTGTAAGGATTAACTATATTTTAGTTGCAAAATGTCAATACAAAAACTATAATAATAAATTAAAACTGGTGCTCGTATGCCTTGTTTATAGCATTGAGTGCCTGCAAAGAACGAGGAAAGCCAATGTAAGGGAGCATTGCTGTTACAGCAGCAACCATTTCAGTTTTGCTCGTACCTGTGTTTTTGTTTGCAATAGCATGACTTTCCATTTGGTTAGGACAACCACCAAGACTAGCTAAGAAACAGAAAGTCATCAGTTCACGATGCTGAGCATCGATTCCGTTACGTGTGTAATAATCGCCAAAACAATAACTCTGAAGGAAGTCGATGATATGTTCTTGTCCCTTTGGGCATGTTTGATACATGTTTTCAACAGCACCTTTTCCGAAAACATCCTCCATGTAAAGACGACCTTTTTCTTTTCTGTCTTCTTGAGTTGTAGTAGCCTGTTCGTCAAGGGGTAGTTTTATGTCATTATTTTCAAATACCTCATTCATGATTGGTAGAAGGTCGATGACAAAATTAAAGCCTACATAAGGCATAGCTTGATAAACTACTTCACGGATTTCACGTGGCTTTACACCTACATTTAAACATGCATCAACATAATTTCTGAATTCTAACTTTGATCCACAACCAATTGTACTTGCTAATATACACATTACTCGAGTTTTCTCCAGTACGGGACCTTCGGTCAGAGCAAGACTCTCGTCGTAAGCAAAATTGTCAAATATTGCTGTCAATTCAGGATCGTGCTTCAGAGTATTCACACTATATCGTTGTGAGAATAAGCGTCTGATTGTTGCTTTTGCCTTCTCTGTAATGTTTAAACTTTTCATGGCTAATTACGTTTTGTTATATTTATGTTGCAAATATACAACCCTTAAGATAATATGCAAAATAAAAAACTATTTATTTTGTTATATATAGATTACATTATATGATATTTTATATCAAATTAAAATATTTTGATTTTATTCGTCTGAATTATCTTCAATGTCTTCTATATCTTCAATATCTTCAAGTGGAAGGTTGTCGTTATCAATTTCTTCGTCTGTATCTTCATCAAGATCATCGTCTTGATCAGAATTTTCATCATCAATGTCTGTCATGTCGTCGTCAGTATCGTTATCGTCATCAAAATCATTGTCTTCTTCCTCGTCATCACGAATAGTGAAGTCCGTTTTGATTTTCTCTACTTTTGGTTTTGCTTTCATAAAAATTGCTTCAATCCATGACCCTCGAATTATTTCGAGAATATCATAACCGTCAGCTTTACGACGTTCCAAAATTCCACCAGCACGATGCATGGTTGCTTCTGGTAGGGAGGTGTAGTCAACATAAAATGCAGATTCAATAACATCTTGGATTGAAAGCGAAAGTCCCTTCCATCCAGTACCCATATTTCTACGGATTAACTCCAGAACCTCTGTAGCATCAAGATGTTGAATATTTTCCAATGTTAGATCAGTTATCTTCTTGATTGCATGTTTGCGAATTGCTATTGCGTCAATATCACCTTCACTGGGGTAAGAGAAAATTTCATAACCTTGTTTTTCCAATTTATTAACTTGCTGTTCATCGTTTCTGGAGAGATACTGTATGTCAAAAACAGTGCGAATGATATTCATATAATGAGTTTCCATCTCATTATAGTCTTCTTCCTTCTTGCCCTCAACAAGCATATTAGCTAATTCACTTTCTGTTACAGACCAAATGTTACCTTTGGTAAGATCATCAAGAATCATTTCATTTCTTTCTTTCATAAACCATGATTTAATTTGCATGCAAAGGTACATATTTAGTTTTGTATTTACTATTTTCCATTTTTTATTTTTTGTTTTTTGTCTACTAAAATCGTATCTTCGCAGAGAAATTGAAAATATAAAATCATTACACAGATGAAAGAATTAGAGTTAAAGTATGGGTGTAACCCAAATCAGAAGCCTGCAAGGGTTTTTATGACAAATGGAGAACTTCCTTTTGAAGTACTTTCAGGCAGACCTGGGTATATTAATTTATTAGATGCATTTAATTCATGGCAATTAGTAAAAGAATTAAAAGCAGCAACAGGAATGCCGTCTGCTGCGAGTTTTAAGCATGTCAGTCCTGCTGGAGCTGCTGTGGGTGCTCCTTTGAGCGATACATTAAAGAAAGTATATTTTGTAGATGATATTAAAATACCTTTGACACCAATCGCTACTGCTTATGCACGTGCAAGAGGAGCAGACCGTATGTCAAGCTATGGCGATTTTATTGCTTTAAGTGATACATGTGATGTTGCAACTGCTACTCTTATCAAACGCGAGGTAAGTGATGGCGTAATTGCACCAGATTATGAACCAGAAGCTTTGCAGATTCTTAGAGAAAAGAGAAAAGGGACATATTGTGTTATCAAGATTGATGCTAACTATAAACCAGATTCCATAGAACGCAAACAGGTATTTGGAGTTACTTTTGAACAAGGTAGGAACGAAATAGATTTGACCGGAGAGAATTTGTTTGAAAATATTCCGACACAAAACAAAACCTTCTCCGAGAATGCTAAGCGTGATTTAAAAATAGCTCTTATTACTCTGAAATATACTCAATCTAATTCTGTTTGTTATGTTAAGGACGGTCAGGCTATTGGCATAGGTGCAGGACAACAGAGTCGCATCCACTGTACCAGACTTGCAGGTCAGAAGGCAGATACATGGTGGTTACGCCAATGTCCTAAAGTTATGAATCTTCCATTTAAGGATGGAGTTCGTCGGGCAGATCGTGATAATACAATTGATGTCTATATTGGCGACGAGTGGGAGGATGTATTGCGTGAAGGTATTTGGCAACAATTCTTTACAGAAAAACCAGAACCTCTAACACGTGAAGAAAAAAAATCATGGATTGCAAAAAATACCAATGTTTGTTTAGGCTCTGATGCATTCTTCCCATTCGGTGACAATATTGAGAGAGCTCACAAATCAGGAGTTCAGTACATTGCTCAAGCGGGAGGCTCTGTACGCGACGACAATGTTATAGAGACGTGCGATAAATATAATATTGCTATGGCCTTTACAGGTATAAGACTTTTCCATCATTAATATGGCTAGCGACGAAGAAATAAGATATGCAATTATGAACGGTATTTCGTTCTCTGGTGCTAAGAAAGAACGGAATGAAGATCCCAATAAGGTAAAAACCAAAGCCAGAGGCAAACAGTATCATACTGGTGCCCATGGCTCTGGTAGTGCTAAACATAAAGCTGAGATTCGTCAGAATGTAAAGAAGCGTGCCAGCCAACGACGAGGTAAATGACGATAGATGTACTCAAAAATTGTCAGTCCGATAAATACTGTTAGAATTCCTAGAAGTACATCGATGACATAGTGGTGACAGCTATATACAGCGGAAAACCATATTCCTATAGAGACAACTGCAAGGATGCTAATCCAAATGTGGTTGTCTTTTACTTTTGTTGCATAATAAAGGGCAATAGGGCAATAAGCTGCATGCAATGATGGGATTGCAGCAAACACATTTGCATTACCTGCATAAATAGAGTGAAATACTGGAATTCCTACGAGAGAATCGAAATGCTCAAAACCTGCTACATTTCCTGGGGTGTTGAAAATTGGTTCAAATCCATATTGCATTATGTACCATGGTGGGGCTGCAGGATGAATATAATACCCACAGAAGCCGACAAGGTTTACAAATAGGAATCCACATGCCAATCTAAATGCTAGCTTTTGTTGTTTTGTAAAAAAAAGCCAAATACAATAAAAAATAGGCAGGGGTACCCAACACAAATAGAATATACCTGATAAAATATCAAGAAATGCTATATGATGACCCTTAAAAAATTCGTTAGGAGTAACTAATACACCATCCGAAATAAAACCAAATAGTTGTTTTTCTAAATTATATACCCCAACGATATCAATACTGTTGAAGAGATAATTAGGGAAATATCGCATAGAGTTATATATCAACCCAAATGCTATAAAAGGCATTATGCAAATAAAGAAACGCTTCATTTCAACAAATTCCTTACATGGTTGATACGTACAAACGCTGTGTAATTAGCTAAAATAGCGATTATGATTTGTGGAGTAAGCAAAATCCACATAGGATCAAATGAATCACGTACTACAGGTTCTAATAGTCCGCAAAGCATAGCTCCAAAACTTGTTAAAACAACACGTTCAGGACGTTGCATGAGACCAACCTTGCATTCAAGTCCGAGACCTTCAGCACGAGCACGTACATAACTGACCATTATAGAACCAATAAGTGAAAGGAAAGTGATAACAGCTCCAATGGAATATCCGTGTTGCACAAAATAAAATGCAATACCCGATAGTGTGAAAAGTTCACAATATCGATCTAATACCGAGTCGTAAAATGCTCCGAAGGTAGAACACATATTTGCCGTACGAGCCATATAACCATCAACCATATCAAAAATGCTGAAAAGTAATATGGTTAATCCTGCATAACCAACTATCGAAAAATCGTCTGCAGGTACGTATAGAGCTGAATAAATAAATAATGAAGCAGCAAATATATTGCCGAGCAAACCTACTGTGGTCATCATATTAGGAGTAACTCCACATTTAACCATCAAGCGTACAGCGGGATCTATAACTACATATACGCCATGTTGAATAAAGTTGCGAAAATCATTAAAAGTCATTTTGTTTAAATATTTAGGTCGTGCATAAAAGTTCAAGCTTGATTTAATTCAGGCATATCATTGTTTATAAACAAATCGTTTCTGCATTGTAAAGTTCCAAAAAATAGCAACTAGAATTGCAACAATAGTTTTGGATTCCATTACAATTCCAAAAGCTTTTGCTGTACCATCATGTGAAATGATGTTTGCAACAAGAGTGGTTCCTGCCGTATTCAATATTAGACTACCTATCCATACAAGGAAGTAACGATATAATATTGTGCGTTTTTGCTGTTCTGTACCTTTGAATGTCCAGTTATAATTAATGATTGCATTTGTAAATCCTCCACAAGCAGCTCCTACAGAGGTGGCAATAACGTACCACCAACCTGCATATTGAACCAACAACGCAGTTGTTATGAAGTCAACAAATGTGCTGATTAGCGACGATGTTTCAGCCTCAATGAATTGTATTATGAATCTTTTGAACTGCATTAAATCATTGTAACTTCAGTATCATCTTCTTCTGAAACTTGATCAAGTTTCAGTTTATCACTATCATCACGCTTGTCATGGAATTGTTTTTGTAGAGGATGCGCATGAATAGCATCATACTGTTTTCGGTTACGATATGCATCAATAGCAGCATATATGGCATTACGAAAAGCGTCAACTGATGCTATTCCTTTTCCTGCAATTTCATATTGAGCATCATGAGCAGGTGATGTTACGATAAAAGGTAAGCCAGAAATGTATCTATAGCCTTCTCCATGCGTGATAGCCTTGAATGGAACCATAGCTTGATCATAGTACATTGTGAGCACAGCATCAAAGTGATCATAATTATTGTCAGAGAATATATATTCTGCAGAGTATGGACCAAAACATAGTGTTCCTTCATTAAACATTTCTTGAACGAGTGGTGATATAATCTCTTTTTCTTCTGTGCCTGCAAAAGAACTTTCTCCTTCTTTAGGATTTAGAGCTATGATGGCTATACGAGGATTCTCTATACAGAAATCACGTTGCAGAACAGAACGAAGTGTCTGAATTTTCTGGCTAATCAGTTCTTTAGTAATATATTTTGAGACTTGTTGTAAAGGAATGTTTTCAGTAACTGATGCAATTCGTAGTCGATCTGCTATTAAAATTGTTTGTGGTTCATTGGATCCATTTATTATTTTTTTGGAAATATAATCAGCTTGTGATGTTCCGTCGGAGAATGTTACTGGAGCAGTAACTAAAATATCAACATTTTCTTGTTGTACATCTTTTAAGGCTTTGTCTAATGAAACTTGTGCGATTTTGTCTTTGTCTTCGGTTGCTGTACCAAATTCTATTTTTAGTTCATCTTCACCAAAGCAATTTACCATGTTAACAGAATGATCGCGAATTTCACTGACATTTGCTCTGACAATAAAATTGGTTTGATTGTCAATCGACTTACGATGAAATGTTGCTGCCTTGGGAGAACCATAGATGACAGGTGTACATAAGGATAACATTTCCTCGTTCTCAAAACATCTGAATATTATTTCATACCCAGTACCGTTTATATCACCATGTGTAATTCCTATTTTAATCATTTTTTTCAGTTTTCATTTTAGGTAAATCCAGTGTATAAAGTGCTGCTTCGAGACGACGAATCATTGTTCGCTTCATTTTGTCTGGAGCATAAACAAATCCCTCTACAACAATAATACGATTATTAATAGTGTCAATTCGGGAGTGACTAACGAAAGGTCCCCCCATAGCTTCTTTGCTCATTTCCCATAAACCTCGAGCCTCCATTGCTACATCGTCACGAACTCGAATATTTTTTGTCCATACGAATTCATGGTTAGTACGCATAACGGAACCTTCATGCGCTCCGGGGATATTGTCTGCCATTACCTTGTCGCGTAGAGCAATATATGGATTCCGAGTAAGCATTTTCTCACTTACATATGGCAAGCTATATATACATATATTTTGAATAACAGACAAACCGTCATCACTTGCCCATATGAAGTCTTTTCCTGTTTTCATTTTGTTAATATCAACAGGTATATAAAAATCACAATCAAACATCTCTTTTACTTTCTTAGCAAACTTCACGTTATGTTCATAGTAAAGATTATTTGCTGCGGTGTTGATTTCCTGTGATGTAATCAAAGAGGTTATATCTCGAGTATGCTCAGTAATATACTGACTAACAATTACCTGATTTGGTCCTTGAATAGTAATTATAAGTTGTGGTGTAGAATGTACATCGTGTTCTACTTTCATCTTTGCTTTAGTAAATTCACGACTAATATTTATACGAACTATATTTCTAAAGATATTTGTTATTTTATTGAAGTTTTTCTGAGTTATATGACTCTTATGAAATTGTTCTTCAGCTTGTGGTAAACCTAAAAGCGGACGGTCTAAGATTGTTTTGAGAGCTTTGCCCGCATAACCTTTATAAACCGAATCGTCAGCAACAACCATTACTTCGTATGGATTACCACTAGAAGTAGGAGTAAGAAGAGATGCCTTGCTCCGACGCTGACCATTAGGATGCTTCTCGCCTGCACATGCAGTGATAAGCAACAAAATTGAAAGAAATATGAGAATTTTAATTTTCATTGTTCTGACTTTTTAACATACCACAGGCGGCAAATATATCTTGTCCTCTTGATGTTCGAATTGTTGCAGTAATACCATGATTATTTAGATAATCTCTAAAAACTTTCATGCGCGAATCATCTACTTCGTTAAGTTGTACATCTGGTATCTTATGCCAACGAATTAAGTTCACTCTGCATTGGATTCCATTTAGTAGCCTAACCAATTCACGAGCATGTAGTTGAGAGTCATTCAATCCGCCAAACATAGTGTATTCAAAAGTAATTCTACGCTGATGCGACCAGTCATATGTGCGAATTAATTCTACGATGTCTGTAATCGGAAATAGTTTTTCTGCTGGCATGAGTTGTTCGCGCAACTCATGTATTGCAGAGTGTAGACTTACTGCTAGATGGCATTGACTGTTGTCGAGAAATTGTTTAAGTGTTTTACGTATTCCAACAGTTGAAACCGTTATGCGTTTTGGACTCCATTGTAAACCATAAGAAGCTGTAAGAATCTCTATTGTCTGCAATACTGCATCATAATTATCAAGAGGTTCTCCTTGTCCCATAAATACAACATTTGTAAGGTTTGAGGAGTAATCACAAGAGAAAACCTGATTAAGGATGTCTGTTGTAGTAAGATTTCCTTGCCAACCCTGTTTCCCCGTCTGACAAAACAGACAGTTCATTTTACATCCAACTTGACAACTTACGCAAAGTGTAGCGCGTTCCCCCTCAGGTATGTATACAGTTTCAATTGTGTGCCCATCAAGGGTAGGGAAGAGGTACTTTATTGTACCATCATTACTTTCTGAACGCTGACACGCGGGCGACTTTCCTATATAATACGACGAACCCAACTTCTCGCGGTTTGCCTTTGAGAGGTTGGTCATTTCGTCTATATTATTTATTTGCTTCTGATATATCCATTCGGCAATTTGATTTGCAGTGAACCGAGGCATCGAAAGCGATGTGACGACTTCCTGCAGTTCTGACAATGTCATGCCCAATAGAGGTTTCTTCATGGAGCTAAATGCTTTTTTACCATGCAAACAATGGGTAATTCTTCATTGTTGCATTTACTTCACCACGAACTTTGGCAATTACAGATTCATCTTCTGGTGCATTAAGAACTTCTTCAATCCAAGCAGCAATCTTAATCATAAGATCTTCTTTTGCACCACGAGTAGTGATGGCTGGTGTTCCAAGACGGAAGCCAGAAGTCTGAAATGCACTACGAGTGTCAAATGGAACCATGTTTTTGTTTATAGTGATATCAGCTGCAACGAGAGCATTTTCAGCAATTTTTCCGGTCAAGTCAGGATATTTGCTACGGAGGTCAACAAGCATACTATGATTGTCTGTACCACCACTAACTATTGTGAATCCTCGTTTTGTGAGTTCGTCAGCCAGTACTGCTGCATTTTTCTTAACCTGCTTAGCATATTCTTTAAATTCTGGTTTCAGAGCTTCACCAAACGCAACAGCCTTAGCTGCTATAACATGTTCGAGAGGTCCGCCCTGCTGTCCTGGGAATACGGCAGAATTAATCAATTGTGACATCTTCTTTACAACACCCTTTGGAGTTGTGTAACCCCATGGATTATCGAAGTCCTTACCAAGGAGGATGAGACCGCCACGTGGACCACGAAGGGTCTTATGTGTAGTTGTGGTTACGATATGTGCATATTTTACAGGATTCTCAAGCAGTCCTGCAGCAATTAGTCCTGCGGGGTGAGCCATATCAATCATAAGGAGTGCTCCTACTTCATCTGCAATCTTGCGCATACGAGCATAATCCCATTCGCGGCTATATGCACTACCACCACCGATGATGAGTTTTGGTTTGTGTTCTTTTGCAAGTTTTTCCATCTCATCATAATCAACACGACCTGTTTCTTTATTCAAGTTGTAACCAACTGGGCGATATAGAATACCACTTGTGTTTACGAGTGAACCATGAGAAAGGTGACCACCATGATCAAGATTAAGACCCATAAAACAATCACCTGGTTTAAGTACAGCAAGAAGTACTGCTGCATTTGCTTGAGCACCAGAGTGTGGCTGAACGTTTGCATATTCAGCACCAAACAATTGGCATGCGCGGTCAATAGCTAACTGTTCTATTTCATCAACAACCTGACAGCCGCCATAATAGCGATGACCAGGATAGCCCTCTGCATATTTGTTAGTGCAATAACTACCCATTGCTTCCATTACCTCATCGCTTACAAAATTCTCACTTGCAATAAGTTCAATTCCTTTCAGCTGACGCTGGTGTTCTTTCTCAATAAGAGAGAAAATCAAGTTGTCTCTTTCCATTTACCTTAATTTTTAGTTGTATTTTAGTTAATTTTCTACAAAGGTAGTGTTTATCTTTCACTTTTGGAAAAGAAATAAAAAAAAAGGCACCGAAGTGCCGTTTTTTAACCACTATTAAGGACTTTTCCACAATAGCTGATACTATAAACGTATTAAACACCTATATCGTCAGCAGGATCTAGTGTCATTGGATTGATAGGTTCCGTGTCTAAATTGGGAGCTTTTTCCATACTCATATTACCTTGTGGGGTAATTATTATTTGAATAGGGTACACCATATCCGCTGTCTCATCAGGATCTCCCACTGTAGCTATAAAATACAGGGCATCGGATGTGTCGGTTTTGGCATAATTGTATGTAAAACCAATCAAAGCAGAATTCGACATGAATTTTTCAGGCACGATTTTAGAAAAATCTTTCTTAGTAAATGTTTTAGAGAAAATTTCACTTCCTTTTGTTTTTATACTGAGAGTCACTTTGTTATCATAGTAATCATCACCTTGAGGATTACGAACTATAGGAAGTGATTCATCTCTTACGAAATCGTATTTATACACGTACTTCTGATTAGAGATAGTTATAGATTTATTGATGTGCATTTCACGAAGAGTACCTATGGAACTCGTTGTAATCACAGTATCTGCAACAACTTCTTCCTTCTGTTGTTTGACATTGTTACCACATGAAATTAATATTGTGGCACAAAGAAAAGATAAAAAATTTTTCATTTTATAATTTATGTGTTTTTGATGTATTTTCTGTGCAAAGATATAACTTTGACATTATTCTTCAAAATTCATTTCAGGATTATCTGCTAAGACCATTAGAGCAAGGTCATATTTCAGAGGATCATCTGGATTCCATTTTTTAAATATTCCTGTCAGTTCTTCACACGCCTTCCATGTAGGACGTTTGTTGGTAAGCAGTGTCTGTGTTAACTGCAAAACATGGGTGTCCATTACTGCATATAAGTCAGATGAAGAACGTTTTTTCCATACATTTAAATCTGGTGCAGCACTACGGGTCATCCATCGAATATACATACAGATTCGTTTGCATGCACTTTTGTTAATTGTACCAACTTTTGCCGGGAGAAGCCACTGTGAAATAATTTCTATTACTTCCTTTGTTGATTTGTTTTCAAACATTTCCTCTAATGTGTTAACTCCTTGGATAGCACATTGCAGATTACGACATACCGCACGAAATGTAGATACGTTGAGAGTTCGATATACACATTGGTTTTTTGCATTACGATAAGCGTGTTCGTATGCGCCCATTCTAATGAATTCAGCCGGATGCCAGTCCATTTCATCCCTAAGCATACGAATAGCAGTAGGACAAAAAACTTTTCTTGAACCCCAGCTAATCATAGCGACAAAGAGTGCCCCAAGTTCTATATCTAACTGATTAGTGGTATGTTCCATCAGTTGATATACAACTCCACATGGATCAACTCGTTTGAATGCTTCTACATCAAAATGAGAATAGATTGCATCGAGGTTCTGTTTATTTACTCCAAACTCTCGCATTCCTTTACCCATGTTGCATAGCTTGCGTCACTTGGCATTCGCCAGTCACCACGAGGTGAAAGGCTTACGCTACCGACTTTTGGTCCGTCTGGTAAGCAACTTCGTTTAAACTGTTGTGTGAAAAACCTATGACAGAATGTAGTCAGCCATAAGCGTATAGTAGTCTCGTCATAGCTATTCACAGGAAAATCACCTTCTGCAGTTTTGTTTTCTTGATATACAAATGCTTGTTTTGCCAGAAAATATATTTTTTTCGGACTGAACCCGAGGCGCATGAAGTTATATAAAAAGAAATCGTGCAGTTCATATGGACCAACAAGATCTTCTGTTTTCTGTTTGATATTTCCTTTTTCATCTGCAGGAATTAATTCTGGCGAGATAGGGGTGTCTATAATATCCAGAAGGGTGTCCTTCGCTGCAGAATCAATATTTGTATGTGCCACCCATGATACCAAGTATTTAACTAGTGTCTTTGGGATAGAGCTGTTTACTCCGTAGTTTGACATATGGTCGGCATTATAAGTACACCATCCAAGTGCCAACTCAGACAAATCTCCAGTTCCGACAACAAAACCATTGTATTGATTAGCAACATCCATAAGAATTTGAGTACGTTCACGAGCCTGACCATTCTCATAGGTTACATCGTGGTTATTTATATCATGGTGTATATCTTTAAAATGTTGCGTACATGCTGCTTTAATGCTTATTTCCTTTATAGTGATGCCAAGGGCTTTCATTAGTGTCAAAGCATTATTGTATGTACGGTCTGTAGTACCAAAGCCAGGCATTGTAACACCCAATATTTCTGCTCGTGGACGATTCAGTTTATCCATAGTTTTTACACACACTAATAAAGCCAATGTAGAGTCAAGGCCTCCACTGATACCAACCACAATGGTTTGTGCATGGGTATGTGTAATTCGTTTTGCTAGTCCTTCTACCTGAATAGCAAAAATTTCTTCGCAACGTTTTTGCAATTCATCTCCAGTTGGTACAAATGGATGAGGATTAATCCATCGGGTCAACTGAAATTCGTAGTTTGGAGTAACAGCTTGTGTAGGAATGATTGTTGCTGTTTTGGGAGTAATACGTGCATTATCAGCAAAAGTTGTATTTATGCGACGTTCAGTATTTAATCTCTCTACGTCAATTTCTGTTATAACCATCTGCTCCTCAAACGAGAATCGGTTACTTTTTGCTATCAGTGATCCATTCTCATAGACAAGTGCATTTCCAGCAAAAACCAAATCTTGAGTTGACTCCCCATATCCGCATGATGAATACACATATCCGCATATGCATCGTGCTGATTGTTGCGAGAGTAGGGAAGTCAGATAATTATGCTTGCCTATCACTTCATTTGAAGCACTGAGGTTAAAAATAATATCTGCTCCTTGCATTGCAAGGTTGGTACTTGGTGGTATTGGAGCCCAAACGTCTTCACACAACTCAATTGCAAAATTACATTTTGACGTGTTAAATATCAGATTACTGCTCATTGTAACAGGTTGTCCACATAGATGTATTTCTGCATTCCCAATAACCAGCGAAGATGTAAACCAGCGTTTTTCGTAAAATTCGCGATAATTTGGAAGATATGTCTTTGGTACAACTCCAAGTATCTTTCCTCCTTGAACAACTACAGCTGCATTAAATAACATACCGTTGTGTTGTACTGGCATTCCGACGATTGTGATAATACTCAGAGATCGAGTTACATCTAGCAGTTTGAATAGAGCTTCCTGACAGCTATCGAGCAAAAGTTGTTGTCCAAATAAGTCTGCACATGTATAACTTGTAAGAGATAACTCTGGAAAACATATTATTTCCACACCCTTACCTTCTGCCTGAAGCACAAGACTTTCAATCTTTTTTTCATTGTAATCGCAATCAGCTACTTGTACACTTGGAATAGCTGAAGCGACTTTTACAAAACCATAATTCATACAATCTGGATTTATAATTTGTGCGAAGGTACGAAAAAAAATGAGATGCTCTCCAAAAGCATCCCATTTTTTATGTATAATAATATGTTTTAGCAGAGTTTTCTAGAACCGTCACCGATAACGACATCGATAACAATAGGTTTCTTGCCATACTTGGCTTCGAACTTCTTTACTGCAGTCTTAACGAAGTTGTCGTAGAGTTCATCAGCTACGAGGTTAATAGTACAACCACCGAAGCCGCCACCCATAATACGAGAACCTGTAACTGAGCACTCTTTAGCGATGTCATTGAGGAAATCGAGTTCTTCGCAAGATACTTCGTAGTCTTTAGACAGACCGTAGTGAGTTTCGTACATCTTCTGACCTACAGTTTCATAATCACCCTTTTCAAGAGCATCGCAGACAGCGAGTACGCGGTCTTTCTCACCGAGTACGAATGTAGCACGTTTGATATCTTCTGCAGAAACTTTTCCTTCTATTTCTTTGAGTTCCTCCCAAGTAGCTTCACGGAGAGTGGTGATTTCTTTCTCTGGATGCAGAGCCTTGATAGCCTTCACACAGTTCTCACATGAGTTACGACGGTCATTATAAGGACTTCCTGCCAATTCATGCTTAACACAAGAGTTGATGAGTACGAGCTTGTAGCCCTTTGGGTTCCAAGGGAAATACTCAAACTCGCCACTGCGGCAGTCAAGACGCATGAGGTTACCTTTCTTTCCGTGTACAGATGCGAACTGGTCCATGATACCACAATTAAGACCAAGATAGTTGTGTTCAGTTGCCTGACCTGCCTTTGCAAGATCCATCTTGCTTACTTTATTATCACCGAAGAGGTCGTTGATTGCAAAAGCATATGTTGACTCCAGTGCTGCTGAAGAAGACATACCCGCACCGAGTGGAACGTCACCAGCAAATGCTGTGTCGAAACCCATTACAGGAACGCCCAACTTCTCCATTTCTTTTGCTACTCCGTAAATATAGCGGAAGTGGCTTGCCTTTGGACCTTTTGGATCGTCGAGTGAAAACTCATCGTAATCCTTCAAATCGATAGAGTAAGCCTTGATTGTACGAGTTCCGTTAGGACGGATTTCTGCAATCATTCCCTGCTCAACAGCACCTGGGAATACAAAACCGCCATTGTAATCTGTATGCTCACCGATAAGGTTAATACGTCCTGGTGAAGCATAAACTGAGCCTGGTTCACCACCAAGATGTTTTAAGAAACGACTGCGAACGTCATCAATTTTAAGTTTCATAGTTTATGTGTTTTAAAGTTATAAGGTTAAGTTTATTTTACGTTGATTCCAATTTTTGATCCAAAGTTGCAGAACCAGAATACGTATGCATAATATACGAACATCATCATGATTGCAACACCTACACCGAGTGATGGATTGTCAACTACAGTACCCATAAGAAGTGGGAGAGTGGCACCACCAAGTACACCCATATTGATGAGTCCTGATGCGTTCTTTGTATGAGGACCAAGTTCCTGGAGTCCGAGGTTGAAGATTAGTGGCCACATAACTGAGTGGAACAAACCTGCTGCGAGCATTGCATATACTGCATACATACCTGGAAGGAAGAATGAGATACCCACACATGCGGCACCGAGAACGAGACAGCATGAAAGGAGAGTGCGAGCCTTGAACTTAGCGAGGATAGCAGAACCAGCAAATCGTCCTACCATCATACCTCCCCAATAGAATGGCAGATAGTCTGTAGCGCTACCTGGCAGAGTAGGGTCAGCTTTCCAATATGCTGGAAGCATTGATGGAATACCAATCTCAAGACCCATATACATAGCGATAGCAATTGCTCCGAACCATACGTGAGGATATTTGAACACACTGCTCTTATATTGTTTCAAATCTACAGATTCTTCTGTTGCTTCAGCAGCCTTATCCTTATCAGGATCTGGCAATTTGATAAAGAACAGGATAGCTGCAATAACGAGAGCAAAGATGCCAAGCATCAGGAATGGTCCAGGCACGTTTTCTGGAAGTTTTGGCTTGCCTGCTATAATTACATATGTAATGAAGATTGGTGCTACTGTAGTTGCTACAGAGTTCAGAGCCTGAGAAAGTGTCATGCGGAATGCACCACTTTCAGGAGCTCCAAGTACCATTACATATGGATTTGCTACCAATTGAAGCATTACAACACCAAGAGCTACAATGCTCATACAGCAGAGAAATACAGTGTAAACACTTGATGTACCGAGAGCTGCAGTTACGCCGAGGTTGTTTGCAATGAAGCCAAGACCTACAACAGCCAGACCAAGAACGAGAGTAGCTTTGTATCCGATTTTGCTCATCAGCATAGCTAATGGAATAGAGAAGAAATAGGCACCATAGAAGAAGGTGTTAACCAACTGCCCCTGAGTGTCTGACAACTTGAACGCTTCTTTACAGAATTCAATCATTGAATTGTTCATTGTAGTGATGAATCCGATAAGGAAGCAAACAATGAACACAATTATCAATGGGAATAGATAATTAGGTTTGTTCTGTGACATAATTTATTTGTTTTTAATCTGTTAAGTCAAATAGAATAGGGCATAGGTTATTTTACGCCAAACTTGTATATAGTCTTCTGTGTGTATTTCTCACCTGGTTTCAACACTGTTGATGGGAAGTAAGGACGATTAGGACTGTCTGGGAAATGCTGGCACTCGAAACAAATACTTGAACGGCGTGGAGCAGTAGCACCAAATTGAATAGGGTAGCCGTTTGCCCAGTTATCAGTATAAATCTGCACACCAGGTTCTGTTGTATAAGTTTCCAGCGTACGGCCAGACTTTGGTTCTGTAAGACGTGCTACGAACGAGAGTTCGCCAACTTCTTTCTTATTGCATACCCAGCAGTGATCGTATCCGGCACCATTTTTAATCTGAATATCATCAGCATCAATATCCTTGCCGACAGCCTTAGGAGATGTAAAGTCAAATGGAGTTCCCTTTACATTCAAGATTTCACCAGTAGGGATGCTTGTATCGTCGATTGGAATGTAGAAATCACAATTCATTTCCAATATCTGATCATCGATAGTAGGTGTAGGATTAGCAATACCTTGCAGAGAGAAGAATGCGTGGTGAGTAAGATTAATAATTGTTTTCTTGTTTGTAGTCGCAAGGTATTCTATAACTAACTCATTATCATCAGTCCAAGTAAACTCTACTGAAATCTTTACTTCACCTGAAAAACCTTCATGTCCATATGGCAGAACTACATTGAGAGTCAGACTCTGATTTCCTGTCTGATATGCATCCCAGACCTGAGCATGCAGACCAGTAGGGCCTCCGTGTAATGCATTAGGACCGTTATTGATAGCCAAGCTATATTCTTTTCCATTCAATTGGAATTTTCCTTTGCAAATTCTGTTACCATATCTACCGATGAGAGTTGAAAGATATGGTTCTGGAGAATTTACAACAGCATCAATATTATCATGTCCCTGAATAACATTAGCTACTTTTCCGTCCTTATCAGGAACCATAATAGCTACGATAGCACCACCATAATTGGTAATTGATACTTCGTAGCCATCACTGTTTACTAATGTATAAAGGTCTGTTTTTTTGCCGTTTATTTCTTTTTGGAAATTTTCGGGCTTCAATCCACTGAGTTTTGGTTGTACTGTACTCATAATATTTAAGATTTAAGATTATTACTGACTTCTCTGCAAATTAAACATTTTTTTTTCGTTATAAGGGAATAATAGGGCAAATAAAAGTTTTAAAAAAACTTAATATTACGTTATTTAACATAATCGTCATTCAAAACAAAATATTTAGAAATCGTTTTTACTACATATTCTGCTTGTTCATCCGTCAGAATTTGGGAATTTGGCAAAGATAGTTCATGATCTGCTAAATATTCTGCATTTGTCAGATTTACATTAGAATAACTGCTATATGCTTTTTGTTTATGGCAAGGAATTGGATAATGTATTTGAGTTTCTATTCCGTTTTCCTTCAGAAATTCTTGTAATTTCGTCCTGTTATCAGTTATGTATGGATAAATATGATATACATGACTTCCATCATTCTGAAAATTCAGTTTTTTGTCACCAGGTAAGTTATTTTGATAAAAATCTGCAATTTCTATTCGTCTTTTATTATCATCATCCAAATGGCGTAACTTTACACGTAAAATAGCTGCTTGAATTTCATCAAGTCTTGAATTGAATCCTTGATAATCATGCACATACTTAGTTTTCTGCCCATAATTAGCCAAACTCCTTACGAGTTCTGCAACTTCTTGATTATCTGTTGTTACGCATCCACCGTCACCAAGTGCTCCTAGATTTTTTCCTGGATAAAAACTGTACACACACGTTCTTTGTCCTTTATAATTGTATTTTGCTCCATGAGCCTGACAAGCATCTTCAAGCACTTGTAGATTGAATTTTTCAGCAAAGTTATAGATTTTCTGCAAGTTAGCTATCTGTCCATATAAATGAACCGGAATAACACATCTAGTTCGTTCATTTACAAGGTTTTGTAAGTAATTCTCATCTGTACAAATCAACGCATCTTCCTGATTTACATCACAAAACACCGGTTTTAACCCTACCTGTGACACAGCTAAAGCTGTAGCAATAAATGTATTAGTCGGAACTATCACTTCGTCTCCTTCTTTCCAACCATACATTATTTTCCAGGCTTGCAGAACAAGTTTGAGTCCGTCTAATCCATTACCTACTCCAATTGCAAACTTGGCATTACAGTAGTCGCCCCACTCTCTTTCAAATGCTTCTGTTTCGCTGCCATGCAAATACCAACCGGACTTGATGACACTATTTGCTGCATCAATAATGGGTTGACCATACGAATCATTTATTGCATTTAAATCAAGGTATTTAATTATCATGGTATTAGATGGTTTTTTTGTATTTATAAAGGGATTTGAACGGAAAACATATCAGGAAAATGTATCTCGAAATTCTCTATTGGTTTATTGAAAATTCCGAATACAGACGAGCCGCTTCCCGACATACTTGCATATTCAGCTCCCAGATTATATAATTTTGTCTTTACATCACCGATAAGTGGAAATTTTGCGAAAACACTAACCTCAAAATCGTTTACGATAGTATCTTTCCATGTTTCTGTTGGTTTGCAAATACTTTCTGTCAGAGAATATTTGGGACTCTTTGGATGAATCATTGAATAAGCATCCTTTGTCGATACAAACACATCTGGTTTTACAACGATGATAGTCTTACCAGCCAGACTTGGAATCTTCACGTCGTAATGAAAAACATTACCAATTCCCGTAGCATATACAGGTTGATTCTTTATGAAAATAGCACAGTCAGCTCCCAATTTGGCAGCAATCTGCTGTAGTTTTTCTTCTGAGATATTCAATTCGAACAAATCGTTCAGTGCTTTTAGCATATAAGCAGCATCGCTGGAACCGCCGCCCAGACCTGCACCCATCGGAATCAGTTTGGTTAGTTTTACGTTTACTGCGGGAATCTTATACTCTTGTCTTATAAGATTATAAGCCTTTACAACTAAATTATCTTTTGAGTCTCCTGCAATAGTATATCCCTCTGACACTATGTTGCACTCAGCGGCAAGACTGTTTGTTGCCTCCTCCACCTGTAGTCTGTCATAGATTTTAATAGGATAAAACACGCTTTTCAGATTATGATATCCGTCTGGACGTCGTTCTACGATATTTAAACCAATGTTTATCTTTGCATTAGGGAATACTATCATATTCGGAGACAGTTTGTCGGTATTGTTAATTATACTTTTTTTCCAATGTCATCAGTTCTTTGCCCATATTCAGTTTATAGTAAACTTCTTTCAGACCGGCAAGCCAAAGCATAGTATCTTTCTCAGCATATTTTCGTGCTGCTTCAAAAGCGTCTTTAGCAGCATGAAGAGCATTATTCATATCATTTTTCAACGAACGGAGTTCCTTGCCTTTTTCGTTTTTTTGTTTTTCGTATAGTATATGTGCCTTATGCAAATAAATATTTCCGATATTATAATACGATTCAGCATCGTCTTCTTTCAGTTCCACAGCTTTTAAAAACGAAGACAATGCGTTGTCCCTATCGCTCAGATGCATTTCTTCTGTACCTTTGATAAACCACAAATCTCTGTTGCAGCAATCTGCCTTCAGCACCTCGTTAACTACGTCAAGTGCCTTATTATATTTATGTTGTGAATTATATAGACTTGCCAGTGAAGCATAGTAGAACTTATTCGTAGGGTACTTCCCTACTCCTTCCTCAAGTCTTTTTTCCAGATTCAGTGTATCTTTCAGTTCTGCGTAACAGTTACACACCACTTCCAACAATTGTTCGTGTCTGATGCTATCGAACAGTGCTGCATCATCGTGTTTTACAGCTTTCTGGAATTCCCTATTCTGGTAAGCAGACAGAACAGCAACCGTAGCTACTGTGCTTACTTCTTCGTCTATCGAGTCACTCATGCTGACATATAGATCAGCAAATTCGTATGCTCTTGTATAATTACCTTTTTGGAAGAAGAACTTAGATGCAGCAGGCAGTTTAATCTGATTGACACTGAAAATCTGCATCAGTTCTTTATGGAATTTGTTTTCAATCTTACCCTTTGCATTGGGCTTATACCCCAGACTGTCACATCTAAGTCCGTCTTTTACTGTGTCATATACAAAATTGAAATACTTCACAGTGTCCGGTTTGTCTTGCAGATACACCTTCTTAGCCTCTGCAAGTGCCATATTATGGTTAGCAACAGTACGGTAATAGTAAAACTCAGCATCGTTCTGAGTCTGTTCTGGATACTGTTCGAAAGCCTTCTTAACGTTTTCTATACATTTCTTATAGTCAGCATCCTTTATATTATATTTCAGTTCCTTAATGAGCTTATTACGTTTATAAGGTTCCTGCCCGCAAACTTTGATGTTTGCTGACACCATAAGAAACATAAAGAATATAATCCTAAAAAATCTCAAAATACTTATATTTAAAATTGTTTTAATGCTGTATAAAGTCTCTGAACGGGCAGTCCCACTACATTGAAGTAAGAACCGCGTATTCCCGTTATGCCTACATACCCTATCCACTCTTGTATTCCGTATGCTCCGGCTTTGTCATAGGGTTTATAGTTGTTTATGTAGAAATCTATCTCTTCGTCATCCAGTTGGGTGAAAGTCACATCTGTCACACTGGCAAACTGAACAGTTTTCTCTTTTGTAACCAAACATACACCAGTAATCACCTGGTGTTCTTTGCCACTCATCAGTTTAAACATACGACGTGCATCATCCTTGTCTTTGGGCTTACCTAACACTTCCCCGTCAACATACACTATTGTGTCAGCAGTGATGATGAGTTCGTTCTCAGTCATATCGCTCTTGTATGCCTCAGCTTTCTTCTTTGATATATGCAGAGCAATCTGTTCTCCGTTCAATCCCTCCGGATAGCTCTCATCAATTCCCTGCTTCGTCCTCACTTCAAAGGGTATTCCCAATCCTCCAAGCAGTTCTTTTCTTCGTGGAGAATTCGAAGCGAGCACGATTTTATATTTCTTCAGATTTTCAAACATCACAAAAATATCGATTATCAATTATCACCATCCGAAAGCCTTTGAATTATGCATCCACAGTCCTTGAGCCTTCAGCACCTGTTCCACAACATCTCTGACGCATCCCCTCCCCCCTTCTCTATGAGAAATATAGGTAGAAATTTCTTTTATTTCCGTAGCTGCATCGTTTGGACAACAAGGCAATCCACATTCCTTCATCACCTCGTAGTCAGGCACATCATCACCCATATACAGAATTTCTTCATCTTTCAGTCCGTATGCCTCTTTCAGTTCGTTGTATTTCTTAATTTTTACGGAAACTCCCAGAAAAACATCCTTTATGCCCAGTCCCTCGTATCTTATCCTCATGTTTTCAGTCTTACCACCAGTGATGATAGCAATTATCAGTCCGCACTTCACAGCATGTTGCAGAGCATAACCGTCTTTTATGTTTACGGTACGCATTGGTTCTCCGTTGGGATGCATTTCTATAGTCTCAGTAGAGAGCACACCATCTACATCGAAGAACAGGGCACGAATCTTTTTCAGGTCGTAGTTTATCACGTCTTTCTTATTTAGTTATTTCTTATAAACTTCCACGTTTTCCCATTTCAGTCCCTCTTCGTCCTGCAACTTACGTTCTATAGCAGGGTGACCAATACCGATGATACATTCAGCGGTTAGATTTTCAGGATAATGCAACAGGAATCTCAACAGGTTGTCGGCTGGTTCACCTACAGCAGAGAAGCGGTTCCTGATGTGGCACCAGCAACTGCCCAATCCTAGGTCTGCAGCCTGATACTGCATTGTCACAGCGGCCAGCGAAGCATCCTCTACCCAAGCATCGGTTACGTCTCTGTCACCCAGTACGACAATAGCTACTGCAGCACCTGCGACAAACTGACTACCCAATTCTCTGCAATTCGACATCTTCTCCAGCATATCCTTATCATCCACTACGATGAAGTGCCAGGCACGAGTACCCTTGCTTGTTGGCGACATCAGCGCAGCTCTCAGAATCATCTGCAGGTCGTCGCTGCTTATCTCTTCGTCGGTAAACTTCCTTATACTCCGACGTTTCTGTACCAAATCTTTAAAGTCCATATATGTTTTGTTTCAATTTTCAACCTTAATTATGCATTATGAATTATGCATTATGAATTATGCATTACATCTTCACATCTTCCAGAGCAACCAACTTATTGACTATAGCATAAATTGCCAGTCCGGCAGCAGAATGGATATGTAGTTTTCTTGCAATATTTCTGCGGTGTGTAGTTACAGTATTCACACTAAGGAAAAGTTTATCAGCAATATCCTTATTCGACAATCCTCGAGCCACACATGCCACTACCTCCTTCTCTCTGTCCGACAGCTGTTCGTCAGCACTGCTGCTTGCTTCCTCCTGTTCTGCGTTTACTGCATTTCCTCCCTTCTTCTTATTTTCCTTCTCCAGTTGTCTTACAGCAGGTGAGAAAATATTATCCTCGACCTGACAATGCAGATACAGATCTTCCTCTGCCTGATAAATGGATATGATTACACTATTCAGTTTTTCGTTATTTTCCTGCTGAGGATAATACTTCAGAAACAGATTCTTCAGTTCGTTCAGTTTATCCTCAATGCTGTCGTGATTGCTTGAAAGCAGGTGTCCTCCTTCTATATCCAGCACCTCACCATTCAGGAGTTTCTCCACATATCCGAACACTGCATTATCTTCATACTCCATGTGCCGACGTATTTCCTCCACATATTCGTCGAAGAACTTCAGCACGAGGAAAGCCACTTCGTTCTGCACCGAACAGTCTATAGCATTCAGAAGGTTGAATCGTATGCTGGGCAGCAGATAGTCCAGATAGTACTTATGTGTCTTCTTCAGGTAGTTGAGCAACGATGCAACACTCACATCATCCACATCCTGCTTAGTCTTTTCAGCACCGTTCTTGATGTAGTTTATCACTTTGAGGAAAGTAAGAGTATCTACGCCGCACAACTTGCACACCTCTTCAATGGATTTCTCTCCGAATCCCAGTGAAATACCAAATCGGCTCATCACCTGCAGCAGGCGATAGTCGTTCGAAATGACATTACTAAGTTTGTCCTTAGCCTTGTATTGACTTGACATAAGTCTGTATTCAGTTGTTATATATGTCATAATCCTCCGGATTTATTTGTTCAACAATCGGAGAATTACGTAAACCAAACAATGTTTTCGGCTGCGAAGATACATATTTTGCTTTTAATAAAACAATGTACGCGCAAAAATAATTCAAAAAAAACTTCTTCCTGCCCCCTGAAACATAAAAAATCGGAAGAGGAATGCCCCTTCCGACTTTAAATCTGAATTGTCAACTTTCAATTACTTTCCTGAGTAGTACTTCTTATAAGCCTTAGCGAGGTTAGGCTGCTGAGTATTTGTGTACAGGATATACAGAGCTTCGCCCCATACAGAACCCTGATCAGGAGCAGCATTTTCAAACTTCTTATACAGTTCGAGAGTTTCCTTCTGCAGTTCCTTGTTCTTATTGTCAGCGCTCAACTGCATCCAAGCAGCCTGTGCAGCACCCTGAAGGTTGTTTGTAGCCTCTGGATTCTTCTCGTAAGCAGCCAGATAAGCAGCCTTTGCCTCGGCATACTTCTTATTCTTGAAGTTAAGATGACCTTCGATGCTGTAAGCAGTATCGTCATCTGGGAACTGAGCCTTCATCTTCTGTACAGTCTGCATACAACCGTCGTAATCCTCAGCATTGAACTGACTAGACATCAGCATACGTCCGAAAATTGGTTCGTCTGGATACTTGTCAAAACCTTCCTTATAGCACTTCAGAGCATTAGCCTTATCACCCTTCTGCTGGTAGTATGTAGCAAGTTCGCCAAGAGCGCCCTTACCATACTGCTTTGACTTGAGAGCATCCTGAAGGGCAGCAGCATAACCGTCCATATCGCCTTTCTTTCTAAGTGCAGTAGCCAAATAATAAGCTACGTCTGGCATCTCTGGGTCGTTCTCCAGTTTTACGTCTGGCATACCGGCGAAGATAGTGTTTCCAGCACTCTCCTTATATGCATTGATGTAGTAGATAGCCTTCTCTGGATCCTTAGTTGCGTTCTGACCTCCAGCGATACGAAGGTTTGCACGACATTGTTTTGCAGTCTGCTGAATCTGTGGACGATATTCCTCCTTTGGCAGCTTACCCTTAGCATCTGGAGTATGTTCCAGGCGGTCGCACTCAGAGAAATACTTAACGATTTTGTCCTGATTTTCGAAGAAAGCATCATAGTCCATCTTTCCGTCGTTAGCCACACGGTCAGTCAACATCTTATTCATCTTGATAGTCTCGATACGACCAGCGATGAACCAAGTCTTTGGCATATCCTTAGCCAAGCCCTCCTTCATACATGGAGCGATGAGTTCCTCAGCTTCAGCCAACTTCTCGTAGTTGATGTTCTTTGGGTCTTTCAAAGCATCCTGCATAGCAGTTTCAGCTTTGTTTACCTGACTCTTGTTGTTGAGTGGTTTCTGTGCGTTAGCTGTCATAGCAGCCATCAGCGCACATGCAATCAGTAATTTCTTCATGATCATTCAATTTTTAAAGGTTATTGGTTTTCATTTTGGTTCTCATTATCATTAACGTTTTCGTTTTCGTACGAAGTTCCGTTTTCGTTAACGTTAAGATTTTCGTTTTCGTTATCGTCATCTTCGTGTTCCACAACGCAAACGCTTGAAATCACGTCGTTACGCTTCTGGATATCGATAATCTTCACACCCTGAGTCAGACGTCCCGACTGCTTGATGTCAGCCACAGCTATGCGGATAGTGATACCAGACTTGTTGATAATCATGATATCCTGGTCGAGCATAACCTTCTTTATGGCGATGAGTTTACCGGTCTTCTCAGTTACGGCGATAGTCTTCACACCCTTACCGTTACGGTTTGTGATGCGGTATGTATCCAGAGCCGAACGCTTACCGACACCCTTCTCAGAGAGTACCAGGATTGTAGGCATATCGCCCCACTCTGCTCTCTTCTGTTCGATAGCTGCCTCGCGTTCCTCTTCGTTCTCAATCTTATCCAGTTCAGCCATAGCTTCGTCAAATCCTTCTGGCTTACGGATTGAAATCATACCTACTACTTCGTCGTCTCCGTCTTCGTTCAGTCTGATAGCACGCACACCAGTAGCATTTCTACCCATATTGCGCACTGTCTGTTCGTTGAATCGTATAGCCCTACCGCTTCTGCTTGCAATCAGAATTTCATCACTTCCGTTTGTAAGCAACACTTCAATAACGCGGTCTCCCTCATTGATATTGATAGCGTTAAGACCATTAGAACGAGGACGAGAATAACTTTCCAGACTAGTCTTCTTCACAACACCCATCTTCGTACAGAATATGATATTGCGTGAAGCTACATAATCAGGGTCGTTGAACTTAGCCACACAAAGTATAGCTGTCACCTTATCATCGCTTTCGATATTGAGCAGGTTCTGAATAGCGCGACCCTTTCCGCTGCGCTCACCTTCCGGAATTTCGTAACCCTTCATCCAGAAGCAGCGACCCTTCTGAGTGAAGAAGAGCAATGTGTTGTGAGTATATGCAGTATAGATATTCTCTATGAAATCGCCGTCGCGGCTTGTTCCGCCCTTCACACCGATACCACCTCTGCCTTGAGCGTGGAAGTCTGACAATGGAGTGCGCTTGATATATCCGAGGTGGCTTACAGTGATTACTACAGGCACGTTTGGATAGAAATCCTCTGGGTTGAAGTTCTCACTTGCTGAGTAGTCAATCATAGTGCGGCGTTCGTCGCCAAACTTCTCCTTAACCTCCAGCAGGTCGTCCTTCATCACCTTCTTACAGAGTTCTGGATCGTCCAGAATCTGCTGCAAGTAACTGATGAGTTTCTGCAGTTCGTCGTATTCCTTGTGGAGTTCCTCTACGCGCAGACCAGTCAACTGAGCCAGACGCATATCTACGATAGCCTTCGACTGCAGTTCGTCCAGGTTGAAACGGCTTTCCAGTCCTCTCTGAGCATCGCTTGGAGTGCGTGAAGCTCTGATGATGTGTACAACTTCGTCAATATTATCGCAGGCGATGATGAGTCCTTCCAGAATGTGTGCTCTCTCTTCAGCCTTACGCTTATCAAACTGAGTACGGCGTATAGTCACCTCGTGTCTGTGATCTACGAAACACTTGATACAATCTCTCAGCGACAGCTGCTTTGGTCTCTTCTTCACGATGGCGATGCAGTTCACTGGGAAGCTCGACTGCAGTTCCGTCATCTTATACAGTTTATTAAGTATTACGTTAGCGTTAGCTTCGCGTTTCACGTCGATAACGATACGCATACCCTCGCGGTCTGATTCATCATTTACGTTGCTGATACCGTCAATCTTCTTCTCGTTAACCAGTTCAGCAATCTTCTTGATGAGTTCCGACTTATTCACGTTATATGGAATCTCATTAACGATAATCTTATCGTGAGTACCGTCGCTTTCGATTTCAGTCTTACTGCGCACGATGATACGTCCACGACCAGTCTCGTAAGCCTCCTTCACACCGTCGATACCGCAGATGATACCGCCTGTTGGGAAGTCCGGACCCTTGATGTACTGCATCAGTTCCATGCTAGTCATCTCAGGGTTATCGATGAAGGCAACACAACCGTCGATAGTCTCACTCAGGTTATGAGTTGGAATATTTGTAGCCATACCTACTGCGATACCTGTAGCACCGTTCACCAGCAGGTTTGGAATACGGGTAGGCAGCACAGTTGGTTCCTTTTCCGAATTATCGAAGTTGTCCTCCATATCGACAGTTTCCTTATCGATATCTTGCAGCATCGACTCACCAATCTTCGAAAGTCTTGCCTCGGTATAACGCATAGCAGCGGCACCGTCACCATCGACCGAACCGAAGTTACCTTGTCCGTCAACCAACGTGTAGCGCATAGCCCAAGGCTGTGCCAGACGCACCAGGGCGCCATATACAGAGCTGTCGCCGTGTGGGTGCAAGTGTCCGAGCACATCACCGACGATACGTGCACACTTACGTGTAGGTTTATCAGAAGTGATACCATTTTCGTCCATCGAGAACAAGATTCTTCGATGCACAGGTTTGAATCCATCCCTAACATCAGGGAGCGCACGAGCCACGATGACCGACATCGAATAGTCGATGTACGACTGTTTCATCGTCTCGTTAATGTCAACTTTAATAATTCTGTCTTGAGAGTCCATTAATTATAATATGTAAAATACTTATAAATTCAATTACCGTGCAAAATTACAAAAAAATATCCGAACAAACAAGCATCTCGAATATTAAAAAACCTAAAAACGCCCTCAAAAATCCTCTCTCCTGCATTTTCTCTCTCAAATCGACCTCCCCTCGACACGAATACCAAAATGCATTACAGCGGAAATTTCAACAAAAAAATCAAGCCTCTTACTCTTCGTTCTGTTCAGCGCACTTCAGTGCGATGTTTCTCTCTCGTTCATCGCACTTTAGTGTGATGCTAGCCTTCCTCCCTCTTTTAGTCCTTTAGTGCGACGCTCCCCAAATCTGCAGCAAAGTCATTCAAATTGAGGCACTCCGCCCGCGTAATGCGTTTCGCTGCCGTTTCTGCACTATAATCAGCATAAGGAGCCAACACTAATAAAAAGCCTTTCGAGCACCCTAACAAATCTCTGCCTGAAGGATAAATAAACTGCCCATCTAACCCACGATTTACAATGTGTACCATAGGCAATTTCTCCTTATAACATGCCTCATACACAGCCTTTTCCGCAGGCGAGATAAAAGGAGAAATCAGTACCGTTCCGCGTCTGGCTTCTTTAAGATAAGTTTCCACTTCTTCTTGTATCTGCTCCTCAGTCAAATTCCGGTGGCAGCGAACTTGGAGACGCTCTGGATATGTAATCAAAAAAGTATTGCCAACAGCAGTATATTGATGCCCCTTCTTACCTGCCGAGAAATTATAAATTTTGTGAAGACGATTAGGAAAATGAATTTTAAGCCATAGTCGCCGTGGATTATCATTCAGATATGCTATCCACGTTTGCAGTTGTCCCTCTCTGAACAAGATACGGTCATTGAATCCACGTGAAAACAGAGGTGACTTCTCAACACTAAAGTCCTGAGAACATAACGAAGACTCTTCCCATAAAACATGGGAACAATCGCTTTTCCAAGCAGCAACAATCTTACCCAAAGAATAATCTTTTGGAAGAGTGTCACGAACATATAATATGCCATGAAAATGATCTGGCATAATCTGATAATGAAGCACTTGAACTCGACAGCCAGTTTTCCTTGTAGTCTCAGCAGCAATCTTTCTGAATGCTTCAGCGACATATTTGCCTAAAGCAGTAGGTTCTATTTCAGCAGTATTAGCGCTATCACCCACAAGCGAACCTAAAATACGTTTACGCCCCTCCGTCGTTACAGTAATAAGATATATGCATGTAGAAGTATAGTCGTGCTTTTCCATGCGACGTAGCCTATTATGTTTCACAGGTGCTTTTTCCATTATTCTTTCTATTTTATATCCTTCCCCTTCCTTCATTTCTTTCATTACACTTTAGTGCTAACCTCTCCTCTTCGGTCTGTTCAGCGCACTTTAGTGCGATGCCAACGCATCAGATACACCTTCGACATTTCTTTCATAAGATTAAATAGTTTAGGTTAAACAGATAACTATAATAATTTTGAATAGAAATTATATTCTTCTTCCTTCATTCTACTTGAGAATTCAGAAAAACTGGAACAACCACAAGGTATACTCAAACCGAGTTTGGAGATACTACCACCATTAACTCCATCTATTTCTGATATTATCTCGTTCTTTATTGGTGAGACATCTTCATCTGGATGAGGGTAAAGCAGATAACCTTCTGTCGAACAAAACCTATACATATATGTAATGGTCTTATAATAGATAGCTGTAGCACTCGAACTATCGTCCTTGAACCATGATTTTTCATTCAAAGGAATATATTTCGCATCAGCAACAATCTTCTTATCAAATGAAAGATAATCAGGAATAATCTGTTGCCTTCTTGGCTCAAACAAATAAAACCTTTTGCCTGTATCTTTCAGATAATGATTAAACTTCCCTTCCAGAACAATTGCAAGATATTCTTCCCACAACCAGGCTGCATCTATCAAAATGCCATATACCTCATCTTTTTCCTGACCATATTTTAATTCCTCATGTCTCAGAATCTGCAAACACAGCCTTTGAAGTGCTGTATATTCACTATAGTAAGGATGCGCCACAGGAACAAGATTTTTATTTATGATAGACTGCAACTCATCACTCATGTAGCTTGGAGTAGCACTAACGATTTGTCCTACAGCCTGCGTTGTATCAGCATCAATATTTATAATATCTTCGCGCCCATATCTGGAGATGAATTCTATTGTATGCCGAATTAACTGGGTTACATGATTGTCATAGCTATATTCTCTGGTAGTATAGGCAATAGAACCATTAAAAGGCTCATTATACTTGATATGTCTGCTAATATCAATAACGCCCTTTACATTTGCATCATTATATTTATGAGTGATATATTGCCTATAAACTCCCTGACTAATAGCTCTCTTCAGATACATCGGAAATAGGTAAAGAAGAAAGTCAAAAACACTATCTTCATCCATAGTATGCTGTAGATTAAACAGGTTTATCTTAGCAACTTTCTGAAGCATATAGTGCAGGAAATAGTCTTCTTCCCCACTATTTGTAAATCTGGAATGAATAGAAAGATGGGTATTATTAAAACCTACAAATCCCACCAGACTATTAGTGAAAAGCATCTTGCCGTCATCAGAGATATTACAAATAACCTTTTTCCCGAAATCTCTGTCATACTCATTGAAAGAGTCCGGAAATACAAGCAAGTTAGGATAATCCTCCAACTTAATATTGGAGATTTTCACACCAGCAATAACCTTCAAATCGTCTAGTTCCTCAGGGGTTATACCAGTTTTATTATAGTCACTTGTAATCAATATTTTGTAGTATCGTTATATGCTTGATGCAACCTTTCAATTTTCTCTTCTACATTTGTCTTTCCTCTGAGGTATTCATATAACAAACCTTCAAGATGATTAGTCCACAACTCTTCAAAGTTATTATACAAAGCATATTTCAGGAAATAAGCAGCACCTATCTGATAAGCCTTGCTCAATCCTATCTTATCTTTATTGCTATATTCTTCTTCTCCGTACTGATCTATAATTGCAGCATTAAGATTATCCATTCTATTCTTCATTTCTGCAATCACGCTATCAGATGGTTTACCATTTGCTCCCCATGCTTCATCATCATCAAGCATAGACTGCCTTGATTTTGCAGTTATTTCTTTCCATGCAAATCTTCTTCTCATAGCAAAATCCATACTTTCCACACTCCTGTCAATATCGTTCATAGTACCTATGATATACACATTTTCAGGAATATAAAAGCCTTTGCTAAACACATCTTCCTCAGGTACCAAATTCTGATATTGTGTCTCCACTCGTCCTTTCTCTCCTCTATAACCTGCATCAATTGAGAAGAAAAGTTCTCCAAAAATCTTAGATATTTCTCCTCGATTTATCTCGTCGATTATAAATACAAATGGTTTTCTTCTAACTACATTAGGACTTTGAGTTACATAGGTAGCTGTCATTCTATCAGGTACATTCGCTAAATATGATATATCTTCTCTCTCATATTTGTACAGTTCATTTAAAACAGCCCAATATGCCGAAGCATTACATCCTCCAATAACATTTCTTATTTCCTCTGAGATATTTGAAATTCTATTAAAATAACGAGCACTAGGAAACGCCTTAGCTAATTTCATAAGGCGGTCAAACGAAACAGTATAAGTCCTTTCAGAATCAGTTTCAAGACTTCGCAAAATAATATTGTTATAGTCAGAAACCTTCACAATCTTCATCTTGACACCAGTCCTTAATTCCAGTTCATTTATCTCGCCTTCCTCAATCTTATCTATAAGTTCATTATACTTGTCAGTAAACGACTTCTCTTCTTCCAGTTCATCTTTTGTTTTCTTGCTATCCTCCAGATTCTTGATAGCTTCTTTGCAAAACTCCTTGAAAACACCATCTTTTCTTTGGAACCCAAGTGTTACTCCTTCCTTTATAGGGCGCAGACCTTCAACAAAATCAGTATAATCATATGATGGATGGAACTGAACAAGTTTCCACTCTGCCCCCATTTCCTCAGCAATAGTCCTTGCCATATATGTTTTACCTGTTCCTGGAGCTCCAGTAAGAATAAGATTATAGTTACCCTTAAGTAACTTTATAAACTCATCATAATTATTATTTCTCATATTTTTTGCAGTTTCAGTTCCAACTATTAATTCATTAAGCCTTTCCACATAATCCTTATACTTTGTTATATTAGTCAAGGTTTTCATGGCACTCTGTTCTGTAGATACCCATTCTCCCACATGAGTCCACTCAACTTTTCTAATATGCTTAAAATCATCTCTATTTTCATCATAGACATAATCTGATTGAACTACTCCTCTACCTATAATCTTGGTCAATCCTTTCTTGGCAAACACAATATCACCTGGCTTCATCTCATTTGCGAATTGCCAAACAGCTAAGGAGTCATTCTTAGCATTACCGTCTGTTGGATAATAATTCTTTATCTCAGACCTTACTTCTTCACGAGAATCATATTCGGACAAATCACCTAACTTATCCCAACCAATACACATCAATCCTTCTTCTTGACATTCCTGCCATTTCGAAGCATTTTCGCCTGGAGAATATATCCAATACGATTTTCCGTACTTTATAGGTGCTGGTTCTTTAGCAATATCTCTTGTACTTGCACCATCATTCTGTACATAAGCCTCATGCGAAAACTCAGCATAATTGCTGCAACCGAGCTCTCCTGATGATATCTTTGCATCAAGACGTTCCATTATAGCCTTATAATCTTTATATGGAACAAATCGCCCATCAAAAGATGCAATTCCTAATTTCTCTAAAATAGGTCTATTATGACCATCTAATGCGAGGAATTTGTCTGGACGTATCCAGAAGAGTCCCATAGAAAGTATATATCTGATAAGGAATTGACCATTTAAGGCATCGTACGATTTTTCTATATCTCTATCTAATACAGCATCCTCAAAAACTTTCCAAAGCCTTTCTATATCACCTTCCTTTCTTCTATGTTCAAACCCAATAAAGTTTGATCTTTGATTATTCATTTCAGGTACTCCTGAAAAATCTTGTGGAACAGGAGTTGATATATTAAGGAAACTCTTGAACTGTTTGCATAGTTCAATCTTCTTATTCCGCGTAATGCGTCTATTGATTATAGCCATTACTGTAAACGGGTCGATATCAGGCATACGTTTACCTTCGTTATTATCTTTGAAGTGTTTTATAAGACTGCCATCAATATTGTCATAAATCCAATTGATTAAAGGCGTTCTGTTGTCTTTATACTTCAAGAGTTTCTGAGAAAACTCCTTGTAAAAAGGTATCCAAGTATAGTTCATGATATATTATTTCAAAGATTAGACGTTAGATAGATAGATTATTAGTTTGTTCTCATAGTAAAAATACTAGCTTTTTATCCTCGAACTTATTGTTCCACGACTTCTACCCATTTGCAAAGCTATTTCTTTAATAGAAACGCCATTACTTATATATGTTTGTAGTCGTTCATCTTAATTTGCAGTTCAGGGAGTGTTTCACTTCAGAAGTGTTAGTTTTCACCTCACAAAGATAGAGTATTTTTTTCAAACTATCATTCTTTTCTTTCGAAAAAAACACGTTCATGAAATCATCTCTTTTTTCTTGAAAATTTTGCAAAGTCAACGTTCTTAGGAAAAGAGTCAACCTCTCCAGTGAAAGT
>DDQG01000015.1:89955-134749 GCA_002342585.1 Prevotellaceae bacterium UBA2448
ACAAGGCCTAAAAAGAGTCAACCAAAATCAGGAAAAGACAAAATTGTCTTCAGTTGACAGTTGACAGTTTTTTAGGGAGTAGGTATATGAACAGAAAGAGAAAAGTGTTAAAAAATAAATTATTATATATATAATATATATTATATATATAATAAAATTTTTGTTACCATACTTTTTAGTGCTCATGAGAAAACTGTCAACTGTCAACTGTCAACGCATAAGCATACTAAAATTATGAGCGTGCTTTTTAGCGTGTCTTTTTTGGCATTTTATTTGCAAACCGCCCCTTTCATGTCGTATCTTTGCATTGGCAAAACAAAAGAAAAATTGCCTCGCGCGCACAGGAAATTTTTTTCGTGTGCACACGAAAAAAAACGAAGGACGAAAGACGAAGGACGAAAGACGAGCCATCCGGAGGGCAAGTCAATAACCAATAACCCATAACCAATAAACAATTTTATTAACCACAACACAAAAACAAAGTAAAACTATGGCACTTAAAGTAAAAGCAAAAGATTTTTAAAGGAAATTATTATAAATAATTTAGGTTGAAGGTTAATTTTTATGTTTTATAGACGAAATGTGAGGATTTATGCGTAACTTCGTGCCGATTTTAAGAAGTTGATTTGAGAATCAGACAATATATACTGGTACTGTTGTTGCTTGCCTTAGCCTCATTTTCTATGTTCGGCTTTGGTGGTTTTTTTGTTGGGCGGTCTCCAATCGGAGACGGTTCAGCTGATTCCGTGAGCCGTTCACAACCGGAATATTCTGCTCTGAAGAAGATGTTTAATGCTAAGGCGGACACGACAAAGAAACCAACGGATATTGACCTGAAAGCTGACTCGGTGAAGCGGTTGTCGGATAGGATTCTCGACGAACTGGGTATCAGCAAGGATAGTTTGGCACAGATGGATTCAATTTCGCTCGCTGCCCTCGATTCGCTGATGGATGCTTACGAGGTGAAGCAGACGAGGAAGGCTGTGCAGTGGAACGATTCGATTGCTGCTGCTGAGGATTCGATTAAGGCAAGTAAGAAAGATCCCCCACTCGATGCACCTGTGGTTTATACAGCAAACGACTCTGTGGTGTTCATAATGGGTGAGAAGAACGCTATCCTGTATGGTGATGCGCAGGTGAACTATACGAATATAGAACTGAATTCGGAGGAGATTAAGATGAATATGGACAGTTCGGTGGTGCACGCTATAGGTGCTGTGGATTCGCTGGGTAAGCTGTACGGCACTCCGATTTTTAAGGAGGGAGATGATACATACGAGTCGGAGACTATGTCGTATAATTTCAAGACGAAGAAGGGTTTCATCACGAATGTATATACTCAGCAGGAGGACGGATACCTGACGAGTGAGGAGTCGAAGAAGGGACAGGATGATGACCTCTACTTGAGACACGGACGATATACGACCTGTGACGAGGAACACCCGCACTTCTACATTGCTCTGAGTCGTGCGAAGGTGCACACAGGTAAGAGTGTGTTCTCAGGTCCTGCCTGGCTCGTTGTGGAGGATGTGCCCCTACCCCTCGCCATTCCATTTGCTTACTTCCCCTTCACGAGCAAGTATTCATCTGGCATCATCATGCCTACCTATGGTGACGAATCGACCAGAGGTTTCTATCTGCGCGACGGTGGTTATTATTTTGCCATCAACGATAATGTGGACCTCAGACTGACAGGAGAAATATTCACTAAGGGTTCGTGGGGAGTCGGTGCCCAATCGACCTATAAGAAGAGGTATAAGTACTCGGGTAATGTGTATTTCAACTACCAGGTGACAAAGGAGGGTGAGAAGAATATGGCTGACTATAGTGTAGTGAAAAACTTCAAGCTGCAATGGAATCACCAGCAAGACCCGAAGGCAAGTCCTAACAGTAATTTCTCGGCAAGTGTGAACTTCGCCACACAGAGTTACGAAAAGAATAACCTGACTTCGCTCTATAATCCTACTTCGTATTCGCAGAGTACCAGAACTTCTTCTGTAAGTTATTCGCATACCTTCCCGAAGATTGGTCTGTCGATTTCGACTTCTATGAACATTTCGCAGAATATGCGCGACTCTACTCTCGCCGTTACTCTCCCTACTCTGTCTATCTCGGTAAGCCGATTCTATCCGTTCAAGAGAAAGAAGATGGCTGGCAAGGAACGCTGGTATGAGAAGATTGCTATGTCATACACTGGTGCACTCCAGAACAGCATTACGACAAAGGAAAATAAGATTCTGAAGTCGAACCTCATCAAGGACTGGAATAACGGTATGCGCCACAGCATTCCTATCAGTGCATCGTTTACTGTGCTGAAGTATATCAATGTGACTCCGTCGGTAAACTACACAGAAAGATGGTACACCCATAAGGTGAAACAGGACTGGGACCGCGAGAATCAGAAGGTGGTTAGGGATACTATCTGGGGCTTTAACCGCGTGTTTGACTTCAATACAAGTTTGGCATTCAACACAAAACTGTATGGTTTCTACAAACCGAACAGAAAGATTTTCGGAGATAAGATTCAGATGGTACGACATGTGTTCTCGCCTTCTGTGAGCTTGAGTTGGGCACCTGACTTCGGAGCTTCGATGTGGGGATATTACGATACTTATACGAAGACAGACACGCAGGGTAATGTGACTCTGGTGAACTATTCTCCTTATGCAGGATCTATGTACGGAGTGCCGGGGCAGGGTAAGACAGGAAGTGTGAGCTTCGACGTTTCGAACAACATAGAAATGAAGATTAAGTCGGACAAGGATACTACAGGTATAAAGAAAATCAGTATCATCGACGAACTGGGTGCGAACATTTCGTACAATATGGCTGCCACACGACAACAGTGGAGTAACCTGAATACACGAATACGTCTGAAGTACGGTAAGTTCACCTTCAATATGGCTGCTGTGTTTGCTACCTATGCATATGAGTTTGACAAAAACGGAAACGTTGTTGTGGGTGACAAAACAGAATGGTCGTACGGACGATTCGGACGTTTCCAGGGAACCAGCAAGAATATATCCTATTCGTTCAATAACCAAAGTTTCAAGAAGTTTAAGGAGGCTATAGGCAGACTATTCGGCGGCAAGAAGTATGAAGACGAGGAGGAAAAGAAAAACGAGGAGAAAGAGGAAGCTACCGAAAGCGAAAACCCAAACGACGACCAGAACGATAGCAAGCTGAAGAGTCGTCGCAGACAGAAGAACCAAAAGGAGGATACGAGCGGACTGGACGAGGACGGATATATGAAGTTTAACCTGCCTTGGTCGTTCAGTATTTCGTATGGTATCAATATGGCGGAGGACCGTTCGGCAGACATAAACATAAAGACTATGCGCTATCCGTATAAGTTCACCCATAACCTGAACTTCTCGGGAAGCATAAAACTGTCGAGCAACTGGAATATCAGTGCTTCGTCGGGATGGGACTTCACAAGACATAAGATTTCAATGACTACAGTAAACATCTCACGCGACATGCACTGTTTCAACATGACTTGCGGACTGGTGTTCGGTACGTTCACATCGTATAATATCACTCTGAGAGCTAACGCAACTGCTCTCACCGATGCACTGAAGTATGATAAGAAGAGTTCGTACTCAAGTTCGATAAAATGGTATTGATAATTCATAATGCATAATTCATAATGCATAATTTGAAGATTACGTCAAATGAGAATATTATCCATAGACTACGGGAAGAAGAGGACAGGCATTGCGGTGACTGACCCTATGCAGATTATAGCTAACGGTCTGGAGACGGTGGAGACGAAGGATTTGGAGGTTTTCCTGAAGGCTTATATGGAGAAGGAGGAAGTGGAAACTATCGTGGTGGGTTACCCAAGACAGTTGGACGGTGAGGACTCGGAGAATATGAAACGAATCACTCCGTTTGTGAACAGACTGCGGAAGTTGTATCCGGAGAAGAAGATAGAGATGTATGACGAGAGGTTCACATCGGTGCTTGCACACAAGGCTATGCTTGCATCGGGCATAGGAAAGAAAGCCAGACAGGATAAGGCTCTGGTGGACAAAATCTCGGCTACCATCATACTGCAAGAATTTTTAGAATGTAAGAAAAACTTGATATAATATGGTTTTACCAATGTACATTTTCGGACAACCTGTACTGAGACAAGTTGCCGACGAAGTAGAAAAGGACTACCCTAACCTGAAGGAACTGATTAAGAATATGTTTGAAACCCTCAGAAATTCGGAGGGTGTAGGACTTGCAGCACCACAGGTAGGACTGCCCATCAGACTGTTTATCGTGGATTTGGATTGCATCAGCGAGGATCATCCTGAGTTCAAGGGTTATCTGAAGACTTTCATCAATCCTGAGATTGTTGAGTTGAGCCAGGAACAGGTGTCGTTTGAAGAAGGATGTCTGTCGGTGCCTGGTATCCACGAGAGTGTGAAACGTCCGAAACGTGTATTGCTGAACTACCTGGATGAAGACTTCAACGAACACGAAGAGTGGTTTGATGAGTTTCCTGCAAGAGTGATTCAGCACGAGAACGACCACCTGGACGGTAAGATGTTTGTTGACCATCTGGGTCCGCTGCGTAAACAAATGCTCAAGTCGAAACTTGTAGCTATGACAAAGAACAAGTTCAGCGCTTCGTATAAATGCAAGCCAAACAAATAGTATTTAGCCTGTTGCTGAGTCTGTCGTCTCTGTTGCCTGCCCAAGCGCAGATAAACACTTCGCGAATGATAGATATAGGTCGGAATGCAATTTATTTCGACGACTATGTGTTGGCTATACACTATTTCAATCTGGTTATAAACTCAAAACCATACCTCTACGAACCTTACTTCTACAGAGGACTGGCTAAGTTCTACCTGGACGACTTCACTGGAGCGGAATCGGACTGTTCGAAGGCTATAGAGAAAAATCCGTTCTACCCCAACAGTTATCAGGTGAGAGGACTCGCCAGGATAAAACTGAATAAGTTGGACAAGGCTGCGGAGGACTACGGCAAAGCTGTGGAAGTGGAACCCGGAAACCGTTCGCTGTGGCATAACCTGACTATCTGTTACCTGCAAATGGACAGTATGCAAATGGCTGACTCCATCTGTGATATAATAATAAAGAAATGGCCGAAGCAGTCGGAGGGTTATACTATCAAGGGACAGATAAAGCTGGAAACTGGCGACACCATCATGGCTGAGCAGTTTATCGATAAAGCTCTGGAGGTGGACAAGTATAATGTGCCGGCAATGGTAGCTAAGGCTATGCTTCTTGTAAAGAGGGAAAACTACAAGGAGGCAGAGAGTATGTTTGACGAAGCTCTGAGGTTGCAACCGAAACATGCAGGTAACTACATAAACCGAGCTCTGTGCCGTTACCACCAGAATAATTATCGAGGAGCTATGCAGGACTATGACCAGGCTCTGTCGATAGACCCGAACAACTTCATCGGACACTATAACCGAGGACTGCTCCGAGCTAATGTGGGTGAGGATAACTTGGCGATTGAGGACTTCAATTTCATCATCGAGAAAGACCCTGACGACATGATGGCTATCTTCAACCGCGCTACCCTACTCGATAATATCGGTGAGTATGCAGAGGCTATTCGTGACTATACTACTGTCATAAAGGAATATCCTAAGTTTCTGTACGGATATCAGAGACGAGCTGCGGCAAAACGTAAGATTGGAGATATTAACGGAGCAAGACGAGATGAAGATCATGTGTTGAAAGAGGAGATTGCTCACCGATACGGATATGCTACAGCTACTTCGCGACAGAAAAATAAAACCAGAAAGCAGTCGGAAAGGAATATCGATGATTACCAGAGTCTGGTGGTTGCAGACGATGAGGAAGCAACAAAACAGTACTCGAGCGAGATCAGAGGAAAGGTGCAGAACAAAAATGTGGAAACTACCCTCATAAAACCACAGGAAAAGACTTCGAAACTGTATAACGAAGTGGCTCCCGATGATGCTATGAAGTATTTCGAAAAGGCATATGAACTGGCTCACAACGGAAATATAGCTGAAGCCATCGTAAACCTGGATATTGCCATAAATACCAACCCTACTTTTGCTGAGGCTTACTATAACCGAGGACTGCTCAAGCTTCTTTCTGACCAGACGGAAGCTGCCATTCAGGACTTGTCGAAAGCAGGAGAACTGGGTATCTACTCAGCTTATAATATAATAAAGAAAAACACCCGAAAACTGACTATCAAGAATTGATAGCAAAGAATAAGAAAAGAAGAGTTATTTCCGGGTTGAAATAATCTCGTAGTAACGATTTAGCGACATTCCTGCAGGCAGGAAGTCGGAAAGAATCCATTGTGTGAAATCGGGACACAATTCTATACCCAACTTCATGTAATTAGCTGCATTCTTATAATCTTTCTTGCGAAGATAGATAAATGCTTTGTAAGGATAAATCTTCTCGTATCCGTCGAAATTGACAGAAGTACGCTCTATGATATCAAGCAGTTCGAGAGCTACAGTATCCAGTTTGAAGGCAATCAGTCGGGAGGTAATCTTCAACACAGCTCCTACGACATCTTCCTGACGTTCGATATAACTGATGAACAAAGGTAGGGCTTCTTCAAACTTACCCTCAGCTAACTTAAGTGTAGCACTGAGAAGGTTGAATTCTACCTCGTCAGGAGCCAAGAGTACTGCCCTATCGATATGTTTTCGAGCCATATCGAGACGACCTAAGGCAAAGTAGAGATCTGCCATTTCGTAACAGGCACTGGCATAGTAGTCTTTGTCGGCTGAATAACGAGTGAAGAATATCTCTGCCTTCTGAAGTGCTCGAAGAGCTGCTGTATCGTTTTCGGTTTCTACGTAACAGGAAGCAAGAGCCAACTGCTGACTGCCGTCGTGAGTCTGTTTTATGTATTCTTCAATCAGAGGTGCTGCATCCTCGTAGTTTTCACGATAGATGAAACAATGAGCTTTGGTAAGCATTGCATCAATATCCTTAGGGTCGATAGCTAATGCAAATTCAACTGAGTCCATTGCATCATTCACAAGGTTGCAGGTGAACTGAGCCGCAGAGAGGATAGTCCATCCGTGAGGGAGATATGGATTGGTTTCAAGCAAGTTGGTATAAACCTTTATAACCATATCGTAGAGACATTCGGAACGAACTGTGTCGGCAAGAATCAGGTCACTGTCGTAATTGCCCAGCGGAGAGAAATTGACAACATAGAGTTCTATCCAACGCTTTACTACTTCCTCGTCGTATAAGTGGTTTGGAGCAAGTTCGATGAGAGAGGTGATAACATGAATATAACTGTCACGAATGTATTCTTCTCGCTGTTCCGGATCTTCCTCTTCTTTATTGGTATTTTCTCGTTCCATGACTATCCAATCGGCAAACATCTCTTCAGCTTTTTCTGTGTTGTCGTGAAGAGCATACTGAAGTTGTGCTTTCTGATAGAGTACCTCACTAACACTGCTGCCACGAGGAATTGATTCGACTATCTGCTCTGCTTCATCAAAACGATGCAGGTAGATGTATGCACCAGACTTAATGAGCAGAAGCTGGGGCTCATCGGGATAGATGTTAAGCCCAGTTTCCACGCATTTTATCGCATCGCTTGAGTTGTCGGAATTCATGTAGTAATCGGCAATGTCTGAATAGTCGTCAACGTCGAGATATGGAGCAATGCCTGTCTTCATCGAGTCTTCATAGACATCGAGGATTTCACGAAATTCGTCACTGTCAAAATAGTCGTTACGCAAGGTGTTGTTTAATTATTGAATAGTCTGAAACTAATCTTATTTAGATGCTTTCAAATCGACTGTTCGATTGAACACAAGATGATCTGGTGTAGAATCAGGATCTACATTGTAATATCCGATACGCTGGAACTGCAGGTAGTCGAGAGGTTTGCGAGTCTGCAACCATTTTTCTACATATGCTTTCTTAATCTCAAGACTATTAGGATTGAGGAAAGGGCGCATAGCTTCAATACCACGAATATCTCCGTGTTCTTTTGAGTAGTTAGCTACTTCGTCGCGAGGATTTGCAACAAGCCACAGACGATCGTAGTTGCGTACTTCTGCCTCGAGACAATGATCCTGACTTACCCAATGGATAGTCTTTCCTTTTATCTTCATGTTGGAATTAGCCTGACCAGTCTTGGTGTCGGGAACCAATTCTGCACGAACTTCTACAATGTTTCCATTTGCATCTTTTACAATACATTCCTCTGGATTCTCCGAACAACGAATGATGTAGGAATTCTTCAGACGAACTTCCTTACCAGGGCCAAGACGGAAGAATTTCTTTGGAGCATCTTCCATGAAGTCTTCACGTTCAATCCACAGTTTGCGGCTGAACTCAATCTCATGTGTTCCGTCTTCAGGATTTTCCGGGTTGTTCTGTGCTGTGTAAACCTCTGTTTCGCCTTCTGGAAAATTAGTGATGACAAGGCTAAGTGGGTCGAGTACGGCACTAACACGCTGAGCACGTTTGTTGAGGTCGTCACGAACAGCACTTTCGAAAAGCGACATCTCGTTGAGAGCATCGAACTTGGTGTAACCAATCTTGTCGATAAAACTGAGGATGCCTTCAGGACTGTAGCCACGACGACGGAATCCGCAGATGGTAGGCATACGAGGGTCGTCCCAACCGTTTACTACTTTTTCGTTTACTAGAACGAGCAGATTACGCTTACTTAATAGAATATGTGTAAGATTGAGTTTGTTGAACTCAGTCTGTCGTGGACGGTTGTCATCGAGCGGTTTGTCATCCCCACCCTCTATCTTTGCCCAATCGACAAAGAGGTCGTAGAGTGGACGGTGGCTTACGAATTCGAGTGTACACCAACTATGGGTTACTCCTTCCCAGTAGTCACACTGACCATGAGTGAAGTCGTACATAGGATAAGCATTCCATTTGTTTCCTGTACGCCAGTGTGGCATATTGAGTACTCGGTACATGATAGGATCGCGGAAGTGCATATTAGGGCTAGCCATATCTATCTTAGCACGAAGCACCATCTTTCCAGGTTCCATAGTTCCGCTGTTCATCTGTTCGAAGAGTTTCAGACTCTCTTCGATAGGACGGTCGCGGAAAGGACTGTTGGTTCCGGGCTGAGTAGGTGTGCCTTTCTGTTCGGCTATTTGTTCGCTAGTCTGTTCATCGACGTAGGCTTTACCCGATTTGATGAGAGCTACAGCGAGGTCCCACAGTTTTTGGAAGTAGTCGGAAGCATAGTAGATGTTGCCCCACTTGAAACCAAGCCACTCTATATCACGCTTGATAGCTTCTACATATTCAGTATCTTCCTTCTGTGGATTGGTGTCGTCCATACGCAGATTACATACACCTCCGTATTTTTTTGCTAATCCGAAGTCGATAGCGATTGCTTTCGCATGACCTATATGAAGATATCCGTTTGGCTCCGGCGGGAAACGAGTCTGCATACGTCCTCCGTTCTTACCTTCTGCCAAATCCTTACGCAGTATTTCCTCTACAAAACTAACAGACTCATAGGGCTGTTGTTCGTTGTTGTTTGCTATATCCATTATGTATTGTTATTTTTTTTGCAAAGATAAATTATTTTTGTGGAAATCGGAAAACTGAAAATGATATTTGACTAATTACGTGTCAAGAAAATTGAATGGTCAATACATTTTGGCAGTTCTTCCTTGTAGTGAGTCACCATAATAAGGGTTTTGTTAGGACGGGCACAGAAGGTCTCTATCACATCCTTAACCAAACGACGATTATAGAGGTCTAGTCCGTGAAGCGGTTCATCGAGAATAAGCAATGCTGGGTCTTTGACGAAGGCACGTGCAAGCAAAACCAGTCGTTGTTCTCCAGAGGAGAGTTTCAGAAATGTAGTATCTGCATGTTCTGCTACTCCGAAGATATTCATCCAGAAAAGGCATCGTTGTCGTGCTTCTGGTGACTTAGGTTTTACGTATAGTCCGTTCATGTCGCTTTGTCCCGAAGCTACTATGTCGATAGCTGGAATGTCGCGCTGAAAGGCTCTGTGCATCTCTGGTGATATGTAACCGATGTGGCGCTTTATGTCCCATATGCTTTCGCCCGAACCACGTTTATGTCCGAAGAGTGTGATTTGGTTAGCATACGCCTGTGGATTATCAGCACATACTATGCTGAGAAGGGTTGACTTACCAGAACCGTTTTCACCGGAGAGAGCCCAACGTTCACCATTGCGAACAGTGAGATTGAGGTCTTTCAGTATGGTGCGAGTGCCGTATCGGATATTCACATTATTAAATTCAAGGATATTTCCATCTATTGAAGGTGGTTCGGATTCTGAAGGCAAAGCAAGAATTGCAGAACGCTTCTCCTCAGAAAGCATCTGAGCAGGAACAGGCGAAACAGACTGACGATAATCTGCAAGGGTCTGTTTTGGCAGAACTGTCATATCACGAACCTGATAGACATGAGAGATGAAATTGGGTATATCATCACTTTTAGAGAGTACAAGAATTACGGTTATATTTGTCTCTTCTGTCAGAATATGCAAGAAGTCGTGCAACTGCTGACGGGCTCCAGCATCAAGTCCGATGAAAGGGTTATCCATGATGAGCACTCGAGGGTTGGTCATAAGTGTTTTGGTCATCTGAAACTTACGCAATTCACCAGAACTGAGCATGATGATATGTTTGTCTTCCAGTATTTCAAGATGGAACATATCATAAAGGCGACGGCGAACTTTCTCCAGTTCTTCATGCATAGCTTTGCGGTCTGCTTCCTCTTTGGCTAAACGAGCTGCCTCTTCCTCGGCACTCTCGTCGCGAACCAAAAATTTGTCGAAGTTGGTTTTTCGAATGAGTCCTGTTTCTGCAATACGGAATGATTCGTCGAGCAAGTCTTTCACAAGCGGCGTTTCGTCTATGTCGTTCTGATTCCAACGCTGCTGATAGTAGTAAGTACCATCGGTAGTTCCATAGGAATCGCGAAAAGTCATATATTTGATATTGTCGCTTACCATCTTTGCCTTCGACGGACGGAAATCGTACTTCACATCATTCATAGGCTGAAGAGGATGAGCACCCGTAAGGATGTCAACAAACATACTTTTTCCTCCACCATTCGGACCTACGATAGCTATGTGTTCACCTGCATTTACTTCGAAATTGATGGGTGTGCGGAATCGGAAAATGGGATTTCTTGCTACTCCATTATGTATTTCTATTACTTTCTGCATATTTACATTTGTAATTTATGGTGCAAAGGTACGCATGAATTTGTGAAAAATTATTAGCTTTGCAGAAATTTATTGATGTAATGAAAAAGCAACTCGTTTTTTTACTGCTTACATTTTTTAGTTTTTTACAAATTAGGGTTATTGCTCAAGTGACCACTCCACTTGTGGATAACATAAAAACTCTACAGGCTAAGGTGAACGGTGCCTGGGGCGAACCACCTGTATTGCTTTTTGGTGGCAGTAACTGGCTGGAGGTTTCGTTCGACGACCTGCAGCATAATTTTGTAAGATATGAATACAATATAATTCATTGTAATGCAGACTGGACAGAAAGCGACCTGATTCAGAACGAGTATATGAACGGGTTCAACGGACAAAGGATTGAAGACTATGAAGTGTCGATGAATACTATGATGGATTATAACCACTATAAGTTTACTATCCCAAATAATGAAGTGCAACTGAAGCTTTCGGGTAATTATCGTATAGACATAATAAATGACGATAATGACGACGAGCTTGTGGCTCAAGTGTTTTTCTCAGTTCTTGAACCAAGGGTAAGTGTCAGCATTAAGGTAAGCGGAAATACCGATATAGACACGTGGAATTCACACCAGCAACTTGATTTTTCCGTAAATTATCAGGGCTATAGGGTGCAGACTCCAGCAGAGGATTTCTATCCTGTCATAATGCAAAACCATCGTTGGGATAATCGTGTGAGTGGCGTAAAACCTTCGTATCTGAGAAACGGAGAATTGGTTTATACACATAATAAGAGTCTTATTTTCGAAGGCGGAAATGAATATCGACGTTTTGAAATTCTAGATGAATACGTGCCGACAATGAGAGTTTTTAAGATGTCGTATAATGCGCCATATTATCATGCCACACTTTTTGACGATGCTCAGCGCTATAGATATCTTTTCGATAAAGATCAAGATGGACGCTACTGGATTCGTAATGGTAAGAATGTTAGAAACGAAACAGAAAGCGATTACTTCTATACTCACTTCAAACTGGTTATTCCACCTATTGCTGGAGGTGATGTGTATCTGAACGGAGACCTCACTTATGGACTGCTGACAGAAGACAACAAGATGGTTTATAATCCGATTGACCAATGCTACGAAATAGTGAAACCTCTGAAGCAAGGTTCGTATAACTATCAGTATTTGTTTGTGTATGACGGAGAAACTACGGGACAGTCCTTACAGGCAGAAGGTAGTTTTCATGAGACAGAAAACGAATACTGGGTGTACGTTTATCATCGCCCATTCGGAGAGAGATACGACAAACTTGTAGGTTTTCAAAAATATACTTACGTAATAAATAATTAAATGAAACTCAGATTTCTTTCTATTTTATATATAATGTGTTTCGCAAGTGCTGTTTCTGCGCAAACTCTCGAACAAAAGTTAAATGATTGGCTAACAACCTTTCAGCGATGGGATGCAGTAATCACTCCACCTACTCTGAAGGATTGCGATATAGACAAGAAAGAGAAGTGTGTAACAATAGTTTTTGGTGGCGGATTTCAGGAACAGCATTTCACTCCTATTGTTGTTGACTCTATCTATAGCCGTGTTCGTAGTTTTATGCCAGACGAATATAAGAATTACAATCTGAGTATTGTAACTGAAGGCCATAAGATAGAGGATCTTGTACCAAATTTCTTCCGCAAAGGAAATATTGATAATTCTCGTCTTTGGAATGATTCGTATAAAGGCGAACCCTGGGTGAAGAATGTATCACGCCCCTACTCTGCCAGTGGTGGACTCGAGGGTTGTCATCTGTCCTTGTGGCAAAGTCATGGTCGCTATTGGAATGCTAAGAAGTATCAATGGGAATGGCAGAGACCACAACTTTTCTGTACTTGCGAAGATCTCTTCAGTCAGACTTTTGTAATTCCGTATATCATACCTATGTTGCAGAATGCTGGTGCTGTGGTTTTCACACCGAGAGACCGCGATTGGCAAAATAATGAAGTAATCATAGATAATGATAATCCACAACAAAGCGGTACTTATTTTGAGACAGTAAAGAACAAGAAAAACGAATGGAAAGTGTCGCCTATTGCTGGGTTTATGAATAACAAAGAGTTTTATCTGGCTTGCGACACACCTTTCTGCAGCGGAACAGCCCGATATATTTCCTCTGTTCATACTGAAAACGAAGTATCTGTGGCAGAATGGAGACCGAACATACCTGAGGCAGGACAATATGCTGTATATGTTGCTTACCAGTCGTTTGAAAATAGTGTGCCCGATGCACATTACACAGTTTATCATAAAGGGGAAAAGACGGAGTTTCATGTAAACCAACAGATGGGTGGCAGTACTTGGGTTTATCTTGGCACATTTGAATTTACTCCAGGCATTCATTCTTCCGACAGGATTACTCTGACTAATCAGAGTGCTCATAAAGGTGTGGTGTCAGCTGATGCAGTTCGTCTCGGAGGTGGCATCAGTAATTTTGCTATATGCGACTCGATTACTGGAATGAAGTATCAGAGTGGATTGCCTCGCTGGGCTGAAGCAGCGAAGTATTCTACTATGTGGTATGGTTTTCCATATAGTATTCATAGTGGGAAATTTGTAAATGATGATTATAAAAACGATATCAATAGTCGCAGTACAGCTATCAATTATCTCTCTGGCGGAAGTGTTTATAATCCTGTGCAAGCAGAAGGACGACGAGTGCCTTTGGAACTAAATATTGCTTTCCATACAGATGCAGGATTTAGACTGAACGATAAACTTTTTGGTCCACTTGCAATATATATGACAGAATACAATGACGGACTTACCGGTGCTGGATTAGACCGTTATGTGTCGAGAGACTTGGCAAGTATGCTGCTCACAAATCTTACTACCGACCTTAAGGGATTTGGGTGGCCAGCACGAAAACTGTGGAATAGAGATTATGGAGAAGCACGTGAACCACAAATTCCTGCTTGTATTTTGGAATTGTTGTCGCACCAGAATTTCAACGATGTTCGTTTAGGATATGACCCCAAATTCAAGTTCGACATGTGTCGTTCTATTTACAAAACTATCGTAAAGTTTGTAGCAAGGGAACATAGTCGTGACTACGTAATACAACCTCTACCTGTAAGTCATTTCTCCGTCACACTGGACCCTAATCAACAGGCTGCACACCTAAGTTGGCAACCGGTTAATGATCCACTCGAGCCTACTGCTACCCCACAGCGATACATCGTTTATACTCGAATCGGTACGATGGATTTCGATAATGGAACTGTAGTTAATGGTACTTCGTGCGATATTCCACTTCAACCAGGATTTGTATATTCTTTTAAAGTAGCTGCACTAAACCGAGGCGGAGAAAGTTTCCCGTCGGAAGTATTAGCAGCAGGGATAGCTCCTGAAAGTCGAGGTACAACCCTTGTTGTCAACGGCTTTACTCGTTTGGAAGGTCCACAAAGTATTGATACAGAAACTATGCAAGGCTTCGATCTCGACCTCGACCCTGGTGTACAATATGGTAAGTTTGCAGGTTTTTGTGGACGTCAGCTCAATTTCAACAAAGAAAATGCTGGAAAATTAAATGAAGAAGGTCTTGGGGTAAGTGGTGACGAATTGGTAGGTAAAGTCGTTATGGGTAATACCTTTGACTATGCTGTTGTGCACGGAAAGGCTATCCTTGCTGCAGGTCATTCGTTTGCCTCCATTAGCGAAGCTGCATTCATGAATACTTTTACAACTGCGGAAGATATCCTTAGCGAATATCCTTTCATGGATATTTATTATGGTGTACAGAAGCGTTTCAATTCCACTACTTCACACCTTATTAGTAAGTATATTGATATGGGCGGAAGGGCTATTATCAGTGGAGCAAATATAGGTGACTACTCTATTACAGACAAGACGATTGCAACAATCAGTGGTTGTGGACTCACATTTGATATATGGCGAGAAATGAACGACCGAAGCTACCCTGTTCCTGTTGTAAATGTTCCGCAACCCACAGGAAATGCCTTCGCAATACTTCAGTATAGTAATGGTTATGCAGCAGCTATTGCCAGCGATCGTCAACAACGATATATCAAATTAGGATTTCCCCTTGAAAGTATGAAGGATGAATCGCAACTGCAACAACTCGTTACAGCCTTTATGGCATTCCTGAGGAAATAGTAAAAATTGAAACTTAAAACCAGAAACTTGAAACCTGATTTAAAAAATTTTTTGCCAACAACGAAAAAAGAGTGCGAACTGCGAGGTTGGGACCAGTTGGACGTAATCCTTTTCTCGGGTGATGCCTATGTGGATCATCCTTCTTTTGGTGCAGCTGTAATTGGAAGAGTACTCGAGGCAGAGGGCTTGCGTGTAGCTATCGTACCACAACCCGATTGGCACGGCGACTATCGCGATTTCAAGAAATTGGGACGTCCACGACTTTTTTTCGGTGTCTCACCTGGTTGCATGGATTCAATGGTGAATAAATATACTGCCAACAAACGTCTTCGTAGTGAAGATGCTTATTCGCCAGATGGACGAATAGGACTCCGTCCAGACTATCCGACGATTGTATATACACAGATTCTGAAACAGCTCTTCCCTGATGTACCGGTGTTAATAGGTGGAATCGAAGCTTCTTTGCGCCGTCTTACCCACTATGATTATTGGCAAGATAAACTTCTTCCTTCCATTCTCTATACCTCTGGTGCCGACTTGCTTACCTATGGTATGGGAGAAAAAAACAACACCTCGATAGCTCGCCTTCTTATGGAACAAGACTGCGAAATAGATGTTAGTCTATTCCGTAATCTTATGATGCGATATCCTCAGCAACAAACCGTAATGATTATGTCGGAAAAAGAAATACCAAGAGGAATCCGCACAGATGACATTGTTTTGCATAGTCATGAGGAATGTCTTCGAAACAAGCGGGCACAAGCAGAGAATTTTCGACATATAGAAGAGGAATCCAATAAATATAATGCACAACGAATTTTACAGAAGATAGGTGAACAATGGATTGTCGTAAATCCACCTTATCAACCGATGAGTCAGAATGAATTAGACCGTTCTTTCGACCTCCCATATACTAGACTTCCCCACCCTAAATATAAGGGTAAACGCATCCCTGCTTACGAAATGATAAAACATAGTGTAACACTTCATCGTGGTTGCTTCGGAGGTTGTGCTTTCTGCACCATATCTGCTCATCAAGGAAAATTCATTACTTCTCGCAGCAAGGAAAGTATTCTTCGAGAAGTAGAACAAATCACAAAGATGGAGGATTTTAAAGGATATCTCTCAGATCTAGGCGGACCATCAGCAAATATGTATGCTATGCATGGTAAGGATCTGAATATCTGTCATAAGTGTAAGCGTCCATCTTGTATTCATCCACAAATTTGCAAAAACCTCAATACAGACCATTCCGGACTTCTTGAAATATATCATGCAGTAGATGCAATCAAAGCCGTTAAGAAAAGCTTTATTGGTAGTGGAGTGCGTTATGACCTTCTGCTTCACGATACAGGGAATGATAAAATAAATACTGCAAACAGACGTTATACAGAAGAACTTATCACTCGTCACGTTAGTGGACGTCTAAAGGTTGCACCAGAACATACTTCTGATAAAGTATTACAACAAATGCGAAAACCGCCTTTCAAACTTTTTTACGACTTCAAACGAATCTTTGACGAAACTTGTAGACGTCATGGACTCCGTCAGCAGATTATTCCTTATTTCATATCCAGTCACCCTGGTAGTACTGCAGAAGATATGGCAGAACTGGCAATAATTACTAAAGGACTTGATTTCCATTTGGAGCAAGTGCAGGACTTTACTCCTACACCTATGACTGTGGCTACAGAAACTTGGTATACAGGACTACATCCTTATACCCTCGAACCTATTTATTCCGCAAAGACACAACGTGATAAACTTGCTCAACGACAGTTCTTCTTTTGGTACAAAAAAGAGGAGCATCAGCGAATCATCGCTGAGCTCCGTCGTATTGATCGTCCCGACTTAATAAAGAAACTATTCGGGAAGTAAATTAATTATCCAACTGTACAGCCTTACTTACTGTTGTTCCATCAGGCATCTTACCCCATATCCAAAGGGTTTGGTCATCAGAAGTCTGTGCTTCCTTGAATGCAGCTTCTACATCTGTAGTGTTCTTGATACTTCTGCCGTTTATCTTAAGGATGATGAGATTCTTTGGAATACCTGCAGACTTGAATTTGCCGTTCTTCACATCCTTAACCATCACACCACCCTGGATGCCGAGGTTCTTCTTCAGTCCGTCCGGTACTTCCTTGAATTCAGCTCCGAGCACATCCATAGTCTGAGCTTTTGCAATCTTAGTATTACCCTTTGAGTTGCGGAATGTGATTGTAGCAGACTTTTCTTTCTTATCGCGGATGAAGCCTATTTGTGTCTTGTCACCAGGATGATACTTAGCAGTAGCTTCCTGTAGTTCAGACATCTTAGTAATGTTCTTTCCTCCGAGCGAAGTGATGATATCACCTTCTTTGATGCCTGCCTCAGCAGCAGCTCCGTCTTCAGGTACCTCAGCTACATACACACCTTCGTTTGTTCCGAAATCAGCCTTGAATTTCTCATCCTTTGCCTTTTGCGATTCAATATAATCATGCAAAGTCATACCCTTGATGCCAATCAAAGCTTTCTGTACCTGTCCGTAGTTCTTCAGGTCATCAACAACTTTTGTCATGATACTTACAGGTATAGCAAAACCATAACCAGCAAACGAACCAGTCTGACTGTACAACATTGCATTGATACCTACAAGTTCTCCCTTTGAGTTAACCAATGCACCACCTGAATTACCTTTGTTTATGGCTGCATCAGTCTGGATGAAACTCTCAATTCCTCCTTGTGTGGCACCCAAACCACGAGACTTGGCACTAACAATTCCGGCTGTTACAGTACTTGTCAGATTAAACGGATTACCTACTGCCAGCACCCACTCGCCAACTTTCAAAGCATCGCTATTTCCTATTGTCAGAGTTGGGAAACCACTTCCTTCAATCTTTATAAGTGCTAAGTCTGTATCAGCATCCTTACCAATAAGTTTTGCAGAAAATTCCCTCTGGTCATTCAGTGTTACAGTAATTTCATTTGCCTGAGCAACTACGTGATTGTTTGTAACGATATAACCGTCAGACGAAATCAACACTCCACTACCTGCTGCTTCCTGCTTAGGAGTCTGTACTTGCCTGCGTTGAGTACCACCTCCTCTACCAAAGAAATCACCGAAAAAGTCCTCAAATGGGTCGCGGTATTCTATGGTTTTCACTTCGCCACCCATTACAACTTTAATATATACTACTGCATTACATGCTTTCTCAGCTGCGGCTGTCAAATCTACATAACCTCCAGCTGATGAACTTGATGAAGATGTAGTATAAACTTTCGAACTGCTTGAGCCTGATTCTCCATAGAGAGCCTTCTGTACCTCAGAAGTCACCATTGCCTTGTTCTCACTCTTCTGCGCTACAGATACCGCAAAGGCACCTGTCATTCCCGAAACCAATGCTATTACTGCAAGTGTTCCGTAAAAACGTTTTTTTCCTTGTGTCATAATATTCATTTTTTTAATCTGTTATTTTATCTGATAAAAAAGAAAACTCACTATCTTTAAATGTTAAAATGGGTGTTTTCTTTAACTTTCTGCGTTAAAATTACAGCCGCCCCGAAAACTGACAAAATATTTTAGGCAAAAAAACATCAGCAATTCCAAATGTTTAACATTTCAAACTTACTGATTAACGTAGCTTAAATGATAAGTTTTTAAATTTCACAAATTGAAACACTCACAAAATGTTAAAATCCGAATGTTTTGCACCCACACTCTTTGTTGTCAGAGAAAAAAATTCTAACTTCGCCTTGAAAACATATTTATAATGTATATTACCATGAGAAAATTACTCTTCTTAACTTTCTATCTTTCTTTGTTCTTCTGTACACCAGTCATAGCAAAGACAACTCCAGGTACATTTACTGCCGGTAAAGGCACATTCCTGCTTAATGGCAAACCATTTGTAATAAAAGCAGCAGAAATCCACTACCCTCGTATTCCTCAGGCTTATTGGGAACATCGTATTAAAATGTGTAAGGCACTTGGTATGAATACTATCTGCATCTACATTTTTTGGAACATCCACGAACAACAGGAAGGTGTGTTCGACTGGTCTGGAAATAATAATGTAGCTGAGTTCTGCCGTCTTGCACAAAAACACGGAATGTACGTTATTGTTCGCCCTGGTCCATATGTTTGTGCCGAATGGGAAATGGGCGGTCTGCCCTGGTGGTTACTGAAGAAGAAAGACATTCGTCTTCGCGAACAAGATCCTTATTTCATGGAACGAGTAAAGATATTCGAACAGGAAGTAGGAAAGCAACTTGCTCCACTTACTATACAAAATGGTGGTCCAATCATCATGGTTCAGGTAGAAAATGAATACGGTTCTTACGGTAAGGATAAACCATACGTAAGTGAAATTCGCGATTGCCTGCGTTCTGTTGGTTTCGATAAAATTACACTTTTCCAATGCGACTGGTCTAGCAATTTCCTCAACAACGGACTTGATGACCTTGTATGGACAATGAACTTCGGTACTGGCGCTAACATCGACGACCAGTTCCGCAAACTAAAGGAAGTTCGTCCCGATGCACCCCTTATGTGTTCTGAGTTTTGGAGCGGTTGGTTCGATAAATGGGGCGGAAAACATGAAACTCGTGATTCAAAAGCTATGGTTAGCGGTCTTAAGGAAATGCTTGACAAGAACATCTCTTTCTCTCTATACATGACACACGGAGGTACATCTTTCGGTCATTGGGCTGGTGCTAACTCTCCAGGTTTTGCACCAGACGTAACCAGCTACGACTATGATGCTCCTATTAACGAATACGGACAAGCAACTCCCAAATATACAGAACTGCGTGAAATGCTTCAGAAGTATTCAGACAAAAAACTCCCCTCTGTTCCAAAGCCAATTCCTGTAACTACAATTCCTGCATTCAACTTCACAGAGTTTGCTCCTCTCTTTGAAAATCTTCCTGCTGCAATTGAAACTACTGATATAAAAACTATGGAAGAATTTAACCAAGGATGGGGTTCTATCCTCTATTGTACTACTCTTCCTGGCATTCATAAACCTTCAAAACTTCATATACCTGGCGGTCACGACTACGTACAGGTATTTATCGACGGAAAATATATTGGTGCTCTTGATCGTCGTAATGGTGACAAGGATATTGTCCTGCCGTCAGTCCGTCGCGGTTCTCACCTCGAACTACTTGTTGAAGCTATGGGGCGTATCAATTTCGGACGCGCCATCAAAGACTTCAAGGGAATTGAAGGAAAAGTAGAACTGACAATTACTTTAGAAGGTAATGAATTTACTGCCAATTTGAAGAACTGGCGTACACACCTCATTCCTGATTCATACGAACAGACACAGAAACAGGTTTACAAACCTCTGCTCACAACAAATCCTCGTTTCCGTGGCGACCGCATCCCTGGTTACTACAAAGCTACATTCCGTATAAAGAAACCTGCTGATACATTCCTTAATTTTGAAACCTTCGGTAAGGGTCTTGTATATGTGAATGGGTATGCACTAGGCCGCATCTGGGAGATTGGTCCTCAACAAACTCTCTACTGTCCTGGATGCTGGTTAAAGAAAGGTGAAAACGAAATAATTGTTCTCGATATTATAGGTCCTAACGAAGCAAAGAGTGAAGGTCTAGATCATCCTATCATCGACAAATTACAGAAGTCTGAACCTCCTATCCACCGCAAGCCAGGTGAGAATCTCAAACTCGATGGAGAAACACCCGTTGCTGTCGGACAGTTTCAAGCAGGCAACGGATGGCAGGAAATAAAGTTCTCTGCTCCACAGACTGGACGTTATGTATGTCTCGAAGCACTCAATAACCACAATGGTGATGAATATGCATGCATCGCAGAACTCTACCTTCTCGACGAAAAAGGTGAACGTCTCAGTCGTGAACCTTGGAGAATATCCTATGCCGATTCAGAAAACATCACATCCGGCAATCAGGCAGGTGACAAGATCTACGACCTGCAAGAAAGCACCTACTGGTCAACAGTCAAAGGTGTTCAGTTCCCGCACCAGATTATCATTGACCTCGGAAGGGTTCGCACCATCACAGCTCTTCAATATCTTCCACGAATGGAATCCACCATTCCTGGGGCTATCAAAGACTACCGCATTTTTGTAAAAAAAGACAAATTCAAACTATAACCAAAAAAACTATATAAAGTATGAAGAAATTCATGGACGACGACTTTCTGTTGCAAACAGAAACCGCAAAAAAACTCTATCACGAGCACGCATCAAAGATGCCAATCATCGACTATCACTGCCATCTTATTCCTAAGATGGTAGCAGAAAACAAACGTTTCGACTCTATTGCACAAATCTGGCTCATGGGAGACCACTACAAGTGGCGTGCGATGCGTTCCAATGGTGTTGACGAGCGATTTTGTACAGGCAAGGACACATCCGACTGGGAGAAATTCGAGAAGTGGGCAGAGACTGTTCCTTACACATTCCGCAACCCGCTCTACCATTGGACACACCTTGAACTGAAAACTGCATTTGGCATTACAGAAACACTCAATCCAAAGAATGCTCGTGAGATATACGACAAGTGTAACGATATAATCAAGAACGACCCTAAGTTCACACCACGTGGACTTATGGAACACTATAAAGTCGAAATCGTTTGTACTACTGACGATCCAGTTGATTCACTCCAATACCATAAACAAGTTGCAGCCGACCCAACTATGAAAACTCGCATGCTTCCTGCTTGGCGTCCTGATAAGGCTATGGCTGTAGAAGTACCAGCAAACTTCAAGTCTTACGTTGAACAACTCTCAAAGGCAAGTTGCAAAAACATTAGTTCGTTTTCAGATTTTATTGATGCCCTGCAAAATCGTCACGACTTTTTCCAATCTATGGGATGCAAACTCTCTGACCACGGAATTGAAGAATTCTATGCAGAAGACTATACAGATGCAGAAATTTCATCAATCTTTAATAAAGTATATGGTGGCAAAGAACTCACACAAGAAGAAATCCTTAAGTTCAAGTCTGCTATGATGTACATCTTTGCTGTTCAAGATGCAGAAGCAGGATGGGCACAGCAATTCCACTATGGAGCAATTCGTGACAATAATACAAAGATGTTCCGTCAACTTGGTCCCGACACAGGTTTCGACTCAATTGGTGAATTCAATACGGCAAAGAAATGTTCTAAGTTCCTCAATCGTCTAAATATGGAAGGTAAACTTACCAAGACCATTCTTTACAACCTTAACCCATGTGCCAACGAAGTGCTTGCAACAATGCTTGGCAACTTCCAAGACGGTTCATGTCCAGGTAAAATTCAATGGGGTTCCGGTTGGTGGTTCCTCGATCAGAAAGACGGTATGCAGAAACAGATGAACGCACTTTCCGTACTTGGACTCCTCAGTCGATTTGTAGGTATGCTTACCGACAGTCGTTCATTCCTCTCTTATCCACGTCATGAATACTTCCGTCGTATCCTTTCTAACCTTATCGGCACAGATGTAGAAAATGGTGAAGTACCATGCACTGGTTTTGAAGGAGAACGTCTCAATCAAATGGTTGAGGATATATGCTACAATAACGCAAAGAACTATTTTAACTTCTAATTTGAATACAATCTGTCGTGAATCATCCATTTCAGATTCAAATCTCAATACTTGGGCTGCAACATACCAATGCAGCCCAAGTACTTTCTGAATTTATTCAATCTATTCAGAAAAAATATCCTGTAGAAATTACAGAAGAAATCTATACAAACTGCGCTCATACCCAAGCTAAAGTAATCCTTGCTATTCCCTTTTCTGAACGGGAAAACGTGCGTATCGACTTCAATATTTTCTCCTCTGAATTTGACTCGCTCCACCCCGACGAGTCTGCTACCTACTTCAAGATGGAAAGTGCATAAATTTGGTAATTTCAAAAATAGTTCGTACCTTTGCAGCGAAAATAAGATTTCAGGATAGGATAACTAAGAAAGGTATTAAAGGAAACATGAAGAAACTAATTACATTATTCATATTATTTGCGGTAGTACAAATTAGACTATCAGCTGCAGACCTGAACCTTGAGAAGAAATGGGCACAGGTTATCTATGCCATCTCTCGTGTTGAGAGCGAGGGAAATCCTAAAGCTGTGAGCAAATGTGGTCGTTATGTAGGCTACTTGCAGATATCACAGATTCTCGTTCGCGAATGCAACCGCATCATCGGCAAACAAGAATTTACCTATGCCGATCGCTACGACAAACAGAAAAGCATAGATATGTTCATCACATACATGGAACGCTTCAATCCAGAAGGCAACATAGAAAAAGCAATACGTCTTTGGAACTCAGGTGATCTCAACTGTATGAATCACAAAGCATCTACCGATGGTTACTATCGTCGAGTGATGAACAAATTCTCAGTTCAAGCTACAATGGAATAAAAAATTATAAGATTTCAAAAATAAAAGAGGAGACACAAATCTCCTCTTTATTTTTTCTATAATCAATAAAATAGTAATCTATTTTAAAACTCTCTTTGCTATAGTCTCTGCCTGATCATAAGCTGCAGACCAATCGGTATTCAGAGAGAAAGGCAGCAACGAACCAGCACCTCCATCAACGAGTGGTGATTCATTCAGAAAAAGTGGATGGGCAAACGATGCAGAAGTAAAACAACGGATAATCTCATCTTTCTTAGCAGGAGAAATTTTCTCACCTTTAGCAGCAAACTCACGAAAATCATCTATGAATGACTCCATATTCACAGCTTGCAAATCAAGCAATCTCATATCATTATCTCTACCCTCCTTCTTGCAAACATTCATTATATAATTTAGAGCATTCAACTTATACTGACTTACCGTCTTCTCCTCTACATCTTTTGTTGTGGCTACAACATTTTGGGCTTTATCATACACAGCTTGATAAAGAGTCTGTGCACACAACCTTCCTGTACACATTACCCAAATAGATAATGCAGAAAAAAGTAGACGTTTCATATTAGAAGTCAAATTCTTCACTTACACTTTCGTCTCTCAACACTCGATCGATAGCACGAGCAAACATATCAGCAACAGACAATTGCTTCACCTTACCACAATCCTTATCATAAGGAATAGAATCAGTGAACACAATCTCTTCAAGAGCTGATTTCTGTACTCTCTCGCTTGCAGGACCTGACATCACGCAGTGACTAGCAACAGCACGCACACTATTTGCACCAGCCTTAATCATCTCGTCAGCAGCGCGAGTAATCGTTCCAGCAGTATCTACCATATCATCTACCAGTACCACATCCTTACCTTTCACATCACCAATAATCTGGATAGATTCAACTTCATTAGCACGAGCTCGAGTCTTATTACAGAGTACGAGCGGAGCCTTTAGACGTTTAGAGAATAGTGCAGCACGCTTCGAACCACCTACGTCAGGAGTTGCAATTACTAAATTAGGCAAATTCAGTGAAGCTATATACGGAATACAAATGAGAGAACCATATAAGTGGTCAACAGGCACATCGAAGAAACCTTGAATCTGGTCTGCGTGAAGATCCATAGTAATCAGACGATCAATTCCTGCCACACTCAGCAAATCAGCAACCAACTTAGCACCAATGCTCACACGTGGTTTATCCTTTCTGTCCTGTCGTGCCCAACCGAAGTAAGGTATTACAGCTATAATCTTTCTAGCACTTGCACGTTTAGCAGCATCAATCATCAGCAACAACTCCATCAGATTATCACTATTAGGAAATGTTGACTGCACGAGATATACATCACGTCCTCGGATAGATTCCTCAAACGAAACTGCAAACTCACCATCAGCAAAATGAGTAATAATCAGATTACCCAATTTGCATCCTAAACTCTCACAAATACGTTCTGCGAGATACCTCGACTTAGTACCTGAAAATACCTTAAAAGGTCTTCTTTCGTTCATTTTAATATTGTATTAATACATTTATGCTGCGAAGGTACATGATTTTTTTTATTCAAACAATATTTCTTTCTTTTAAATTGTAAGAGACTGCAACCTGTTTTTTCAAAAGTTTAATATGTCAACAAAAAATATGCTAAATATATTAATTTCTCTCTAAAAATGTGTACCTTCGCAACATATTTATAACAATAAGTATTATGGCAATAGTAAAACCGTTTAAGGGCGTTCGCCCACCAAAGGAGTTTGTTGAAGAAGTAGAGAGTCGTCCATATGATGTATTGGACTCTGAAGAGGCTCGTGCTGAAGCAGGAGATAATGAGAAGTCTTTGTATCATATCATCAAACCAGAGATTAATTTTGAACCAGGAACAAGTGAGTATGATCCACGTGTGTATGAGGAGGCAGCAAGGCAGTTCAAGAAGTTTCAGGACAAAGGTTGGTTAGTTCAGGACGAGAAAGAACAGTATTACATTTATGCACAGACATCCTGTCTGCCTGCAAACGGTAACAAGGAGAAGACTCAGTATGGAATTGTTGTAGGTGCTTACTCTGGTGATTATCAGAAAGGTGTTATTAAGAAACATGAATTAACTCGTGCTGACAAAGAAGAAGACCGCATGAAACATGTTAGGGTAAATAATGCTAACATAGAGCCTGTATTCTTTGCCTACCCAGACAACAGAGTGCTTCTTGATATCATTGAGAAGTATGCTAAGACAACACCTGAGTATGATTTCATTGCTCCGATTGATGGTTTTGGACATAAAGTATGGTGTGTAAGCGATGATAAGGATATAAAGACTATTACAGATGAGTTTGCTAAGATGCCTGCTTTATATATTGCTGACGGACACCATCGTTCTGCAGCAGCAGCTCTTGTAGGTACAGAGAAAGCTAAGCAGAATCCTAACCATAGGGGTGATGAAGAATATAATTATTTTATGGCTGTTTGTTTCCCTGCAAGTCAACTGACAATCCTTGACTATAATCGAGTTGTTAAAGACTTGAATGGTCTAACTGATGAGGAGTTTCTCGAGGCTTTGAAGAAGAATTTTACCGTAGAGACTAAGGGTAAAGATGAATATAGAGCAAAGGAAATGCATGAATTCTCACTCTACCTTAGTGGTGTATGGTATTCGTTGAAAGCTAAGCCTGGCACTTATGATGAAAAAGACCCTATAGGTGTACTCGACGTAAGTATCTCTAGCAAACTGATTCTAGATGAAATTCTTGGAATTAAGGATTTACGCCGTGATAAGAGAATTGATTTCGTAGGTGGTTTAAGAGGTTTGGGAGAATTAAAGCGTCGTGTTGACAACGGGGAGATGAAGATGGCTCTTGCCCTATATCCTGTCACCATGAAGCAAATTATGGATATTGCCGACAGTGGTAATATTATGCCTCCAAAGGCAACTTGGTTTGAGCCTAAACTGCGTTCTGGATTGATCATCCATAAACTTTCATAATGGATTTATACAAAACCATAAAAGAAAAAGCAGAAGGTACTTATAGCGAGAAACGAAGTAAGTTTCTCGCTTTTGCTATTCCGGTCAGCACTGTTGACGAGGTAAAGCAGTTAGTAGCAGAATATCAGAAGAAGTATTATGATGCCAGACATGTCTGTTATGCATATATGTTGGGAGCAGAGAGGACTGAGTTTCGTACTAATGATAACGGAGAACCATCTGGTACTGCAGGGAAACCTATATTAGGACAAATCAATTCGAACGAACTGACCAATATCCTCATTATAGTTGTTCGATATTTTGGTGGTATAAAACTGGGAACAAGCGGCCTCATCATTGCATATAGAATGGCTGCAGCAGAAGCAATTAATGCTGCTGAAATTATAGAAAAGACTGTAGATGAAGACGTGACGTTTATGTTTGAATATCCGCTGATGAACGATGTGATGAAGGTTGTTAAGGATTTGGAACCAGAGATTGTGAGTCAGCAGTTTGACATGGATTGTCAGATGACACTAAGAATAAGGAAGGGAGAAATGGAACGACTAAAAGAAAGACTGGAGAAAATTGAAACACTTAGGATTACAGATTAGTTTTGTCGTGTTGCTTTCTGCCCTACTCTTTTCGTGTAGAAGCAAACGTGCAGATTCACCCTTCGACAGGAGTGTGAAGGAACAGGAGTGGTTTGATTTGACAGAGATTCAAGAGAACGGAGAACTAATTGTTTTGACGGAATATGGTCCAGACACTTATTTCGAGTGGAGAGGTGAACATTTTGGCAGACAGTATATGTTGGCTGATGCCTATGCACGTAGTATTGGTACAAGCATGAGAGTGGAAGTAGGTAGAAGTGTTGAAGAATTGCAGAAGAGAATGGCTACAGGCGATGGTGATATCATTATATATAATGTACCCGATTCGTTACAAACGGAGGATAATGTATATCTGAAGGCTGACACTATCATAAGTGGCTGGGCTGTGAGCAAGAGGTGTCCGGAACTAGCAGAAAATCTGCAGGAATGGATTGAGAAAAATAATACTAATCTAGTAGCTCTGTCAACTCTTGAGATAAGAACATCTAACGGTAGGAGATATACTCCTCGTAGGAGAGTATCAGCTCCAATCCTAAATTTGGCAAGGGGTGAGATTTCTATCTTTGACCCATTATTCAAGCAGTACGGAAAGAATCTGGGATGGGATTGGAAACTATTGGCAGCACAGGCGTATCAGGAGTCGGCTTTTGACCCAGAAGCTGTCTCGTTTATGGGTGCTATGGGGTTAATGCAGCTGATGCCATCGACAGCAAAAAGTGTTGGAGTTAAAATGGACAAAGTATTTGTGCCAGAACATAATGTGAGAGGCGCTGCAAGACTAATCAGTTTATTAAAGGAACACTATTCAAAAATACATAATGAGTCTGAACGCATCAATTTTATTTTGGCTGCTTACAATGCAGGTTCGGGACATGTGGATGATGCACGACGACTAGCAAAAAAATATGGAAAAGATCCTGATCGATGGTTAGGAAATGTAGATGGGTTTGTGCTCAGAATGGCTCAACCTCGCTTCTATAATCAACCAGAGGTACAGCATGGTTATTTTCGCGGCCAGGAAACACACGATTATGTGAATAGTATCCGTAGCAGATGGGATGAATACAGGAGAAAGGTGAGATAATAAAAAAAATGAGCTCGATGTTTTTCGAGCTCATTTTTATTTAGAGTTTTTGGATTATTGATTAGCTGAGGAAGCCGAGCAGAACACCTGCTGCAACTGCACTTCCGATAACACCTGCTACGTTTGGTCCCATAGCATGCATGAGGAGGTAGTTATGCGAATCGGCTTTCAGACCTTCGTTTTGACTGATACGGGCAGCCATTGGTACAGCACTAACACCCGCATTTCCAATAAGAGGATTGATTTTGTTATCCTTTGAAAGGAACAGGTTCATGATGTGTACGAAGATGACACCGCTAGCAGTTGCGATGATGAATGCAAATGCACCAAGTGCAAAAATCTTAATTGTGTCAAGTGTAAGGAATTCACTTGCCTGAGTAGAGCAACCTACTGTAAGACCGAGCAACATAACTACGATGTCGTTCAGAGCACTACCAGCAGTCTTTGCAAGACGAGTTGTCTTTGTGCTTTCTTTTAGGAGGTTTCCAAAGAAGAGCATACCCAAGAGAGGCAGACCTGATGGAACAATAAATGTAGTGATGAGGAGTCCTACGATTGGGAAGAGCATCTTCTCAGTCTGGCTTACCTGACGAGGTGATTTCATCTTAATCTTACGCTGAGCCTTTGTAGTGAGGAGTTTCATGACAACAGGCTGAAGTACTGGTACGAGAGCCATGTATGAGTATGCACACACAGCGATGGCACCCATAAGATTAGGTGACAGTTTTGAAGAAAGGAAGATTGCCGTAGGTCCGTCGGCACCACCAATGATAGCGATTCCGGCTGCTTGGTTTGGTTCAAAACCCATTGCGAGGGCAATCATGTAAGCTCCGAAGATACCGAACTGAGCAGCAGCACCAATAAGCATAAGTTTAGGATTAGCTATAAGTGCTCCGAAGTCAGTCATTGCACCAATACCGAGGAATACGAGTGGTGGATACCATCCCTGGCGTACTCCTTGGTAGAAAATGTTGAGTACGGAGTTGTCTTCATAGAGTCCTATTTCAAGACCTGCAGCCTTGAAAGGAATATTTCCCAAAATGATACCTAGACCAATCGGGATGAGGAGCAGCGGCTCGAAATCTTTCTTGATTGCAAGCCATATAAAGAATGCACCAACGGCTATCATAATAATGTTAGCCCATTCGACATTGGCGAATCCTGTATATGTCAGGAAGTCGGAGAATTTCGAAGCTACAAAGTCCATTGTTGATACACTTTCTAATAGTAGCATAGGTCTTACTCGATTGTTACGAGGACACTGCCCTCCATTACTGTATCACCCTTATTAACATTTACAGAAGCAATCTTACCGTCGCGTTCGCAGTCGATGTTGTTCTCCATCTTCATTGCTTCAAGTACGATGAGCGTGTCACCCTTCTTTACAGTCTGTCCAACAGTTACTTTAATGTCATTGATGGTACCTGGCAGCGGAGCAGAAACAACTGTGACTCCTGCTGCTACCTGAGCTGCCTCTACAGCTGCCTTTGGAGCTTCTACTGTTTTAACTGGCGCTGCTACGGCACGTACTACTGGCTTTGGCTGAACAACTGGTTTTTCGAGTTGTACGTCAAACTGGATGCCGTTTACCTCTACTGTTGCTATGTCACCTTCAACATTTTCAATTTTTACGTTGAAGTCTTGACCTTTAATTTTATAATTGTATTCTTTCATTTTTTAGTATGGTTTGTTGGGGTTGCGATATGATGCTGTGGAGTCTGACGCAGTTCGTGACTTTTATCAGACCACGATGAGTTTGAATTCTGATGGATTGTTATAATACCAGACTCAATATCGTGAGTACCTCCGAAATATTCGTGGAGGGCAAGACCGATAACTGCTGTATATGTTTCCATCGGAATACCTCTTGTCTCAATAGAAGCCTGCTTAGCTACTTCCATAACACGTTCTCCTGCATTGACAACAGGCTGAATAACTGGTTTTGTAACTTTATTGACAACCTTTGCAAGGAGAAGTCCAAATCCTTGGAAGAAGAGGAAAAGAATGAGAAGACAAACAAAGACTACACCCATGCACATAAGAGTCATTGCAAAGCCGTATGGGTCTTTCTCTTTGAATTCACGAATCTTATCGTTATGATACTCTTGGTTAGGACCGTTTGGAGTAGCTTCAGAAGCTTCGCATACTTGCCATGTATTGTCCGAAAGACGAGCGTAAGTCTGTCCAGGCTGCAAAGCAGGAATGGTTACGGAGTCAAGCAAATCTACCGCATTACCGTCGTAGAGAGCAATCCAGTTTTCTTCACCGGCTTTCAGTTGCACAGCACAAGTAGTATGGAGTGTGCCACGATTGCGATTGCCTACAAAAAAAGTGATACGTTGCTTAGCCTTGATGAGAGTACGAGGGTCACCTGCAGGAATAAGCGACATGAGTTGTTCGCGCTCAGGAGCCGACATTTTCTTGTCAAGTACCACCTTGTCAGTAGCTATAAAACAATTTCTTATGTCATGAGTAGAATAAGAAGTGTTTTCAATTTCAATCCAGCTAGCTGGTTCTCCATATTCATCCTTATAGAAGGACGGACGCATACATTTTGCATCTGCTGGAGCAACACATCCGCTGTCTCCTGCTTCTGCTTTCATACAAGCCTTCTGGCAACAACCGAGAACGAATACTTCATTTATTTTGAAGTCGTATGCTCCCTGTGCCATCATTGCTGTAGAAACAGCGAGGAGAGAAAATATTGATAATAATTTTTTCATCATCTTAGAGTGGTATGTTTCCATGCTTCTTAGCAGGATTTGTTAACGACTTAGTTGCAAGTTGTTCGAGAGCACGGATTACGCGGAAACGAGTGTTGCGTGGCTCGATGACGTCATCGATATAACCGTACTTAGCTGCCTGATATGGATTTGCGAATAGCTTAGTGTATTCGTCTTCCTTCTCCTTGATAAATGCAGCAGCATCACCACCCTCTTCTTTGATTGTCTTAGCTTCCTTAGCATAGAGCACCGCAGCAGCTCCGCTTGCGCCCATTACAGCAATTTCAGCTGATGGCCAAGCGTAGTTGATGTCACCACGAAGTTGTTTACAAGACATCACGATGTGGCTACCTCCGTAAGACTTACGCAGAGTGACGGTTACCTTTGGCACAGTAGCTTCTCCGTAAGCGTAAAGGAGTTTTGCTCCGTGCAGGATTACTGCGTTGTATTCCTGGCCAGTACCAGGAAGGAATCCAGGAACATCGACAAGTGTTACGAGTGGGATATTGAATGCGTCGCAAAAACGAACGAAACGAGCACCCTTACGGCTTGCGTTGCAGTCGAGTACACCTGCGAGTTTTGATGGTTGGTTAGCAATCACACCAACAGCACGACCATTGAAACGTGCAAAACCAGTGATGATGTTCTGAGCAAACTGAGGCTGTACCTCAAAGAACTCGCCATTGTCCACGATAGCAGAAACCACTTCATACATATCGTAAGCCTGGTTTGGATTGTCAGGAATGACTTCGTTAAGAGAATCCTCAAGACGATCAACCGGATCAGTACATTCTACCATTGGAGTTTCCTCCTGATTGTTCTGTGGAATGTACGAAAGCAACTGCTGAATCATAGCGATAGCCTCTTCTTCAGTTGCAGCTGTGAAGTGACATACACCAGACTTAGTAGAGTGAACAGAAGCACCTCCAAGACTTTCCTGGTCTACGTTTTCACCAGTTACACTCTTTACTACTGCAGGACCTGTCAAGAACATGTAAGATGTGTTTTCCATCATAAGTGTAAAGTCGGTAAGTGCAGGAGAATAAACGGCACCACCTGCACAAGGTCCGAAGATACCAGAAATCTGTGGAATCACACCACTGGCAAGGATATTGCGCTGGAAAATCTCAGCATATCCTGCAAGAGCGTTGATACCTTCCTGGATACGAGCACCACCTGAGTCGTTCAAACCAATAACTGGTGCACCAACCTTCATTGCCATATCCATTACCTTACAGATTTTCTCAGCAAGAGTTTCTGAAAGTGAACCGGCATTTACTGTGAAGTCCTGTGCAAATACATAAACAAGACGACCTCCAATAGTACCAGAACCGGTTACAACACCATCGCCAAGATATTGTTTCTTCTCCATGCCGAAATTGTGGCACTTATGAAGTTTGAACATATCAAATTCTTCGAAACTGCCTTCATCAAGAAGCATAGCGATACGCTCTCTGGCTGTAAACTTACCCTTTGCGTGCTGTTTGTCAATAGCTTTCTCACCTCCGCCGAGGCGTGCTTTCTGTCGGAGTTCAATGAGCTCCTGTATTTTTTCTGTTTGTTTACTCATGGGTCTATTATTTGTTTTGTGGTTCACAGAGTTCAGTTAAAATGCCAGCTGTTGATTTTGGATGCAGGAATGCGATAGACATCTGCTCAGCTCCTGGACGTGGTTTCTGGTCGATAAGACGAACGCCCTTGCCTTCTGCTTCTACGAGAGCTTCTGCAACACCGTCTTCAACAGCGAATGCAACGTGATGTACACCTTTTCCGCCCTTCTCCAGCCATTTTGCAACAGCGCTTTCAGGACTTGTTGGCTCAAGGAGTTCGAGTTTTACTTCACCTACTTTCAAGAAAGCAGTCTTCACTTTCTGATCTGCTACTTCCTCAATGGCATAACACTTAAGACCAAGTACGTTTTCAAAATAAGGGAGCACAGCATCGATGCTCTCTACACCTATTCCAAGGTGATCAATACGAGAAATCTTCATAATGATTTAAAAAATTTAATTGATTATTTCTTTAAATGTCGTTTATTCAAAAACATCAAAAATGCCCCTTACGGGCTGAAATCTCACAAATATACACATTATATAATATATTGGGTGCATTATTTATGATAATTTTAGAAAATAATTTCACAACTTATGCTTCCTGCTCCATTTTTCAGAATTGTTTAACTGCATTGTTAAACCGAGTTGACAAAACTATTCTCTACTTTATCGAATCAAAATCGTCGAAATCTTCTTCTTCGTCATCATCCCAGTCGAAATCGAAATCGCCAAAAAACTCCGGATGAACAAACTCCTCCAGTTCGCGACGGTCTTTCTTTGTAGGTCGTCCAAGTCCCCTGGCTCTGTCAATAAATCCGGAGATACGATGCATCTCAAGCAATTCGAGCTGATCCTTGGTAGTAACGTTTTCTAGTACCTCTGGAACAAGCTTAGCTCCAACTCTGTTCTGGATTGCTTTCAGCACTTTGAACGAATAGGTAACAGGCGACTTTCTTACTTCTATCACATCACCTTCTTTTATCATCTTCGAAGGTTTCTGTTTTACGCCTTTAATGGAGATTCTGCCATTTTTACAAGCGTCAGCAGCAATACTTCTTGTCTTGAATATACGAGCTGCCCACAGCCATTTGTCCAGTCTTGCCTCCATTATATTTTATTTTTTGTTATATAGATTCATTGTACGATCAAGTCCTTGCAGACAGAACGACTTTATCATCTCAATAACATAGTCAATCTTCTCCGCAACCACCTTCTTGTCTTCTTCTGAAAATTCGCCAAGTACAAAGTCCACCTGAGTTCCACGAGGGAAGTCGTTTCCGATGCCGAACTTAATACGTGCATATTCTTGAGTCATCATGCACGACTCTATATTTTTCAGTCCGTTGTGCCCACCTGCTGAACCAGAGCCTCTCATTCTGATCTTTCCTACAGGAAGTGAAAGATCGTCAACAATTACCAATATGTTTTCAATGGGAATATTCTCTTTCTGTGCCCAGTATCTTACAGCTGTACCAGAGAGATTCATAAACGTAGATGGCTTCAGAAGGGTTAGTTCTGCGTTTTTCACACGACAATGCCCCACGAATCCATATCGCTTGTCTTCAAATACGACATTGGATGCCTTCGCAAAAGCATCCAATGTCATAAAACCTATGTTGTGACGTGTATTGGCGTATTCATCACCAATATTGCCCAAACCAACAATCAGAAATTTCATTTTTCAGAATTATTCAGCACTATTTTCTTCTGTAGTGTCAGCAGCAGCACGAGCAGCACGAGTCATACGAACAGCACATACTACAACTTCTTTTGGAGTAACGATTTCCAGTCCTTCGTAGTTGAGGGATGCAACCTTCATAGTCTTTCCGAGACCGAGGTTAGTTACGTCAATGTCGAGAGTATCTGGGAACTTGTCGTAAGTAGCCTTAACAGCGAGTTTACGTACGTTGAGAGCCAACTTTCCACCGGCACGAACACCTTCAGCAAGACCGTTCAACTTAACTGGGATTTCGATAACTACAGGCTTCTTATCTGTGATTTCGTAGAAGTCAACGTGAACTGGGCGGTCAGTCACATAGTCGCTCTGCAGATCCTTCAGGATAGCCTTTACTGACTTACCCTCAATGTTAAGGTTAACGATGTAAACGTTTGGAGTGTAGAGGAGTTTTGCGAGTTCCTTCTCTGTAACTACAAGAGACTTAGAAACAGGCTGACCGTTTTTGTCTTTTTCTACACCATAAACTACTGCAGGCACTTGTTCTTTGCGACGCAATTCGCGGCTTGCCTTCTTGCCGAACTCAGTACGAAGCTGAGCATTGATTGTAATTTCTTTCATAATTTTAATAATGTGTTACTATAAATTAAGGATTTTGCTTAATTCGCCATCACACTGATGCCTTAAAAAGCGGGTGCAAAGGTAGTGATAATTTCAGAAATTACAATTGTTTTTTCATCGATTTTTTCCTTATCTACAAAAAAATAGTGCAAAATACGAAGGCGTATTCTGTACTATTTTTATAAAATCTGTTGAAAAAGTCTTTATTTAGAAACTGAAATCTATATCAAGTCCACTTGTTGGTTTCTCCTCTTCTGCTACTGGAGCAGGTTCTGGTATTGGAGCACCCTTAGCGATATCAATAGTTTTGTTTAGGGCATCAATAAACTTATCATAGTCTTCCTTGTAAAGGAATATCTTATGTTTCTGAAAAGTAAATTGTGGATTTGTTGCATCTCCGCCTTCAACAATCTTCTTGCTTTCAGTTATTGTCAAAAACTTCTCTCCATTGCGTGTCTCTTTAACGTCAAAATAGTAAATGCGTTTACCGGCCTTCACTGCTTCTGAAAACACAATGTCACGCTCATTCTCTGCCATAGTTGTTATTAGTTTTTTAAATGTTAGATAATAAATTGTATTAAAGTTCTGTTTACATGTAATTGCAAAAAAACAATGCGCAAAAGTGTGTGTTTTTTTTCGTATGAGCAAGAAAAATGGTATTTTTTTTACTTTTATGGCATGTTTTTTGCAAAAAAGTGCTTAATTGAACTTTTTTTTCATACCTTTGGCTCTTGAAATAAGTATTAAACTCAACGATATGATAAATCGCACTCTTATACGACTGAAGGTAGTTCAGATGATGTATGCTTACTATCTTGACGAGGGAAAATCCACCGCCAATGCTGAGAAAGAGCTCCAAAAAAGTCTTGACAAGGCATTTAATTTGTACAATTACAGCCTGCTGCTAATTCCAGCTATTACAGATTATGCAGCTCGAAGGCTTGAAGAGCGCGAAGCTATAAACCGTGCTGCACATGTTGATACTACCCTAAGCCATCGTTTTGTAGATAACCGTTTTGTTCAGGTGTTGCGTTCCAACTCTGATTTGCATCACTATGCAGAGGATGAAAAACTATCTTGGAACAATGAGGTTCCTTATCTCAAGAGTGTTTATGAGAAGATTGTTGAGTCTGATTTCTACAATGATTATATGGAAAAGGATTCCGTCACGTTCGAAGACGATCGTGAACTTTGGCGTCTTATCTATAAACGTATCATTTCCAAAGACGAGGACTTTGACGAAGTACTTGAGGAGCAGTCTCTTTACTGGAACGACGACCGTATAGTGGTTGACACTTTTGTACTGAAAACCATCAAGCATCTGTCTGAAGAAAATGGAAGTGAGCAACCTCTCGAACCGGCATACAAGGATGAGGAAGACCATCTCTATGCACTTAATCTATTCCGTTACTCCATAAAGTATGGAGAACAGTATCGCGATTTGATTTCCCGCAACATTCAAAATTGGGAATTCAACCGTCTTGCTTACATGGACATCATCATCATGCAAACAGCAATAGCAGAGATGAAAAACTATCCGAACATCCCTATTTCTGTTACTATCAACGAATTTGTCGAGATAGCCAAGTGGTACAGCACTCCTCGTTCTTCAGCCTACGTAAATGGTGTTCTCGATACCATTAGCAAACGACTGGACAGATTCTCGCTGTAAAGACCATAAACTTTAAACTATAAACTTTAAACTATAAACTAAATATGCACACATTACTTCAAGCACAGCCACAAGGTGGCGGAATGCAAATGATTCTGATGATTGTACTCATGTTCGTCATCTTCTACTTCTTCATCCTGCGTCCACAGCGCAAGCGTCAGAAGGAGGTTGAGAAATTTCGTAACTCACTTGCTGTAGGCGACAATGTCATCACAGCTAGTGGTGTTTATGGAAAAGTAAAATCACTCAACGAAGGCGAACAGTTTATCACTATCGAAATTGCCAATGGCGTAAGCATCAAGATAGACCGCAACTTCGTCTATGCCGATGCAAGTCAGCAGCAGGTACAGCGCTAAACCTCTAACAACCACAAAGGAATGTTCAAGGAGAAAATTCAAAACATCCAAAACGTATATTCTATACTTAACAGGAAGTTGCGTCTGGTTCGTGTCCAGCGCAACATCCTTGTGTTTCTTATTTTCCTCCTTATAGCAATTGCCTTTTGGTTTATGCAGGCAATGCAGGAAACAACTACAACCCAACTCACCTACACACTCAACATCACCAATGTACCTAAGGAGATAATATTCACTTCTGAAGTACCTAAAACAGTGAACATTAGTGTGTCGGGGCGTGGGTGGAACATATTGCAATACTGGACCAAGAAAGACAGTCGCGAGCTAAATGTTGAGTTTTCCGACATAGAGAAAAACAACAGCAAACTAATCCTTGATGGCAACTTGTGGAAACGACTCACCCAGAAAGACTTCGGCAACGGCATTCGTTATGTGTCTTCCCTACCTAGCACTGTGGAAGTTTACTATTCCAACGGACTGGCAAAGCGTGTTCCTGTAGTTTTTAATGGAGTCCTAACACCCCATCCACAATATTTGATATGCGGCATCGATGTGAAACCCGACTCTGTAGATGTTGTCGCACCTATCTATTTGCTTGACAGCATTACGAGCATCAGCACAGTTCAGCAGGAATACCTGAATCTTGAAGACACACTTTCTGCAAACATAGCTTTGCAAACCTCTGCCGGCATTAAAGTGTTGCCCGATTCGGTACACTTGAAAGTATGTGTCGATTTGTTTACAGATAAAACAATCGAAGTACCTATCTATTGTGAAAACATACCTGCCAACAAGGTTTTGCGTACCTTTCCATCCAAGGCACAGGTATCCTTCCATGTGAGTTCGTCGATGATAAATAAGATATCGTCACGCGACTTCGTTGTCGTTGTTGACTATAACGACTTGAATAGCGAACAAAAGAAATGCTCACTACAGTTGCGTTCGCAACCAGAATATGTGAGTCATGTGCGCGTATCTCCTGAGCAGATTGAATACGTAATAGAACAAGTACTTGAATAGCTCATTCGTTCATTATAATAAAAAATATGTTAGTAGGCATCACAGGAGGCATTGGCAGCGGTAAATCGTTCGTCTGTCATAAGCTCGAATCGACAGGTTATCCTGTCTATAAGTGCGACGATGCTGCAAAACAGCTCATGCAGACCGATTCAGACCTGCGTCGTCAGCTCATAGCCCTTATCGGTACGGATACCTACACATCAACCGGACTTAACAAACCCGTCATTGCCGACTTCCTCTTTCGTAGTAAAGAGAATGCTCGACTCGTTGACGACATAGTCCACCCTGCTGTCTTTCGCGACATGCAGACCTGGTACCTCCAACAACAGACTCCCATCTGTTTTGTGGAGAGTGCCATACTCTTCGAAGCCGGATTCCATACAGCTATGGATGCAACAGTATTCGTCTTTGCAGATGAAGCAGTAAGGATACAACGAGCAGTAGAACGTGACAAGACCGATGCAGAACACATTCGTTCCCGCATGGCGCAGCAGCAGTCTGCCGACACTACCCGTTCGCTTGCCGACTACACGCTGAACAACGACCCTACTTCCGACATCGATTCCGAACTGAAACAGTTAATAGAATATTTGAACAATAAAAACAAGAAACATCATGCTTAGAACAATTCTCGTAATATCTGGCAAGCCAGGACTTTACAAACTCATCACTCGTGGCAACAACAACCTCATCGTAGAAACAGTTGATGCTCAGAAACGTCGTTTGCCTGTGTTCAACTCAGAACGCGTCGTATCTCTGGGCGACATTTCCATCTACACAGATGACGATAGTGAAGTAAAACTTTCAGAAGTATTTGAGAACATCAGCAAGGCTTACAAAGCAAAAACAGTCGATCTCTCTGCAAAGAAAGCATCCGACGATGAAATTGTAGCCTTTTTCACTAAGGCACTCGCCAACTACGACCGTGACCGCGTACGTATCAACGACATGCGCAAAGTACTATCTTGGTACAACCTCCTCATCTCTGCAGGCATCACTTCCTTCAAAGAAGAAGAGAAAGCCTAATTTCAATTTTCAATTCTCAATTTTCAATTTTCAAATTCCTAACGCCGTGGACAACGAACGAATTCGAATCAGAAGAGTCGACTCCACGAATAACAACAACATTCTTGGAGCCGAAACCGAACCCGTGCAGATAGACCGCACAGGCGCTCTAATCTGTACCAAGGGTGGCGGAGTGATTTCCCTCAATGGAAAAGAATACACCATTGAGCCAGGATCACTTACCGTTTATTTTTCTTATAGTGTTTTACGCATCCTTCAGCACACGCCTGACCTCGAGGGGATCATCATCAGCTGTAACCTCGAAACCATCCAGCCCCTGCTGAACAAGGTGAGCGATTTTAACGGACTATTCCTTATTCGTCAGAATCCCTACACCAAACTCATGCCTTCGCAGGTCAAGAACTTCATTACATACATCGACCTGCTCTCCGCCATTATCACTCGTTTCGAGGTGGAATCACAAAACCTGCAGGAATGGCAACACTCGCCAATCCGCGAAATCGTTCGTCAGCAAATCCATCTTCTTGGAAATAGTCTGATGCTCGGTATGGTCTCTTGCTACACCCACTTCATCAACGACAATGTAGTTTACAACCGAAAAGACGAAGTATTGCAGAAATTCATCAAGCAATTGTACATTTCGTTCAAGGAGGAACATGATGTTTGCTTCTATGCCCATCAGCAATGCCTCACACCTCGTTACTTCTCTGCCATCATCAAGGAAAAGACAGGCAAAGTACCGAGCGATTGGATTACAGCAGCCCTGTTGTGCGAAACCAAACGTCAGCTCAACACCACCAGTAAGACCGTTCGCGACCTATCTGTCGAGCTCCACTTCCCCAACCAGTCCTACTTCGGCAAGTGGTTCAAAAACCTTGTTGGCTGCAGTCCGCTCGAATACAAGCGAGGCAACAAACAGAGCGATGGTGGATACAAAGAATACAACGTATTCGAAGAGATTTCGCAAATCAAAGATAAATAATAACTATGAAAACAATCCTGTCCCTACTCTTCGCACTTTGGGCGACAGTTTTACAGGCTCAACCAGCCTATGACATGTCTCGCATTCAGACAGAACGACTCTCGCGCGGACTAGTATGTGTGCGTCAGGCAGACAGCGTCATCATTTCGTGGCGACTGCTCTCGTCCGACAGTCCTTCCACATCTTTTAATATATATGCCGACGGACGTCTGCTCAATCGCACCCCCATTACCTCCACTACATTCTATAAGGTGAAGGCGTCGGGCAACAAACCTGTCAGCTATCGCATAGCCACTGTTGACGAAGGAAAAGAATCTGGTCGTCAGGATGCTACCTACAATCTGCCCTCAGCCGTCACCCCACAGCCCTATCTGACCATTCCGCTTCGCACCCCCTCTGCAGGTACCACACCCGAGGGTCGCTCATATGGTTATATAGCAAACGATGCGAGTGTAGGCGATATAGATGGCGATGGCGACTACGAAATCATCATCAAGTGGGAACCCACCAATGCACACGACAACTCCCACGACGGATACACAGGCAACGTACTTCTCGACTGCTATAAGATACCGGGCATAGGTACACCATCCACTACTGGTTCAGCCTTTCAATGGCGCATAGACCTCGGTCCGAATATTCGTGCTGGAGCCCACTACACACAATTCCTCGTTTACGACTTCGATGGCGACGGTTGTGCAGAAATCATCTGTAAGACAGCCGACGGCACACGCGACGGACTCGGAACTGTCATTGGCGACTCGGCAGCCGACTATCGCACCAACGAAGTAATCAAAAACCGAATCGACGGCAAACGTGCAGGTCGTCAGCGCCGCATCGTAGGCCGCATACTCTCCGGTCCAGAATACCTTACCGTCTTCAGCGGAAAAACCGGACAAGCACTCAGTACCGTCGATTATCAGCCACCACGCGGGAACGTAGGCGACTGGGGCGACACATACGGAAACCGTTGCGACCGCTTCCTTGCCTGTGTGGCATACCTCGATGGAGTACACCCTTCAGCAGTCATGTGTCGCGGCTACTACACCAAAACCTACCTTGCAGCCTACGACTTCGACGGCAAAGCACTCAAGCTGCGTTGGCTCTTCGACTCAGAGAAAATCGACAAAGAACGTCGTGCTGCCAATCGCAAATCACTTCCCTACTCCGGCCAAGGCAACCACAACCTGCGTGTAGGCGATGTAGATGGTGACGGATGCGACGAAATCACCTATGGTTCAATGGCAGTTGACAACGACGGAACAGGTTTATATACAACCGGTATGGGTCATGGCGATGCCATCCACCTCATGCCCTTCTATCCCGACTCCACTCAACTGCAGGTATGGGATGTACATGAGAATAAACGTGATGGAAGTGATTTCCGCGATGCCCGTACCGGACGCATTATCTTCCAGATTCCATCCACAATGGATGTAGGTCGTGGAATGGCAGCCGACATAGATCCTCGCTATCCTGGAGTAGAAATGTGGTCAGCCTCACAACGAGGTTACTACGACACCACGGGCAACTTCCACCCGACCAACTTCTGGGTTCCTCAGAACTCCGCAGTCTGGTGGGATGGCGACCCGCTTCGCGAAATGCTCGACCACAACGAAATCAGCAAATTCAACTGGAAAAGCGAGAAGATGGATCTCCTCCAGCGGTTCGACGGTTGTCAGTTCAATAACGGCAGCAAATCCAACCCTTGTCTTGCAGCCGACATCCTTGGCGACTGGCGTGAAGAAGTGATAGTTCGCAACCGTGAAAACACCGAACTCCGCATCTACACCACCACTCTTCCTACCTCCTATCGCTTCCCATGCTGGATGCACGACATCATCTACCGCCTTAGCGTAGCTACCGAAAACGTCGGTTACAACCAGCCACGCGAAGCTGGCATCTACTTCGGAGCCGAGACTGTAAAGAAATTTTGGTAAAAATATTTGTTCATTTGTTTAAAACCACATATCTTTGCGGCGATAATTAAAATTACTTTATAAGTAATAGTTATAAACTTATTAAATTACCAATTACCAAAATTTTCAAACTATGAAAAAGAAACTTTTTTGGAGCATGTTGACTGTTATGATGACAGCCGTGCTCAGTATCGGTTTTATTGCATGTGGTTCTGACGACGACAACAATAGTGGTGGTGGCACAAGCAACCCAAATGTTGTTGAAGGTACATGGAAAGGAGTTATTGACGAAGCGAACATGGAACTCATTTTCAAAGGAAACGGTCAAGGAGAATGGATTCGTCGCGAGCAGCGTAGTTCAGGTCAAAGAGAATACAGAGGCGTTTTCTCTTATAACATGGAGTCAAACACCAGAGGAAAAGCAACTGCCATTATTGAAGACGGCAGCTACTCAGGTACTCAGACAAAAACTTTCTTCCTAGAACTGAAAGACGGCAAACTCTACCTCTATGAAGGTGGCTACGGACAAGGTGAAACTTGGGTTTTTACAAAAGAAGGCAGTAGCGGCGGTGGCGGTTTCAATCCAAGCACAGGTCTCTACGGCACATGGACAGGATATGTGGATGGTGCTCCGATGGATATCACCCTCAACAACAACAATACAGGTAGTTGGGTTCGTTATGAGCAGGGATCTTATGGAACAGAGACTGTAGGAGGCGACTTCACATTTGTAAAAGAATCAGAGACAAAAGGGTATGCTGTCATCCATCAGGGCGACAAAGACTACTCTCTTGACAGAACAGTTACAGCATACTTCGAACTGAGGAATGGCAAACTGTACCTGAGTCTTACTGGCTACGGACAGAATGAATTCGAACTCACAAAAAAATAAACAGACTTGAAGTACAGAGTACTTTTCCTTACAATAATGACAGCCTGTTTCCTGTGTTTCGCCACAGACGACAGGCTGTCGTTTCATTTGCTTACAGCTGCGGCAGTTACAGCCTTTCTGCTCAGTTGGCCATCATCGTTTCTGCCTGACAAATGGCGCTATGCCATTCAGTTGTTCATTGGCGAAACATTCCTTCTTTTCACACTTTTCGATGCCTACTGCATATCATTTCTCTACTCCCATCTCAACTCCCAGATACTGAACAACGTATTTCTGAGCGATGGTCGTGAAACGAGCGAATTCATCTCCATGTTCATCGGTTTTCATGTAGTGAAACAATGGCGTATAGCAGCAACTCTCCTACTGATATTGCTTCTGCCTCTTGCACTATGGTTGAACAACAGAATACCGGCAAACAGAAATTGGAAACTCGGATGCGTATGGAAAGCATCGATAGCCTTCTGTTTCCTTTTCGAAGCATATCCTGCATACAAATACATACAGCTCTTCCTCGAAGCAGGCAATCCGGACTCCACTGAAGGACTGATTTTCCGACACTATCACGAAGTGGTTCCCACCCCACTCCACAGAGAACTCTTTGCCTGGTATGCAGTCAGTCAGTCGGAACAGGTATTGCAGGAAATAAAGAAATCTACCATTTTCGCAGAACCGGACAGCTGTACGTTCAAGTCCCCGCACATCGTACTGCTAATCGGAGAAAGTTACAACAAACACCACTCCTCACTCTACGGCTACCACCTGCCTACAACTCCCCTTCAGGAAAAGCGAAAGAACAACGGAGAACTTTTCCCCTTCTACGACATTGTGACCCCTTGGAACATAACAAGCAACGTCTTCCTCGACATGTTTTCACTATGGAACCATAGCAGCAAAGGCTCCATAACCTCCTACCCTCTCTTTCCTATACTCTTCCGGAAAAGCGGATATACAGTTACCTTCTTCTCCAACCAGTATGTATCCAATCTGTTTACGGGTGGAGTAACAAACCAGATGGGCAACTTCTTCCTGGCTGACAAAGAACTGAGCAACGCCCTCTTCTCCTTCCGCAACAGGCATGGATCATTCCACGACATGGGACTGCTCGGACAGATTGAAGACTATAAAAAGACCCATCTAGACATCCCCCACACACTCGACATAATTCACCTGCTTGGTCAGCACTTTGACTACGGTACCAAATACCCGGACTCCCTTGCAGTATTTACAGAGAAAGACTATGCAGACCGCCAGCTTACCGACGAAGCACGACAAGTCGTTTGTCACTACGACAATGCAACCCGCTACAACGACCTTATAGTTGACAAGCTACTATCATACTACGAACAGGAAGATGCAATCGTACTCTATGTGAGTGATCATGGAGAAGAAGTATATGACGACCTTCAGGTGCAGGGACGTCTTTTCCAAACCCCTGAATGGCTACAGGCAAAACACGAATTTCAGGTTCCAATGTGGATATGGTGTTCGCAGACCTACCGCGAGAACCACCCAGAGATACTGTCCAACATCATTACATCTCAGCACAGACCATTCTTAACCGACGACATACCACAAATTCTGCTCTCCCTTGCAGGCATCTCATCTGAATGGACCGAAGAGCATCGCAACCTGCTTAGCAGCAAATACAAATCCAAGCCACGAATCATTGGCGGAACCACAGACTACGACAAACTGAAACCCTGAAAAAAAAGTGAGGAATATTGGTTATAGGTTATTGGGTATTGACGTCTTTCGTCTTCCTTTTTTGTTGTCTAACACAGGAGAAAAATTTCTTAAGTTGGCGCGCAAATTTTCTCATTTGTTTTGACACTGCAAAGATACGACACAGAGAGTGCGGTTTCCAAAAATCGGCTATCGATTTGGGGCGATTTTCAACATCAATTCGTGCGTTTTTCAGCAGGAGACCATTTCGTCACTTTGTCACTTTGTCACTTTGTCACATTAAGCACTTTCCAATACTGCAAAACGAAGGTTAGAATATATATAATAAT
>DDQG01000016.1 GCA_002342585.1 Prevotellaceae bacterium UBA2448
GGTGAGCCCTTCGGGGCTCCCTTTCCTCTAACGAAAGACGAATGACGAAAAACGAAAAACCTGTAAACAGTAAACGGTAAACAGTAAACTAAACATTATGAAACGCGACATTCTTGAGACAGTGGTGAAGGTTATAGTAGCCGCACTCACAGCATTCCTCACAGCTATCACAACTACAAGTTGTATGGGACACGGACCGTTCTAATGCATAATTCATAATGCATAATGCATAAATGAAAATTGAAAGTTGAACCCTTGTAGTAGGCGACATTATAACTGCGTCGAAGTTGCCCCTGCGGGGAGACGCAAGTTATAAGGAGAATACAAGAGGCTCGACGAAGTCAAAATTAAAAGTTGATAGTTAAGCTGATTTGCAATCGCAAATATTGTTTTTGTTCATATAGTAATTTTGAGTTGACAAACAGACATGGAGCTTCGCAGTGATGCGGGGCTCTTTTTTTTATAATTGTTCCAATGTTCCAATGTTCCAATGTTGCAACACGATTTCGAAAATTATTACAAGGGCAGGGGAGAGATGCCTTTTGTTATTGCTCGTGCGACGGCGTCGGCTGTGGTCCAGGCGGCCTGGAAGTTGAAGCCCCCAGTGATGCCGTCGATGTCGAGAACTTCACCGGCAAAGTAGAGATGGGGAGTGGTGAGCGATTCGAGTGTGTGTTTATTGATGGTGTCGAGGGGAACGCCTCCGCAGGTGACGAATTCGTCTTTGTAGTGACAACGGGAGGCAATGCGATATTGGTCGTTTGTGAGTGTCTCGACAATGCGGTTGAGGGCTTTCTTGCCTATGTCGCCGATGCGCTTGCCGTCAAGTTGTATTTTGTGCAGGAGGTACTGCCACAGGCGGGCGTTTAGGTCGTATGGGTGGATGTTGTCGATGAGTCGTTTGTCCGACTGGTTTTCCATGATTTCAACGAGGGTTTCCCGTACTTTTTCTGCGTTCGTTTCGCCTGTCCAGTTGACGGACAGTGGTGCCTGGTAGTTTTGTTCTGCCAGATAACGGGCTGCATAGGAGGAGAGTTTCAGGATTGACGGTCCACTCATGCCCCAATGGGTGATGAGCAGCGGTCCGTCGGCTTTCAGTTTTGTGCCTGGTATGCTGGTGATGGTGGTTTCGGTTACGATTCCCATCAGTTGGTGCAGGGCGTCGTCGTGTATATTGAAGGTGAATAGTGAGGGCACAGGCGTGGAGAGCGGGGTAGGTAACTGAAGTTGGCTGTGCTGCATGCCGCCTACGGTAACTGCTACGTCGGTGAAGTCGTTCAACAGACTGATGGGGTCGTCAATGCGCCGCCCATACACAATATTTATTTTATGCCTGCGTGCCTGTTGCATGAAGCAGTCGATGATGGCTTGACTGTCCTGTGCTTTTGGGAAAACACATTCGTCGGGTTGAACCACCAGGGGAACTCCGTGGTCTTCAAACCAAGTATAGGCATCTTGAGGGGAGAACTGCTTGAAGAGACGTTTCAGAAGGGTTGCCCCACGAGGATATGCCTGAGTGAGGTCTCGAATGGCTGCAAAGGAATTGGTGCAGTTGCAACGACCACCACCGGAGATGGCTACCTTCGCCAGTACTTTATGCTGCTGTTCGAAGATAGTCACATCAGTAGCAGGCGACAGTTCCTTGAGCCTTATAGCACAGAAGAATCCTGCTGCTCCTCCACCAATGACGGCAACCTTCTTTAATGCATAATTCATAATGCATAATGCATAATTTTCGTACGAAGTTAATGGTTCAGTTTCTCTGCTTCCTGAAGGGCTTCGTTGATGTTGGCACAGATGTTCTGTTCGCCCAACAGACGGACGAAGCCGTTGCGCTGCAATACTTTATGTACTTTTTCGTTTACTCCGGAGAGGATGACTGCGATGCCACTCTGGTGCGACATCTCGATGAGGTTTTGCAGGTTGTGCATACCGGTGGAATCGATGAATGGTACGCGACGCATACGGATGATGCGGACACGAGGGCGCTCGCGCATACGATTCATGATGTCCTCGAATTTGCTTGCCATTCCAAAGAAGTACGGTCCGTTGATTTCGTAAACTTCCACGTGTTCCGGGATGGTGATGTGTTCGATATTCGGATTGTTGATGTCGGTCTCTGCATTCGGGTCGATGTCGTCTTGGTCGGTAAGTACGTTGACCTGAGTGGTTTCTGCCATACGGCGCATGCAGAGCAGACAAGCAAGGATGAGTCCCACTTCGATGGCGATGGTGAGGTCGAAGATAACAGTGAGGATGAAGGTGAGCCAGAGAACGGTGATGTCGCTCTTCGGATTCTTCATCAGTTGTTTTACGGTGCGCCAGCCCGACATGTTGTAGCTCACTACGACAAGTACACCTGCCAGACAAGCCATAGGAATGTAGGCTGCAAGCGGCATGAGGAAGAAGTAGATGAGCAGGAGCACGATGGCATGGATGATTCCTGCGACTGGTGTCTTACCGCCGTTGTTGATGTTGGTCATGGTGCGGGCAATAGCTCCTGTGGCTGGAATGCCGCCAAAGATAGGCGAGAGGATGTTGGCAATACCCTGTCCGATGAGTTCCTGGTTGCTGTTGTGCTTATGACCGATGATACCGTCGGCTACTGTTGCTGAAAGTAGCGACTCGATGGCTCCCAACACAGCAATGGTGATGGCTGGGGAGACGAGTCCCTTGGCAGTTTCCCAAGTGAGCGACGGAACGACGGGATCTGGCATCGATGGGTCGATTTTGAAACGATCACCAATGGTATCGACGTGGATGCCGAAGTAGTTGGTAGCTACCACTCCTGCAATAGTCATGATGACGATGGCTACGAAGGCTCCTGGAATCTTTTTAGAGATGAGCGGAGTGGTAAAGATGATAGCTACAGATATGATGCCGAAGAGTGCTGTTGGCAGGTCGATGGTGGAGAAATTTTGGATATATACTATCCATTTCTCGATGAAATCGGCAGGAACAGCGCCTTGAATAGTGAGTCCGAAGAGGTCTTTTATCTGTGTGGTGAAGATGGTGAGGGCGATACCGCTTGTGAATCCCACTACGATAGGGTAAGGGATGTAGCTGATGATGGTGCCCAGACGGAACACTCCCAATAGGATGAGGAATATGCCCGCCAGAACTGTGGCTATTGCAAGACCTTCGAGTCCGTATTGCTGGATGATGCCGTAGATGATGATGATGAAGGCACCGGTTGGTCCTCCGATTTGTACGCGGCTTCCTCCGAAAATGCTTATGGCAAGTCCGGCTACGATGGCTGTGATGATACCCTTCTCAGGTGTGACTCCGCTGGCTATACCGAATGCGATGGCAAGTGGAAGTGCCACGATTCCAACGATGATACCAGCCATGAGGTCGGCTGTCAGTTTCTGTTTGTTGTAATTCTTGATTGTGTTGAATAGTTCTGGTTTCATTATCCTTTATTTAATTAGTTTTGTTCTTATGACGAACCATAGATGAAGGGCTATGGTGGGGATGAGTCCGTAGTGCTTCTGCATTATCCTGAAACGTTCGCGTAGGGAGGCTTTGTGATTCTTGGTGGTCATGCCTTCAGCGAGGTAGTCGCACAGAGGTTCGAACAGTTGCAGGTTGCTCATCTGACGGCGTTCTCCTTCTTTCATGCAACGGATGCACCAGTCGAAATCAGCTGAGAAACGGTATTGCAAGTCGTACTGTTGGGCTATTGCCTTGTTTACGTAGAATGACTGATGGCAAACGAGCATGCCGTGACGGAAACTTTTCCAAGTAAGTTGTGTAGGTGGCTGCAGCCGACGTTTCCGGATAAAAGTACCCATTTCATCGACTATATCTGTGTTGCCATATACGATTCCTACTGGGACACTACTGCTCTTTATTGCCTCAGCTATGTGCGCGAGAGTGTCGGAAGAATGGAGTTTGTCGCCTGCATTCAGAAAACAGATGTAGTCGCCTTTCGCCATACGGAGAGCTTTGTTCATGGCATCGTAGAGACCCTTGTCAGGTTCGGAAACTACCACCACCTGTCCGTCGGCTTGCGACTGCTGATATTGGCTTGCAAGAACAGCAGTGCTGTCGGTCGATGCCCCATCGATGATGAGGTGTTCATAGTCTCTGTACGACTGACAGGCAACGCTCTCAAGTGTGCGTTGAAATACTGCCGCAGCATTATATGTTACCGTTACAAGCGTTATCATATATTTCCTTGAATTTGTTGGCAACTGTCGTTTCAGAATAAGTATCTACGGCTTTCTGGTGAGCTGCTGCAGAGAGAGCTGGGTAGTCGTTGTTGAGTGTCCATTCGATGCCTTGGGCAAAGTCGGCAGCATTCTTGAATTCTGCTACATAACCATTCTTCTTGTGGTCGATCATCTCCGGAATGCCACCCACGTTAAATCCCACACATGGTATGCCGCAAGCCATAGCCTCGACGATGGTGTTGGGCAGGTTGTCCTGTAGCGACGGAGTTACGTATATGTCGGCAGCATTGTAGAGTTCCACCATCTGTTCCTCCTGTTTTACGTAGCTGACCGATTTAATTGTGAACGGAATCTGATTCTGTATCTTGGCAGAGTCGCCTCCTACAACGATGATGCTGATATTGGCTGCGAGAGTAGGGCTGTTGTGCTTTATCAGATTGCAGGCTTCTGCAAGATAATGGAATCCCTTGCGCTCATCGGTGATGCGCTGTGCTCCGAAGAGGATGATTTTCTTGTCTGCGTCGAATCCCAACTTACGACGTACTTCCATCTTGTCGATGGGACGGAAAATGTTCATGTCGATAGGGTTGGGTATGTTGACTATGGTGTGTCCCTTTGTCAGAGCACTCTGTCTGGCGAGGTCGGCTATCCATTTGCTACAACCCACAAATGTGATTGGAGCAAGACTGTAGATTTGTTTTTTCTTATTGAATACCCGACTGGCAAGGTCGAATGGCGACTTGCCGTCAGCGAGTTGTTCGCAGTGTTCACACTGAGTCTTATACTTCTGGCATGACGATGCATAATGGCAGATGCCTGTGAAGTACCACATGTCGTGCATTGTAATGACTACCGGCTTACCGGTTCTGATAATTTTCCTGATGTCACTCATTGAGAGAAATCCCTGATTGGTCCAGTGCAGATGAATGATGTCGGCTTGTTGGAAGTCGCGCATCTTAGTGATGTCGGTACCTGTATTGGCTATATCGACCAGGAAAATACCCTTGCGACGCAGGCGGTTGGCAAGGAAAATGACAAAACGTTCCCATAGAAACTTCAGCGGCAGCATGATGCTTGGCTTTATGGGCACAACCACGATGCGGTCGCTTTGTTTATCGCGCACCAGCATCTTCGCTTTCACGTTGATTTTCTTCAGGGCATTCATAAGCCTGTTGCAAGCGATGGCTGCTCCGCCAGTGCGTTCGGAAGTATTTACCAGAAGTACTCTCATTGAGGGTCGAATTATCATTTTAGGCTGCGAAGGTACGGACTTTTAAACTTTTTTTATGCCTTTAATGCAGTTTTTCCCTTTTTCTTTTGTGCTTTTTGACAGAAATGGTGTACATTTGCACCCGTAAACGTTGCTTCAGTAGCTCAGTTGGTTAGAGCACATGACTGTTAATCATGGGGTCGTTGGTTCAAGCCCATCCTGAAGCGCAAGAAAAAAATAAGGAGCCAACTTCGCGGTTGACTCCTTTTTTTATGTTGTTTTGTTTCTTAGAGATTGCCTCTTTCTTTGTCGAGGTAGTACTTGTATGTTCCGACAGTGAGTTCGTCGCATGCTGCTTCGTCGCAAACCACGATTGCGTGTGGGTGCATCTGGAGCATGGAAGAAGTCCACTTGTGTGAGATGTATCCGTCGATGCAGTGCTTGAGAGCACGAGCTTTGTTGTGACCATTGCAAACGAGGAGTACTTCCTTGGCTGCCATCACTGTGCCAATACCTACTGTGAGAGCCTGCTTTGGAACAAGGTCGAGATTGCCCTCGAAGAAGCGTGAGTTGGCATGTATGGTGTCGGTTGTGAGAGTTTTGATACGAGTCTTAGAAGAAAGTGAAGAACCTGGTTCGTTGAATGCAAGGTGACCGTCAGGACCTACACCACCCATGAAGAGGTCGATGCCGCCTGCTGCTTCGATAGCCTTCTCGTAGTCTTCACATTCCTTTACGAGGTCGGGTGCGTTTCCGTTCAGAATGTGTACATTCTCAGGTTTGATGTCGATGTGAGAGAAGAAATTTGTCCACATGAAACTGTGGTAGCTCTCTGGGTGCTCTTCTGGCAGTTTTACGTATTCATCCATATTGAATGTGATTACGTTCTGGAAAGACAATTCGCCTGCCTTGTACTTCTTGATAAGTTCGCGATAGAGTCCTAGTGGAGATGAGCCTGTAGGGCATCCGAGTTTGAATGGCTTCTCTGGTGTTGGCTTATCTTCGATGATGCGCTTTGCTACATAATTTGCAGCCCATTTAGACATGGACTCATAATCAGGTTCGATGATTACTCTCATAAGAATTTGTTTATGGTTATAAAATTGTTAACATGTAATAATCTCTTGGTTCAAAGACGGATGCAAAGGTAATGGTTTGAGATAAAAATGAAAAAAATATGGCAAAAAAAGTTAAAATATTGTTCAAAAATATTCTGATTCTTGCTCAAAAAAAGGAAATATGATAGGGTATAGGTGCAAGACTTGAAAACTTTTTCGTGACAATTAAGAACTTTTTCGTACCTTCGCGCCAAATATTATATAATATGACTATAGAAGAAAGAATTGTAAATGCTGTGCAGGCAGGAGTAACGGCTTTGTACAGCATGGAAGCAAATGCATCACAGGTGCAGTTGCAGAAAACTAAAGCTGAGTTTGAAGGACACTTGACTGTGGTAGTCTTCCCATTTGTGAAGGCTGCTCGGAAATCGCCAGAACAGGTAGGAGAGGAACTTGGAAAGTACCTCGCTGAAAATCTGGGTGATGTAGTAGAAAAATATAATGTAGTAAAAGGCTTTTTGAATCTCGTTGTCAGTGATGCTCCATGGGTAGAACTGCTCAATAAGATAAATAGTGACGAGCAGTTTGGTTTTAAGCCGGTGACTGCCAGTAGTCCACTGGTGATGATTGAATACTCTTCGCCAAACACCAATAAACCTCTTCATCTGGGTCATGTAAGAAACAATTTATTGGGTGCTGCCTTAGCGCGTATTGTTGAGGCAAATGGTAATAAAGTTGTAAAAACCAACATTGTGAACGACCGCGGTATTCATATCTGCAAGTCGATGTTGGCTTGGTTGAAGTGGGGTAATGGCGAGACTCCGGAGTCGAGTGGTAAGAAAGGTGATCACCTGATAGGTGATTATTATGTGCTGTTCGACAAACACTATAAAGCAGAGTGTGACGAACTGAGCAAGCAGTATATGGCTGAAGGTATGGATGCTGATGCAGCAAAGGAAAAGGCAAAACAGGAAGCTCCACTGATTAAGGAGGCTCATGCTATGCTGGTGAAGTGGGAGAAGAACGATGCTGAAGTTCGTGCTTTGTGGCGCAAGATGAACGAGTGGGTGTATGCCGGTTTTGACGAGACATACAAGATGATGGGAGTAAGCTTTGATAAGATTTACTACGAATCAGACACATATCTGGAAGGTAAGGAGAAGGTAATGGAAGGACTGGAGAAAGGACTGTTCTACAAACGTGAAGACGGTAGTGTGTGGGCAGACTTGACTGGTGAAGGACTTGATGAAAAACTTCTGTTGCGCAGCGACGGCACATCAGTCTATATGACTCAGGACATAGGTACTGCGAAACTGCGTTTCCAGGATTTCCCTATTGATAAGATGATTTATGTGGTTGGTAACGAACAGAACTACCACTTCCAGGTTCTTTCGATTCTGTTGGATAAGTTAGGATTCAAGTGGGGGAAGGATTTGGTACACTTCTCTTATGGTATGGTGGAACTGCCAAACGGTAAGATGAAGTCGAGAGAGGGAACTGTGGTAGATGCCGACGATTTGATGGCTGCTATGATAGAAGATGCTTACAAGGCAAGCGAGGACAAGATGAAGACTTTGGATATGGACGAAGACGAAGCTCGCGAGGTGGCACGAAAAGTAGGACTTGGGGCACTGAAGTATTTCATCCTAAAGGTGGATGCTCGCAAAAATATGTTGTTCAATCCTGAAGAGTCTATCGATTTCAACGGTAATACAGGTCCGTTTATCCAATATACTTATGCACGTATTCAGAGTATTATGCGTAAGGCTAAGGAACAGGGAATCAATATTCCTGAGAGCCTAAATACTGATGTGAAGATATCAACAAAGGAAACTGAACTCATTCAGAAACTGAATCAGTTTGAAGCAGCTGTGCGTCAGGCAGGTATCGACTACAGTCCTTCTGGAATCTGTAACTACTGTTACGAACTGACTAAGCAGTTTAACCAGTTCTACCACGATTTCACTATCCTTGGCGAACAAAACGAGGCTGTGAAGGTGTTCCGCTTATCGTTGTGTAAGGCTGTGGCAATGGTTGTGAAGAACGGAATGGGTCTGCTGGGTATCGAGATGCCAGAAAGAATGTAATGATGCATAATTTCTGAGGTAGAGTACAATTTTAAACAGGTAAATGCCGTTTAAATATACAGATTACTAACCAGATATAAGATGAAGAAGTTTTTCCTGCTTCTACTAACTAGTTTTTCAATTTTTGCTGATTCTACTATGAAGGCAGCAGATAGCGATTGGAAGGTATATGCCTCGTATCATAATCCTACGAAGAGTGTGGAATTGGGCAGTAGGGTGTATGTACTTGCCAATGGTGATTTGTATAGTTACGGTACTGACGACCAGAGTATTGAAACATATGATAAAGCCGGTGAACTGAACGATTTCGGTATATATGATATTCAGGCATGTGGCAGTACGAATGAGATTGTCGTTGTATATAAAAATGGCAATGTGGATTTGTTGTCTGCCGATGGCGATGTATTCAATATCTCCGATTTGAAAGGCAAAAGCCTGGTTGACAAGACTCTGAACGATGTGGTGCTGGAAGGCACAACTCTGTATATATCAACCAATTCGGGACTGGCAATTATGGATGTGAAAAATCGCCAGTTCAATAATATATACAATTTGGGATATCCCGTGAAGGCTGTCTGTGAGAAAGATGGGTATGTGGTAGTCTCAACTTCTGACGGAGTCTATAGAGGAAAGAGAGCCATAAACTTGCTTGACCCTAAGAATTGGGAGAAAATCAGCAATGTAACTCAATTCAAGAGGTTCATGAAAGTAGGCAACAATGTGTTTGCACAGGCGTTGGAGATGTATAAGATAGACAATATGTTAGATATGTCTAGGACGCAGGTAACTGTCGACAGGGTTGCCAATAGCTTTGTGTGCAATGGGAAGGTATTCTTCATTACTGCAGACAACAAACTGAAATCTGTTGACGAGGCTGGAACTGTGCAGACATACACTTCGCCTTATGCCATCAGTCATCTGCTTTATAAGTCTGGCAACTATTGGGCTTCATGTGGGGAGACAGGTCTTGTCGGCATGGGACTCAACGGAAGCGGGTTTACCCAAACTGTAGGTGATGTGACTCCTAACAGTCCTGTGCGCAATTACTCATACAGACTGAATATGATAGACAGGCGTCTATTGGTGGCTGGTGGAAATTTCTATTACCCAGAGGTGGAATACACAGGAACTGCCATGAAATATGAAGATGGCAGATGGACGACATTTGACGAGAAAGCAGCTATAGACTTAGTTGGTGCCAATACCTATCACAATGTTACCGATGTGGTACAAGACCCTGATGATTCAGAGCATCATTGGTTGGGAACAAAGCGAAGCGGTATTTACGAATTCAAAGACTATAAGTTAACAAGACATTTTTCTTACGATAATTCACCACTGACCACAATTCTTCCGAACTCGTCAAATCCTCAGAATTATGTCAGAGTGACAGGTTTGAATTATGATTCGCAAAGAAATTTGTGGATGTGTAATAACCAGTGTGACACCATTGTGCGTATATTGAAGAATGACGGTAAGTGGATAGCATATTTCTACGAAGAAATAAAAGGGTATCCGACCTTTGATTTTGTGAAGTTTGACAAGCGTGGTTGGGCATGGATAAATAGCAGAAGAGCAACGAGTATATCAGATGGTGGTATGTTGATAGTGAATACAAATGGAACTATCAACACTCAGAAAGATGATACGTATAAATTTGTCAAATCAATCATAAATCAAGACAATCTGCCATATGATATAGGTGATTGCTATTGTATGGAAGAGGATATGAATGGAGCTATCTGGATTGGACTGAGTAATGGACTTTTTGTGGCAAACAAACCTGAAAACATATTCTCTTCTGATTATCAATTTACACAGATAAAGATAGCCAGAAACGATGGATCCGGTCTTGCCGATTACCTGTTAAATGGTGTAAATGTTACTTGTATAGCTGTGGATGGTGCAAATAGAAAATGGATAGGAACGGGTGGTAGCGGAGTTTATCTTGTCAGTGCAGACGGACAAGAGGAATTGCATCATTTTACAAAGGACGACTCTCCGCTTATCTCTGATAATATAAACGATATTGAGATTGACGGAGCCACAGGCGAGGTGTTTTTCGCTACAGATGCCGGACTTTGTTCTTATTTGAGTGATGCAGTAGATGCAGAGGATGCTTTGAGTGCAAATAATATTAAGGTATATCCTAATCCTATACGCCCAGAATCGCGCCAGTTAGTTAGGGTTACAGGTCTTGCATATAGTACTAATGTGCAGATTGCCAATGCTGCAGGTCGCCTTGTGTATGAGGGTACATCGAACGGAGGTGAGTTTACATGGAACTGCCGAACTTCTTCTGGCAAACCTGTGTCGTCGGGAGTATATTATATTCTCGCAACTGACTCCGATGGTAAGAAAGGTGCCACGGCAAAGGTTCTTGTAATCAGATAAGTGCTCGAAAATGAAATGCTTCGTCGTTATATGCGGATTCCTTTTATTCAATACATTTTTGTGGGCTGAGTCTTTACCTAAAGTATATATAACAGCCACAAATCTTTCTACGGAATATAGTGATGGCATAATCAAGATAGATGATGGAGCAGAGATGTTAGCTGATATCAGGTACAGAGGGGCTTCGTCGTTGAAATACCAAAAGAAATCATTCGCTATAAGACTTAAAGATTCAGAAGGCAATAAGGTAAATACTGCACTCTTAGGAATGCGTTCCGACAATTCTTGGATTCTCGATGCGATGGCTATAGATAAAGCGAGAATGCGAAATAGAGTATCCACTGATTTATGGCTCGATTTTTCTCATGAAGTATATTATGCCAACCAGGAACCACAGATGGTGAATGGTACTCGCGGAAAGTTTGTCGAGGTTTTTCTCAATGATGATTATTATGGATTGTTCTGTTTGACAGAGAAGATTGACCGTAAACAGTTAAAGCTGAAAAAGTGTACTTCCAACGCTGTGCGTGGAGAACTCTTTAAGGCTGTGGGCTATGGTTCCATGTGGATTTCTGACGAATCTCGATACGCGTGGGATAACAATAGTAATGTGTGGGATGACGTATGGGAATTGCAATACCCTGATACCGAAAAGGGCGAGCCTATAGACTGGGAGCCATTTGTGAATACTGTTCGTTGGTTGAATGTTGCTTCAGATAAAGAAATTAAAGAAAAACTGACCGATGAAATTGACATGCCCGTGTGGATTGACTATTTTCTACTGGTTGATTTACTATTGGGTGATGACAACGTAGCAAAGAATATGTATGTTTCATTTTATGATTTGAATCAGGGCGTTTGCCGCCTTATTGTGACACCTTGGGATATGGATGCTACATGGGGCAGGAATTACAAGGCAGAGTTCGAGGATGCTGAAACAGAAACACCGCTTTATCATCAGATATATTCCCGTATGATATATTCGACAAATGCATGGTCGGAGATGTTCGAACCGCGTTATGCAGAATTGAGAAAAACATATTTCTCTCTTCCTGTGTTGAAGAGTTATTTCAGTAGATACTTTGATTTATTTGGAACAACCGGTGTCGCACAACGCGAAGTTGCCCGATGGAATGAAGTTGATGGGATACAACTTGACTTTAATGCGGAGGAACAATACATATATGATTGGATAGAACACCGTCTTGCTGTGCTTGATAAACGATATGATTATAAAGAAGATGCTGATGCAATAAACATCATTGCAGCGGAATTCCCTTTCGTCCCATATTCTGTTTATAATATCTCCGGACACATAGTTGGAGTGGTACCCGAACCGACCTGTGAGAGATTGCGTGAGTTGCAACTGAAACAGGGCGTTTATATTGTAGGTAATAAAAAAATCGTAGTAAAATACTGAATAATTATGCTCTCAATACTTATTCCGACACATAACTATACTTGCTACAAACTTGTTGCTGACCTGCACCAACAGGGTGAAGCTTTAGGTGTGCCTTATGAAATAATAGTGTGTGAAGACGGCAGTCGTGATTCGGTAAGTATCATTGCGAATCATAAGATTGAGGAACTGAGTAACTGCCGACATATAATAAACAAGCATAACATAGGCCAGGCAGCTACCAGAAATCTTTTGGTAAAGAATGCTCTTTATGATTGGGTGCTGTTTATCGATTGTGATGCTCAAGTGATTCATGATGACTTTCTGGCTAATTATATTAATAATGTAGGAAAGGGCGATGTAGTAGTGGGCGGTCTGCAACACCCTCGGTACAATGACGATCCAAACCGTACATTGCGATTTAAGTATGAGACCGAGGCCGACAAAACCCGTGGAGCGGAATTCAGAAATCAGAATCCGTACAATAAATTTACTGCATTTAATTGTATGGTTCGCCGGTCGATGTTCCTGTGTATATTATTCGATGAGAACTGTAGGCAATATGGATATGAAGATGCCCTTTTCGGTTTGGAACTGAAAAGACGCGGCATCAGTATTTTACATATTGATAATCCGTTACTTCATACGGGGATAGATACCAATAAGGCATTTCTCCAGAAAACAGAAACGGCACTAAACACACTTTTGTTGCTTGGGAACAGAATGCAAGGAGGAAGTGCGCTGCTGAATATGTATGCACGTTTTTCTCGTCGTCGTTCTGCCTGGTTGTTGCGCTTGAACTACTCTCTGTTTGGTGGTCTCATGCGTAGAAATCTCCTTTCTGCACATCCTTCACTGACAGTTTTTAACTTCTACAAGCTTTGCTATTATGCTAATCTTGATCAGTATTTGGTGCGTTGACAATTGTTTTGTCGGTATTGTATTGCTGTGATTAAATTTTCTGCGATGAACAGAAACGATATCGCAACAGTGTATATATGGCTTCCATGCCATCGTGCCAGTTGATTTTCTTTCCTTCAGCTTTGCTGCGCGGATTGTATTTTATGGGCAGCTCCGGTATTGGAATGCCACGACGTGCCACTTTTGCTGTTACCTCGGGACAAAATTCAAATCGTTCACATTTGAGTGACATTGAGAGAATCAGGTCAGTTTTAAATAGTTTATAGCATGTAGGCTCGTCAGTCAGATGAAGACCATAGAGCAAATTGGTGACAAGGGTGACAAAACGCCCTCCCCAGTAAAAATATGGCGATGCTGTCTTCTTCTGTTTTGCGATGCGTTGTCCGAGTATACGACTGCCATATACCACTGACAGATTGTGGCTTATGGCATGTTGCAGCAGACGAACCATGTCGGCTGGGTCGTATTCAAGATCGGCATCTTGAATGATTGTATATGTACCGCTTACGTGTTGCAATCCTGTACGAATGGCATGACCTTTCCCGTAGTTTTGCGTATGGCTCACTCCTATGATGTGTAGCGAGTCTGACTGTTCCCATTGTGAAATAATTCGTGCTGTACCATCTTGCGAACTGTCATCTACTACAATTATCTCCCATTCGTACGTGTCTGGCAACGGAGTGTCAGCTATTTTCTTCAAAAGGACGTCAAGTGTACGCTCTTCATTGTATGCGGGTATTATGACTGAGAAACGATTCATGCTTGGGTTGCAGTTTTATGTATTGGAGTAGAAATAATAAGTAGCAGTTCTATAGGAAGCGCCCATATGATAGGCATTACGTATCGGAAACATCCGTTCTGAGGTGATATTATTAGCACTCCAATTGATACGAAAACAGGGAATAATGCAAGTGATGCTTCCCATTTGCGGCGTATTAGCAGGATAAGGTAACCGACCAATGATAGTGGAATGTAAAATCCCATGCGGAAGAGTAATCCTATTAATGGTATGTGCATGGCTGTATTCATCCCTGATGGTTGTGGATGGAGTAGAGTGTCCATCGTGTAGAATTTTTCACATGGAGGTTCGTTGATTGCAAATGAAGGAGAAAATAAAGGGAAGCGTCCGCTCGGAATAAAATAGTCATTACACCCAGCCCACACCGATTGTATAGCGACCATAGGGTGGCGTTTCATAAGTCTTATGTATGCCCAGCGGAAGCGTGCGAAATCATCGTCGCTTGCATTAACTCGGTAGCGGAACTTAACGGGGTCTTGCAGATCTGGATTGTACAGTGCTGCTATGCTGTCGTAAGGCAGTAATGCAGAAATAGCTTCGCGTTCTTCTGGCTCAACTTCTGTAGGATATTGTTTTATGTAGAGTGCAGTCTGCTGGAATGCGAATCCATATAATTCCTGACGCCCACTGAGTGCTACGTGGCATGCAGGTAGTAGTATGTGCAGCCATAGGAAGTATAGTAATGCTGATATACTGAGTGTTGCACTCAACCTCCATTTTCTGTAAAACAAAGATGTAGCTGCAATCAAAAGTATAACGATGTAGAAACATTGATTTTTTGAAAGCATGAAAAGGAAACAGACAGAAATAAAACGCAACAGGAATATTTTGTCATTAAGTAGTTGCCCATTTGACTGAACCGCTTCAAGCAAATAGAGTGTTAACCATAGCGTGGTGATTGAGAATAAAGCATCTTTGAGCATTAGGGTACTCCAAAAACCATATATTGGGAATAAAGCTGTAAAGAGTATGCTAACGTTCCACCATGCCAATACTTTTCTATTTTTGTTTGTAGGACGCAATAAAATGAATAAGCGAGCCAGAATCCATGAGTGTAATAACATTTGCAGTGTGATGAGGGCAAATACAGCAACTGACTGACTTCCTATTAGGTTGCCTGCCCATATGGTTCCGCCGTATAGTAAGGTGTAGATTACAGGATTATGATTTGTTAGGATGGTAGATGGGTCTGAACTAGATAATTGGGCTGTGAAATCGGGGTACCCGAAGAATTGTTCAATTGATCCGATGGTGTCGGGATAGATACAACCAGGGAACTCCAAAAGCAGATACGGTATGCGTAACAGCACAAAGAATATCCACAGAGACTTTATTGTGTTGAGGCGTTTCATTTCTTTGTGATTTGGAAAATGTTATCATGTAGGATGGAAACGTAAATAGGGGCTTCATCGTTGAGAAGTTCGATTTGTTCATCACTCATCAGATTATTGTTGTAAAGCACTCTCAGACGATATTCACCAGTTTTTGGTGCATATATTTTCCTTATGTTAATTTTGTACGTCCGTTCTTCGTCAGCAGCTAATGTATATCCTTGTTGGTATAGATAAAACGGCTCGTATGCTTCGTTTGTTGGTTCCATGCGGAAGTATATGCGCCCTGTGGATTCGGCATTGTGATTTTTCAGTGTGAAGCTATAGTCTGGAGCCTGAGCATTGATAAGTAAGTCGGGCATGTCTAAGTCGGTAAGTTCCAGCCATGCTGTTTTCAGACTGTCACTACTCAGCTCTACCTCCTGAGTTCCGACCGAGCAGAGCAGGTAATTCGGGATGCCTGTATTGCAAAGCACCGGGTACCATGTACCTTGGTCGCGAAACATTGGTTGTATGCGATATTCCCCCTGGGGTATTTTTGTGTTGATGATTATTTGCATCGAGTCTGTATATGCCGTGTCTTCCACTTCCTCCAGTTCAAAAGTGCGGTTGTATGTGTAAAGTGTGTCAATAATCTGTTCATTCTTAGTAAGCATTATGGCAACAGAATCATTATGCATGTTGCTGCCTATGTTTGCTAGTTCCTGTACAACTATTTCCATTGCTTCGCCACGTATTGCGCTTGTTGTCTTTGCTCTCATTCCCTGCATTGCGAAAATATGTGTCTCTGTCTCTAGCTCTGCACCTTTGGGTTGTATTCCCATAACGAACATCTGCAAAACGTTTATACCTGTCTCCGGACTCAGCGTGTAGTCATGTTCATCGTGGTCGCCAGTCATGCATTCCAGGGAAGTCCATCCGTCTCCCTCGCCAAAGGGATTGCCTAGCATGATATGGAACCAGTCGTCTTCGTTATATCCATCGATAACGAAAGAGTGTCCGCCGCTTTGGTTGTATGCTGAGATGAGTACAGGACGTTTTGCAGCAAGTTCGCGTTTCAGCATGGTGGTTATTTCTTTTTTAGTGTAGAAATCGCGGAAATAGATTTGTGCTGCCTTGCTATATTTGAAGTAATTTACGAGTGCAATGGGTTGCATAACGGTTCTTGCACCACTGGCATTACTTTGGTATCGCATATTTACGCTTATACCGCAGTCGCTAAGAAGATGGCTTATTCGTTCTGCGTCTTCATATGTGTATTCTCCTTCGGGGTACTCATATAGCATCTTATCCCATTCATAATGACTGTTTGCAAAGTTGGCATACAGAATCTGTTTGCAACCAGTGCTGTCATCGTAAGAATGTTCTCCTTCGCCTTGGGCAGGGTGTCTCCAATAGTGCATCACTTGTGCCTGCGACAAAGCAACACAACCTGCAGGACAGTGTTCTCCTTCATTTATGGGCGTATGATTCCAATACGGTGCACTGTATTGATGCCAACGGTTGATTGGTGCCACGAGCGGATCGACGCGTGGAGGCAGGTTCTCTTCCTGCTTGTCAGTTGTCTTCAGTGGTGTATGGCTGACACGCATTTGGGTCTGCTGTTGTTTTTCTCTTGTTGGCACTATGGTATTCTTGCGTTGCAGCAATGGGTGCTCCGGCATCAGCTGCTGAGCGGATAATACTTGTGCTGACAAGCAGAATAATATGAAGATAAATTTTTTCATCGCGGCAAAGGTAATGAAAAAAATTTTTCGTACCTTTGTTTTGTATATTAAATTGTAATACTATGAAACGACTTGTTTTCTTGACAGGTGCAGGTATGTCCGCTGAGAGCGGCATCAGCACGTTCCGTGATAGTGGTGGTCTGTGGGAACAATATCCGGTGCAACAGGTGGCGAGTATCGAGGGCTATATGGCAGACCCAGAGTTGGTAATCAATTTTTATAATGAACGTCGTCGTCAGCTACTTGAGGTGAAACCATGTGAAGGGCATCGTTTGGTAGCAAGTATGGAAAAGGATTACGACGTGACAGTGATTACTCAGAATGTTGATAACTTGCATGAGAAGGCTGGCAGCACAAAGGTAATTCATTTACATGGCGAACTGATGAAGGCCACTTCGACGAATAATCCTAATGATCCTCGTTGTATCATTACTCTTCCTGAGGATAATCTCGATATAAAGATGGGGCAGAAGGCTGCTGATGGTTCTCAATTGCGCCCTTTCATCGTGTGGTTTGGCGAGAGTGTACCCATGATAGAACCTGCCATTGCTGAGATAATGAAGGCCGACATAGTTGTGGTCATCGGCACTTCGTTGAATGTGTACCCAGCTGCGGGATTGCTTGGATATGTTAGCAGTGGTTGTAAGATCTACCTTATCGACCCAGCAGATGTGCGTTATGACCATTCGCTTGGTATAACACACATAAAGAAAGGGGCTTCGGAGGGTATGCGTGAACTTATTGCTGAACATATACCCGTTGCACACGAGTAGATATGCCTGTAAGCACTTCGTACGGAATAGTTTCTATTGCGTCGCTTAAAACAGTAATAGGGAGGTCGTTGCCAAAGATAAGGGCATGATCTCCCACTTTGCATTCTATACCGGTGACGTCAATCATGCATACGTCCATGCATATATTTCCTACGTATTCTGCCCGCTGACCGTTTACGAGACAATAACAGTGGCGGTTGCCAAGTCGACGGTTCAGTCCGTCGGCATATCCGATAGGAATGGCAGCGATGCGTGACGGGCGTTGCAAGATAGTCTTGCGACTATATCCGATGGAATCACCTGCTGGCACGTCACGAATCTGAAGGATGGTTGTCTTCAGTGTGGCAACATTATTCAGCATTTGGTTGTTGCGTGGGTTGATTCCGTATAGGCCAAGTCCAAGTCTAACCATGTCGAGCTGATATTCGGGGAAGTGTTCTATGCCAGCTGAATTACATATGTGACGTAGAATCTTGTGAGAATAGACTGCTTGCAATTGTTGGCTTGCCTTGTCGAAGAGTTCGAACTGCTTGCGTGAGAAATCATCGAATTCATCGCCGTCACTGCCTACAAAATGACTAAATACGGAGCAGGGTACGAGTGCAGCTTGATGGGTCAGTATGTATATTAGTTGTTGCATGTCGCTGTCGGGATTGAATCCTAAGCGGTGCATTCCTGTGTCGAGTTTTATGTGGATGGGAAAATTGGTGATACCATACTTTTCTGCATATCTGATGAGTTCCAGAAGCATATCGAATGAGAATATTTCAGGTTCCAGTTTGTAGTCGAAAAGCATTTTAAATGACGTCATTTCGGGGTTCATCACCATTATGTTGGCGGTGATGCCTGCCTTACGCAAATCGGCACCCTCGTCTGCTACTGCTACTGCAAGGTAATCTACACCAGCATCTTGCAGTGTCTTGCTTATTTCCAATGCTCCAGTGCCGTAGCCACTTGCCTTTACCATACAAACCATCTTTGTGTCGCGGTGCATGAATTGCCTGTAGTATGCTACGTTGTTACGCAAGGCATTCAGGTCTATTTCTAGAATGGTCTGGTGCACTTTTAGAGTGAGTAGGTCAGCAATCTTGTCGAAATGGAATTTGCGAGCTCCTTTTATAAGGATGAACTCGTCGCGCAGAGAAGCAAAAGTGTCGCTATTGATGAAATCGTCAGTTGTGCTGAACGGAAAGTGTGGCATGGGGAAGTAGTCGGCATTCTGACTGGTTTCTTCGCCAACGAGAATTATTTTTTCGATTCCGCGTGAGGCAGCCATCTGTGCTACTTTTGTATAAAGAGCACGAGACGATTCGCCCGACTGCAGTATATCTGATAGGATGAGAGTACGATGTTGTCTTTTTGTGTCGGGACGTCGATACATGAAATCTAAAGCGATGTCGAGCGAATGTATGTCGGAGTTGTATGTGTCGTTGATAAGTGTACAGCCATTGATGCCTTCCTTCACCTCCAGGCGCATAGCAATAGGTTCAAGTTTCGACATACGTTCGCAGAGATCCTCAATGGCAATATTTGTGTTGAGGGTCAGCACTGTTACAAAGCAGGTAATACTGTTCTCAATAGCTGCATCGTCAATAAACTTAAGAGTGTAACTACTGCGTTTTCCTTCGTATTCGAAGTGTACGGTAGCTTTTTGTCCACTTTTCTCAATCTTAAGTACGTTCAGATGTATGCGTTCGATGCTTTGTGGTAGGAGCGAGGCACAGCGTGCAATAGTACTGCTCTTACTGTTAATAACCACTTTTTGACAGTGTTGGAACAGAAGCATTTTCTCTGAACACTTGATATCGTATGAGAGAAAATTCTCTTGATGTGCAGCTCCTAAGTTCGTCATCACGCCAATGGTTGGTTGGATGATAGGTTCGAGTCGTCCCATCTCTCCTGGTTGGGAAATTCCTGTCTCGAAGATCGCTATATCGTGGTGTTGATTCAAGAGCCAGATACTAAGTGGCACTCCTACTTGTGAGTTGTAGCTGCGAGGTGAACGACATACGTTGTATTCGGGTGAAAGTAGTTGATAGAGCCATTCCTTCACCGTTGTTTTGCCGTTGGAACCAGTGATTCCTATTACGGGGATGTTGAACTGTCTGCGATGGTGTGCTGCAAGAGTTTGCAGGGCAGTGAGTGGTGACTTGACTACTAGGAAATTGCAGTCACCAGTGTCCTTGGGGGCAGTTTGTACCACGAAATTACGAACTCCGCGTCGTTTAAGTTCTGCTATATATTTATGTCCGTCGTTCTTTTGTGTTTTCAGTGCGAAGAAAAGAGTTTCTTCAGGAAAACAGAGTGAACGGCTATCAATGAGCAACCAGTTGATGGTGGTGTTGTGGTTACCAATGCGTTGTGCACCGATAATTTCGGCAATTTGTGATGTAGTGTATGTCATTTCTTTACTTAATTATTTCTCTGTGTTGACTGCGTTTCCATTCCTTTAGTCTTAGATGGCATTTCTCTAGGGTTTGGAGTGACATATAAGTTTTTTGAAACCTCTGCCATATATACTCTACTGCAGTAGGGGATGGATGAACCATGTCTTCAGCATAGAATCGGTAGTCTCGCAGTTCATCAAGCATTATTTCGTACGATGGGAAATAATTGACGAAGTTTTCTGCGTCGGTGGCGTTGAGTAATTCGTCAACGGCTTGCAGTAATATTCCTTTGCTGATTTGGTTTATGTGCAGTCCATCGCGTTTATGACGTATAGGACTGACTGTGAAGATAACGCGGAGTTTGGGGTTCACGGTACGTAGTAATCCGAGAAGCATTTGCCATTGGTCGACAATGTCGTATGCGGAGAGTCGTTCACGCTGGAAAAGGGCATCAGGTTGTTTGTGACAATTAGCCACGAGCATTCCGGTTTCTTTCAGTCGGTAGATGATGGCTGTGCCCAAAGTGACTATGAGTAGGTCTGCATGTTCCAGAAAGTCAGCCCCAGTAGCAGTGGTGTCGTTAAGGCTGGCCACCATTGTATCACTTTGTGAGGCTGAGAATCGGGAGTGGTGCATCCATGAGTGCCAAAGTCCGTCGGCTGCTTGAAAAATCTCCTTTGATGCTTGTTCGTATTGTGTGCGACTGATGCATCGAAGCAAAAGTGCTGCAATTGATGCTGGATTGTATAGTGTGCCAAAGGGGTTTGCCATAGTCTGAAATCCTGATTCGATAAATTTATTACCCATTTCATCAGCAAAACACGACCCCAAAAGCATAATTTTGCTGTCATGTTCGATTTCAAACTTTCCTTTTGGAATATCAACTATTGTTTGTAGTTCCATCACTGTGCTTGTTCGTCGAGATATGAGTCTTTGAAACCGAGGAAATAGAGAACGCCGTCAATACCGATGGTGTTGATACTCTGTTGTGCGTTGGCTACGACACGTGGTTTGGCATGGAAGGCGATACCCAGTCCAGCTTCGTTAAGCATAGGCAAGTCGTTTGCTCCGTCGCCCACAGCGATAGTCTGTTGCAGGTCAACTTTCTCTACCTGTGCGATAAGTCTCAGAAGTTCAGCTTTACGCTTTCCATCGACGATTTCGCCTACGTAGTTGCCAGTGAGATGACCGGTTTCGTCTATTTCCAGTTCGTTGGCATATACATAGTCGATGCCATATTTCTTCTGGATATATTCGCCAAAGAAAGTGAATCCGCCACTGAGAATAGCGATTTTGTATCCGTACTTCTTTAGGACATACATGAGTCGGTCCACTCCTTCAGTGAATGGAAGATTTTCAGCAATTTCTCGCATTACGCTAACGTCAAGTCCTTTGAGGAGCTTGCAGCGTCGGGTGAATGACTCTTTGAAGTCTATTTCGCCTCGCATGGCGCTGGCCGTTATAGCAGCTACTTCGTCATATACTCCGTGTTTGCGTGCCAATTCATCAATTACTTCAGCCTGAATTAGTGTAGAATCCATATCGAAACAGATAAGTCGTCGCATGCGTCGATACATATTGTCTGTTTGGAACGAACCGTCTATTTCCAGTTCTCTAGACATCTTAAGCAGTTCGGCATGCAGAGCTTCCTTGTCACGTGGAGTTCCACGTACGGAGAACTGAATGCAGGCCCGGTTTTTTTCTCTTGGATAAAGTATACTGGCGCGTCCGGTGAGTCGCTGAATACCATCGATATTGAGTCCCTGATCCTTGATAAGCCTGCTTACAGCTTCAATCTGTCGGGCTTCGAGTCTGCGCCCGAGTACTGTGAGCATATAACGATTCTTTCCCTGTCGTGCCACCCAAGCTTCATATTCATCGATAGTGATAGGGTAGAAGCGAATGTTCACTCCCAGTTCTGAGGCTTTGAAAAGCAAATCCTTCATTACGCTTCCAGACTTTTCTTCTGCCACACGAATAAGAATTCCGAGCGAGAGAGTAGAGTGGATGTCGGCTTGTCCGATGTCTTGGATGTTCACGTCGTACTTTGAGAGTATCCCCATTATGCTCGCGGTTAGTCCTGGTCTGTCTTCACCGGTAATGCGAACGAGCATCAGTTCTTCGTTTGTCATAGCTTTAGTCCTTTAGTTTTCATTCTGAGCGCGAAGTTAAAAAATTTTCCTTATAGTTTGTAGCTGATAATTTGGAAAAATATGTAATTTTGCAGCGAAAAAGTAAGAACCATGCTTTTATATATGGCAAAACCCCTTGCATATGCATTTTTTGGGGTGCTGAGAAATAATAATTATTAAATAATAATATGAAAAAAACTTTTTATTTCTATTTTGCTATAGGCCTCCTGTTAGGTAGTATCCTGTTTGTTTCTTGTGGAAAAAAAGACGATAAAGAACATGGCGCTCCAGGAACAGAGGACTATTATGATCGTGACCAATATGGTAATATAATAATAAATCCATACAATTTCCCTGATGTGGCATTCCGTGTTTATTTGTATGATACATATGGAGTTGGAGGAGTGATAACACATGCGGATATAGAAAAAGCTACCAAGATTGATGTTAGTAACAAGGGTATAAAAGATCTTAGTGGAATAGAGATCTTTTTTAAGCTTGATAGTTTGCTATGTTATGGAAACCAAATCACTTCGTTAGATTTGTCGAAGTTTTCTTTACTGACACATCTTGATTGTTCTACAAACCAGCTCACATCGCTCGATTTGTCGAAGAATGCCAGTTTGACAGGATTGCTATGCTATGAAAACAAACTCACTTCGCTTGACGTGTCGCAAAACATGGTGCTGACTGAGTGTGACTGCTCTGCAAACCAACTTACTTTGCTTTCTATGAAGCATAATGGATTTCTGACACAATTGGACTGTTCTGCAAACCAACTTACTTCTCTTGATGTGTCGGATAATGAAATGCTGACATATTTGGATTGCTCTGCAAACAAACTTTCTGCACTTGATGTATTCATGAATCCTTATTTGATAGAGTTGGAATGTTCGGATAACGATATTACTTTTCTTGATCTTACAAACAATAGTGAATTGAAAGTTTTTCACTACGATGAAGATGAAGTAGAAGTTATAGGATGGCCAAAATAATGTCATTTCATCGATATTTTAGCTATTTATAAAAAGATAGGCATCTACTATTTTAAAATATTTCATGGCAGCAACTCGAAAGTTGTTGCTTTTTTAGCGTTGTTTTCAAAATAGAAAGGCTTGTTTTGTGTGCGCATTTGTTGCGTAATTGTTTTGAAAAGTCACTGAAAATTCGGAATTTTGCACCTTGTTAAGAGTAATTAGTAAAAAACAAACGGAATAAGATGAAAGATTTTGTAAAGGAATTGACATGGAGAGGCATGATTCACCAGATGATGCCTGGAACGGAAGAACTGCTTCAGAAGGAACAAGTGACGGCATACCTGGGTATCGACCCTACAGCCGACAGTTTGCATATCGGACACCTCTGCGGTGTGATGATGCTGCGCCATTTTCAACGCTGCGGACATAAGCCACTGGCTCTTATAGGTGGAGCTACAGGTATGATTGGTGACCCATCCGGAAAAAGTCAGGAGCGCAATCTGCTCGATGAGGAAACTCTGCGCCATAATGTTGCGTGCATTAAGAAACAGTTGGAGCGCTTCCTTGATTTCGATAGTGATGCCCCCAACCATGCAGAACTCGTAAATAACTACGATTGGATGAAGGACTTTAAGTTCCTTGACTTCGTTCGTGACATCGGTAAGCACATTACTGTGAACTACATGATGGCAAAAGAGTCAGTACAGAAACGTCTGAATGGTGAGGCTCGCGACGGACTTTCTTTTACGGAGTTCACTTACCAACTTCTGCAGGGTTATGACTTCCTCTACCTGAACGAACATAAGAATTGTAAGTTGCAACTTGGCGGTGCCGATCAGTGGGGTAATATCACAACTGGTTCAGAACTCATCCGCCGCATGAATGGCAACGAATGTTTTGCACTGACTTGTCCGCTTGTTACGAAGAGCGACGGAAAGAAATTTGGTAAGACTGAAAGTGGCAATATATGGCTCGACCGCAACTATACCAGTCCGTATGTCTTCTATCAGTTCTGGCTCAATGTGCCTGACGAGGATGCAAAGCGCTACATTAAGATTTTCACTTCTTTGGAGAAGGAAGAAATCGATAATATCATTGCAGAACACGATACTGACCCAGGGCGCCGTGTGTTGCAGAAGCGTCTGGCAGAAGAGGTTACAGTGATGGTTCACTCACGCGAAGACCTCGAAATGGCTCAGGAAGCAAGCAACATTCTTTTCGGAAAATCAACAAAGGAAAGTCTTCTGAAATTAGATGAGCAGACTTTGCTTGATGTATTTGCCGGAGTACCTCAGTTCGAAGTATCCAAGAGTACACTCGAAGAAGGAGTGAAAGCTGCTGATCTCTTCGTTGATATGGCTCCTGTGTTCCCATCAAAGGGTGAATTGAAAACTCTCGTAAAGGGTGGCGGAGTGAGTGTAAACAAAGAGAAACTGAACCAGTTTGACCAAGTTATAACAACAACCGATCTGCTTGATGGTAAATATCTTCTTGTGCAGCAAGGCAAGAAGAAATATTTTCTGATTATTGCTAAATGAAAAGTCGCTGTTTGCATATCATCATCGTTTGTGCCTCATTGCTGAATGTATCAGTAATGAATGCTCAGGTTGCTCCGCTTCTGACAACGGAATGGAGTCAGCGTGCACCATATAACAATCTATGTCCAACTGATCCTACTACGGGGGAACACTTGTTGGCAGGTTGTGTGGCTATTGCGATGGCGCAGGTAATAAACTACTGGCAGTTTCCTGTGCATGGAATAGGAAAGAAATCGTACCAATGGACAAATAGCAAGGGCACCAAAAAAACTCTAAGTGCCAATTTTGCTGATACATATTATCGTTGGGAAGATATGGAAACACCAATTTCCGTAGCACAGTTGGTTTACAATTGCGGTGTGTCGGTGATGATGGACTATAGCTCCTCATTTTCTGGTTCGAGCGAATATTATGCTAAGGATGCTCTCGAAGTCAATTGGGGCTATAGTGGCGATATAAGGCTCAGAGCGCGCAATTCTTACAGCGATGAAGACTGGGCTGCGTTGCTCAAGGAAAATCTCGACAAGGGCTGGCCAATCATTTACAGCAGTGGGGTACACACCTTTGTAGTCGATGGTTACAACGACAAGGGAGAGTTTCATTCTAATCAAGGATTCGGTTGGGGCGGTTACTGGGAAACCATTGAGCAACTTGGCAGCAAGACCAGTTCGTCTGCAATTATCAATATTCACCCTGACTTCTCGTCAAAGGCAAACGTGAAGGAACCGACCTTTGTAGTTTATCATAACGATGGAAAGTCTGATGCTTATCCAAGTACTGCTATCGACGCAATGGATTGGACTCCGCAGACCCTGACTGTTACACAGAAGGATGAAACACAGAAGGTAGTGTTGCTTGAAAACCTCTCCTATGTGTTGCAACACTTGCCAGTAAAGCAATAAAATCCGATTATTTCGCATATTCCGAAAAAACTATAACACAACAATGAAAAGAAATCTAGAGACTATCTGCGTACATGGCGGATGGAAAGCAAAAAAAGGCGAGCCACAGCAGCTGCCAATATACCAAAGCACTACGTTCCGTTACGAAACAAGCGACCAGATGGCTCGCCTGTTTGACTTAAAGGACGCAGGATATTTCTACACACGTCTTGCTAACCCAACCAACGATATGGTGGCGAAGAAAATCGCTGCACTCGAAGGTGGAGTAGGGGCTGTGCTCACCAGCAGTGGACAGGCTGCAAATTTCTATGCTGTATTCAATATTTGTGAGGCTGGAGATCACTTTATCACCTCGAACAATATCTATGGCGGTACATTCAACCTCTTTGGGGTGACTATGAAGAAACTCGGCATCGAATGCACTTTTGTTGATCCCGAATGGGACGACGAACGCATTGAAAAGGAGTTCCGTCCAAATACGAAGTGTTTCTTTGGAGAAACAATCAGTAATCCTGGTGGATGTGTTTTTGACATCGAACGTTTTGCAAAGATGGCTCATCGTCATGGAGTTCCTCTCATCGTGGATAACACCTTTGCAACACCAATCAACTGCCGTCCATTCGAGTGGGGATGCGACATCGTAACTCATTCTACCACAAAATACATGGACGGACACGCCACTCAGGTAGGTGGTTGCGTTGTTGACAGTGGTAACTTTGACTGGGATACTTACTCTGATAAGTTCCCCGGACTTACCACTCCAGACGAGTCGTATCACGGACTTACCTTCACAAAGGCATTCGGCAAGATGGCATACACCACAAAAATGGTTACAGAGCTTATGCGTGACCTCGGTTCTATACCTGCTCCTCAGAACTCATTCTTGCTTAACCTTGGACTCGAATCTCTCCACCTGCGTATGCGTCAGCATTGCGAGAATGCACAGAAGGTAGCTGAGTGGCTCAAGAAAAACTCGAAAGTGGGTTGGATAAACTACTGCGGACTGCCAGGCGACAAGTACTACGAACTCGGAAAGAAATACCTGCCAAACGGTTCTTGCGGTGTCATCGCATTCGGACTCAATGGCAGTCGTGAACAGGCTATCAAGTTCATGGACAACCTCGATTTTATCTCTATTGTTACCCATGTAGCTGATGCTCGTACCTGTGTGCTCCATCCGGCAAGTCATACACACCGCCAGCTCTCCGACGAACAACTTAAGGAAGCAGGTATTGCCCCCGATCTCGTACGCCTCTCCGTAGGTATTGAAAATGCTGAAGATATCATTGCTGACCTCGAACAGGCAATGAGTAAAATGTAGATAATGCATAATTCATAATTCAACCTAACGGCTATGAAAAAATCTTTCACCATCTTCCTGCTTTTCATTTCCCTAATAGTCTCGGCACAAAAGGTAGGGCGCGACGTGACAGACTTTGTCTCAAAACCTAAACTTGGTGGATATTTCATCGGTAAGTACTCATATACTAGCCAAGATGGTGCTCATGGTGGTGACGGATTCGCTCAGCGATTCACCCGAGCATACATTGACGGTACTATCTTAACCGATTTCAAATACCGAATACAGGTGCAGTTAGGCAATGCATCGTTCCACATGAAGGACTACTACCTGGAATGGGCAAGGTTCAATGAATTCCAAGTGAAGGTAGGACAGTACAAGCGTGCATTTACGTTCGAAAATCCCTATAATCCTTGGGATGTAGGATTTGGTGACTATTCGCAAGTTGTGAGCAAGTTGGCAGGTCTTGGCGACCGTAATGGGGAGGCTGCATCGTGTGGCGGACGTGATCAGGGACTACAGATTCAAGGCGACCTCTTCCCAAGCGGTTACGATCAACATCGATATCTCCACTATCAGTTTCAGCTGATGAATGGTCAGGGAATCAATTCTGGCGATTTCAACGGGAATAAGGATCTACTTGGAACACTTCAGTTTCAACCCATCAAAGGACTTTGGATTGGTGCTTTCGGATGGATTGGAAAGTACACATCCAATGACATCACTGTTGACAGAAAGCGGTGGGCTGTCTCAGCAAAACTGGAACGCGATGGTTGGAGTGGGCGTATCGAATATGCTCGTTCGAAAGGTTACAAGATTAGCGACTATGACAAAACAACCGACTCCTTCACTGGTCGAGACCTTGCCGACGGATGGTACGCCACAATTGGAATTCCTTTCACTGATTGGCTTAAGGTATATGCTAAATACGACGCCTATCGTGACCGTGCTGAGTTCAGTACTATGCGAACGATGTACACCGTCGCCCCAAACTTCCAACTTCACAAGAATTTGATGTTTCAGTTGCAGTACAACTACGTAGTGGACAAGACAACAGGCGACGACCAACGATACAATGAAATATGGGCGGAAGCCTACGTGAGGTTTTAATATTGACAATTGACAATTGATAATTGAAACCTGAAATCCGTAACTGAAAAATGACTATGTCTAGAATGTTTAGCTACATCCGCCGCCGTTTATCTGTTACCCTCAGTCTTTGGGTGGTGCTTTTCGTGGTGGCAATTTTCATGGTTGTACTCTTACTCTTCTATTCATTCTCAAAAGCCGCAGTAATAGATGAGGCTATGGAGAAAGCAGAGAAGACGCTGGACATAACTCTGCTTAGAGTAGAAAAGGTATTACATGAAGTAGTTACTGCAGAGGAAAACATGAGTTGGCTAGTGCTCTCGCATCTCGAAACTCCTGATTCTATGTTTACCTATAGCAAAGAGATTTTGGTAAACAATCCGAATGCTATTGGGTGTTCCATCGCCTTCGAACCCTATTATTTCTCCAAAACTGAGAAATGGTTCTCTGCATATTCATACAACGAAGGCGACACAATTCTGACCGAACAGGAAGGAACTGAGCGCTACGACTACTACTCACTTGAGTGGTACACAAAACCCAAGGCAATGGGACAGTCGTATTGGATAGACCCATTCCACGAGGTAAACACAGGTGGAATAGAAGTTCCAGACATTATCACATCATACTGCAGTCCGTTGTACGACAAGAACAAGAACTTCATCGGAGTATTCTCGATTGATATTTCTCTTGAGTGGCTTTCAGATTACATCACGCAGATGAAGCCTTATCCTAACTCTTATAGTATGATGGTGGATAGAAACGGCCGTTTCATCGTGCATCCGGATTCTACGCAGGTATTCTACGAAACTATATTCTCAGACGAAGAAATATCCCGAGATGTACGCCAGAAACTCGGACGGTCTATGACTGCTGGCGATAGCGGTTTCCTGAGTTATAGGAAAGGTGTAGAGACTTATTACACTTTCTACAAACCACTCGGTGATACAGGATGGAGTGTGGCGATAGTATGTCCGGAGAGTGATGTTCTCAGTGGTTACTACCGACTGCTCATGAGAGTTGTATCGGTTACCGTCATCGGACTTCTCCTTCTGTTGTTCTTTTGCTGGTTTACTATCAGCCGCAAACTGTTCCCATTGAAACGGCTTGCCGACACAGCTAATCAGATGGCACACGGAAACTTCCAGGGTAGTATGCCAACAAGTATGCGTCAGGACGAGATAGGGCAGTTGCAGAATATATTCGGAAACATGCAGATGTCTATCGTTGAATATATCGAGAATCTTCGCATCAAGAACGATGAACTGCTCGAAGCCAACCAGCGAGCTATGGTGGCTGAGAGTATGAAGACAGCTTTCCTCCAAAATATGACCCACCAGATACGAACTCCGCTCAATCACGTAACCGGTTTTGCTCAGGTTATCCAAAGTGGGTATAAGAATATTCCTGAAGACGAGATGAAGATGATGATTGACGGAATGATTCAAGGCACACAGACTATCACTGTCATACTGAACCAACTCATTGACATTTCTGAACTCGACAGCAACTTGAAGATAGAAAAGAGCGATGAGGTTAATCCTACCGAACTCTGTCTCGAAGCCGTTCAGCTGATAAAACCAAAATATCCAGAGACAGTTAAGTTGGACGTAGAAAGCGACATACCTGAAGATTTCAAAATGCGTACAAATAGTACATGGATGCTCAAGGTCTTCCACGCTCTGCTCGACAACTCCAATAAGTTCACTAAAGAGGGTAGCATCATCCTCAGTTGCCACAAGAAGGACGATAAGTATGTCGAGTTCGCCGTCACCGACACTGGTTGCGGCATTCCAAAAGAACAGCGCGAAAACATATTCACGAAGTTTGTGAAACTGGACGAATTTGCTGATGGAATCGGTATCGGACTATCCCTTTGCCGCAACATCACTCAACTTCTCGGTGGCGACATCGTGCTTGATTTAGATTACAAGAATGGTTCCCGCTTCGTGGTAACCTTACCAATCGAATAGAAATACGTAAATGAAATAATAACTAAAACCGATATTACTATGAAACAGCGAACTTCCAATTTTGTGGCACTTATCAGCCTCTTCTGTACATTACCTTTCACTGGTCATGCACAGACTGGTGCCGACTTTATGACAGCCATGAAGAAAGCAGACTGTGTAGTTGCTTTCGATGTAAACGACACTGGAAAAGAGTATAAAGTAAACTGGGGTATGGATACTGCGTGGGACTGGGATTACAATGTAAATCTCGGTATCGCACATGTAGGAGTGGGCAACTTCGCATACGGACGTATCTCGTTCCAACCTACCGACCTGGTAGGAGATGATTTGCAACTTTCTACAAAACAGATTAACGCACTTCGTTCCCGTATCAGACACATCACGAGTACTGGCGTGACCGATGTGCTTTTGAACAATGATGTTCCGGGTGATCAGATTGAAAGCTATCGTGCTAACTACAAAGGTAATCCACAAGCCTATTACCGAGTAATCAAAGCTACGGTGATGAAGGCTAAAGAACTTGGAGTGAATGTGGTGGCTATAGCTCCGCTCAACGAACCAGATTATATCTACAACGAACAGGGTACACAAGCCGACTTCCTTGCTATAGCAAAGCTTATAAAGGAAGATTCGTATTTCAATGGAATCAGAGTTTGTGGTGGTAACACCCTCGATTGCAACAATGCAACAGAGTGGTACAACTACCTCTTTAACTATCTTGACGAAGGAAATACTCACCAGTTGTCAGGCGAGTTCTACAACTATGCAGATTTCTTCGCTAAGGTAAAGAACGATGGAAAGGTAGCTACTGCCGATGAACTCCACAATGTGGGTGAGGCTATTGTCGGTGTGAACTACGGAATGGAAAACGGCATTTGGTGGGCTTTCGATTCGAAGGCTCGCGGACAGTTCTGTATCGACAGCAACCAAGGTGTGCGTATTGGTTACGGTGAAAACCGCAATGCGTGGACCAATGCTGCAGTGTATCGCAACGAGACGACTGGCGAGGTACACGGATACTTCGGTAGTAGTGAGCGTCAGGCTAAGGCGTCGTCATTCCAGTACATATCAACCACGAAGGATGTTTATTTCAATGGCTACGGACCAACCCGTGCATTCGTATATAGCGTCCCTGCCTATACCGATGGTTATTCATACGGAAAGAGCTTTAATAAATACCAATACGGACAAATTAATGCCGAACGACTCTTCGATGTCACTTGGGGTGAAGATGTGGCTCCAGCTGAAATCAACGGAACCTACCGAATCCTAAATGCGTTCAGCAGAAAGATGGTTACAATGAACGGTGCAGGTTCTGCCAGTAGTTTTATCCAAAGTGCAAGTTACAATTCCAAGGGAACGAGTCAGCAATGGACAGTCACTCCAGTCTATACTGATTTCATCGGAGAAGTCAAGACGAATTCCGAAGGTAAAAACTACATCTCCTTTGGTGAGGGTGTAACGGGCGATGTTTCCTATTGGTTCATCGACAATGCCGGTACGTCTGCAGGTCATTGGAATGTGTTGAATAATAACTTGAAAGCCGGTGCCAGTGTAATCTGTTTCAATGCCGGACATGGCATGAACGAACAGTGGTATCTGAAATATGCTAAGGACGGTTATTACTTTATCATCAGCCGTTTGTCTAACAAATACCTGTATTGTAGTTCTTCAACCTCGGGTACTGCATTGTCTCTTCAAGATGCTCCTGCCGAGAATATTACAGAAAACAACCTGAAGAAATACCTGTGGCGTTTCCAGCCAACCGATACTAAGGCAGACCTGACAGCTCCAGTGGCTCCTACCAATCTTGTTGCTCGTCAGCGTGTTGGCAGCATCCAGCTTTCGTGGTCAGAACCTAATGAAACCGATCCGCTTACTTACACAGTATTGCGTAAGGAAAATGGTGAGTGGAACACCATCGGTCGTAACATCTCCGGTTCTACGTTTATCGACAATACCGTTGTTGCAGGTCGCCAGTACAGCTACAAGATGAAAGCTGTTGACCCGGCAGGCAATCGCAGTGTTGACTCAGAAATCATCGATGCTGCTCCACTTCAGGAGAATGCACTGCTTTGTCAGTTGCAGTTTGACGAATCGCTCGACGACCAGTCTTACAACGCGCTCAAAGCATCGGCTTACCCGAAGGATAACTACATAAAAGTTATTAATACCTTCAAGTCAGGTACGGCAGCTCTTAACCTGTCGTCACAAAACACATATGTGCAGATTCCTTACTCACTCACTCATCTGCCTGCAATGACTATCGCAGCTTGGGTTCGTTGGAGTGGTGGCGGCAACTGGCAGCGCGTCTTTGATTTCGGTAACGGTGAAGACAGTTATATGTTCCTCACTCCTTCTACAGGTAGCGAACTGCGTTTTGTAATGAAGAATGGTGGCGAAGAGGAGATTCTTACTTCTACAAAAATACCTACTTCAAGTTATAAGCACATTGCTGTAACTATCGAACCGGCAGCAGGTGGCAAGACCTCTGTAACACTCTATGTTGATGGTGTGGCAAAGGCAACGAAAGACGACTTCACAATCAGCCCTGCCGACATAGCTGCTTCCGTAGCATATATCGGTCGCAGTATGTTCGTGGGCGACCCATTGTTCAAGGGCTATATCGACGACTTCCGCATATACAACTACGCACTCGCAGCCGAGCAGGTTGCAGCAATTATGAACGATACTGGTGCTACATCGGTAGACGTCACTAATAGCTACGTTGACACAGTTCCTACAGGCATCTCTACCCCGCAGTCCGATGGTTCTGAAGGAATCGATACTCCTACATACAACACTGCCGGCATGCAGGTTCCGTCTGATACTCGCGGCGTAGTAGTTAGAGGCAAGAAAAAGTACTTAAATTGGTAAACATATTATTCAGACTAAACGAAATATCCAGACATGAAACTTAGGATTTCAACACTCCTCATATCAATCTTCTTCTCTGCTGCCAGCTTTGCTCAGCAGTACACGAGCTATCTGTTTGCATTCTTTTCAAACAACACTCCGCAGGGCGAGCAGGTGCGCTTTGCCATCTCCGACGATGGGTTCAATTATAAATCGCTCAACGATGGTCACCCCGTAATAGATAGCGACTCCATCGCTCTTACCCATAGCATTCGCGACCCGCACCTCATGCGTGGCGAGGATGGTAAGACATTCTACATGGTGCTCACCGATATGCGTTCGTCAAAGGGTTGGCAGTCGAACGACGGTATGATACTGATGAAATCGACCGACCTCATCCACTGGCAGCATACGGCTATCGACTTCCCGAACCGTTTCCCTCATCTCGACGGATTCGACCGAAAGAACCTGCATGCCGTGTGGGCTCCGCAAACCATATGGGATCCAGTAGAGAAAAAGTATATGATATACTACTCGATAGGCCGTCACGACTGGGAATATCCTACGAAGGACAAGAATAGAGACGGTTCAGTGTTCCATCAGCCATACTTCAAACTCTACTACAGTTATGCCAACGAGGACTTTACCGACATAACCGAACCTAAACTCCTGTTCGACTTCGGTACTGCCTGCATCGATGGCGACATAGTGTATGACAAGAAGAACCGTGAATACGTGTTATTCTTCAAGGACGAGGGTCGTACGGTAATCAATCCGGATGGTCCTTATGGTGGTTGGAGAACCCGTCAGGGAGTGTTGCGTGCTACGAGCAAGAGTGTCACCGGTCCTTACACCATCGAGTGGCGCTATCTACATCGTTCAGGACAGTTCCCTGTTGAAGGTTCGTCAGTATTTCCGATTATCGGCAGCGACGAATACATGCTGATGTACGACTGCTATGCCAAGGGACATTACGAGTTCTGCCGTGGCGATTTGAAAAACTTCAAATACATCCACAGCACCCCGACCAAGGGCAACTTCACCCCTCGTCATGGTTCTGTGATACAGATTACGAAGGAGGAGCGCGAGCGCCTCGAAAAGCATTTTGGCTATAAAACCAACTAAAAATAAAAACCAGTAATGTATAATTTTTTTAAGTTTATCAGTGACACACTGAGCGGGAAGGCGAGTATATTCATCATTCTCACTGCAGTGGTCACTTTCTTTTATCCACAACTGTTTGAATGGGTGAAGGGCGACACACAAACCATCATCCTCGGCATTATCATGCTCACGATGGGACTTACGCTTACGCCCGACGATTTCCGTCTGCTTGCAAAACGTCCACTCGACATCCTTATCGGTGCTGTGGCTCAGTTCACCATCATGCCTCTTGTGGCCTTCACCCTCACTTGGTTGTTCAGTCAAGTGCCTGCCTTTGCTCCCTACAGCACAGCAATGGCTATCGGCATTATCCTCGTGGGCTGTTGTCCGGGAGGAGTTTCGAGCAACATCATGTCGTTCCTCTGTAAGGGCGACGTAGCCTATTCAGTCGGCATGACGTGTGCTTCCACACTTCTTGCTCCTGTGCTCACACCGTTGTTGGTGTTGTGGCTTGCCGGCGAACGTGTTGATGTGGATGCCATCGGTATGTTCAAACAGATTCTGATAGTCACCATCATACCGATCGCCATCGGATTCTTCCTGAATGTGTGGTTGGGCGAAAAGAAGGTGTTCCGTAAAATTCAGGGTTGCATGCCCGGAGTCTCTGTGATATCCCTGGCTTGCATCGTCGGTGGAGTGATTACTACTGTTCACGACCCGCTCGTGGAGAACGGTCTCCTGCTCTTCATGCTCACGTTCGGAATGGTCTTCTGTCACAACACCATCGGTTATGTCCTCGGTTATTCCGTAGGTCGCCTCTGCAACTTCTCCGTTGCCAAGAAGCGCACCCTCTCCATCGAGGTAGGTATGCAGAATGCCGGACTGGGCACCAACCTCGCCATGACCTTCTTCGTGGCTACCAATCCTATGGCAGTGGTTCCTTGCGCCATCAGTTGTGCTTGGCATAGCATCAGTGGCACCATCCTCGCCAACATCTTTGCCCATCAGGACAAAACCGATTAGAACGAAAGACGAAAAACTCTTTAACCGTTAACCTTTAACCGTTAACCTTTAACCGTTACAAAACATGGTACTAAACTACATTTGGATAGCATTCTTTCTGCTCGCAGCCGTTTGTGCGCTGGTGCAGAGTTGCTTTTTAGGCAATGTCGGAGTATTTGCCGACATCATCAATTCTACGTTCGACAACTCGAAGACAGCATTTGAGATTTCACTCGGTCTCACCGGTGTTCTCTCCCTTTGGATGGGAGTGATGAAAATAGGCGAGAAGGGTGGGGCAGTCAATGCCCTCTCACGCATATTGAGTCCGGTGTTCACCCGCCTCTTCCCCGATATTCCTAAGGGACATCCCGCTACGGGACATATCTTTATGAACATAGCAGCCAACATGCTCGGACTCGACAATGCAGCCACTCCGCTCGGACTGAAAGCAATGGAGTCGATGCAGGAACTCAATCCCAAGAAGGATACAGCCACTAATCCGATGATTATGTTCCTTGTGCTCAACACCTCCGGACTTACCATCATCCCTGTCAGCATCATGGTGTATAGGGCTCAGATGGGTGCGGCACAACCAACCGACATCTTCATTCCTATCCTGCTTGCCACGTTCGCAGCCACACTCGCAGGCATCATCATCACATCGCTCTACCAGCGCATAAACCTCCTGCAGCCGGTTCTGCTCTCAACACTTGGCGGCATGTGTCTTGCCGTAGCAGGCATCGTGTGGCTTTTCTCCCAGATGGACAAAGACACGATGGACATAGTTAGCACAGCTGCAGCCAACATCATCCTCTTTGCCATCATCCTCAGTTTCATCATAGCTGGAGTGCGCAAGCGTGTCAATGTGTATGATGCCTTTGTAGAGGGGGCGAAAGACGGATTCGCCACGGCTGTGCGTGTCATTCCTTATCTCGTGGCAATACTCGTAGCCATAGGAGTGTTCCGTGCCAGCGGTGGTATGGACATACTTATCAAAGGCATCAACTGGTCGATGGAGTCGCTCGGACTCAATGCCGACTTCGTTCCTGCCTTGCCTACAGCACTTATGAAACCTCTCTCAGGTAGTGGAGCTCGCGGTATGATGGTCGATTGCATGACTCAGTACGGAGCCGACTCCTTCGCTGGTCGTCTGGCTTGTATCTTCCAGGGATCTACCGACACTACCTTCTACATCCTTGCAGTCTATTTCGGTAGTGTCAGCATCCGTCACACTCGCCATGCACTCACCTGCGGACTCCTTGCTGATGCAGCCGGAATCCTTGCAGCCATATTCGTTGCATATCTGTTCTTCGGATAAACAGAAACAGACAATAAAAAAATCAGCGGTGAAGGATGCTTCATCGCTGATTTTGTTTTATGCCTGTTCCGCTTACTTCTCTATGTCCAGCAGTTCTACTGTGAAGATAAGAGTTGAGTAAGGCTTGATGTTTCCTGTCTCGCGGTCGCCGTAAGCCAGTTCCTGTGGAATGTAGAGTTCCCACTTCGAACCAACAGGCATCATGCAGAGAGCCTCAGTCCATCCCTTAATTACCTGATTCACCTGGAATGTGGCAGGTTGTCCGCGCTTGATGCTGCTGTCGAACACAGTGCCGTCGATGAGAGTGCCCTCATAGTTTACCTTCACCTTATCGGTCTTCTGTGGAATGGCACCCTTGCCTTCTGTCAGCACCTTGTACTGCAGACCCGAAGTAGTTGTGTGCACACCCTCCTTGGTTCTGTTCTCAGCGAGGAACCGCTCACCAGCCTTGCGGTTAGCGCCCCACAGCTTCTCCTTGTTCTCAGCCTGACGAGCTGTCACAGCTTGTTGCAACTGCTGTCCTGCCTCCTGCACACCAATCTTGTTAGTGCCCAGCAGACCTTCAATCAGGCCGTGAGCCACGATTCCTGCATTGATGCTCTTGTCAGGGTCGGCAGCATAGTACTCCTTTGAGAGATTCTTCGACATGTTCACTACCTGTCCGCCGATCTGTCCGCCTGCAGCATATGCTGCCTTCTCCTTATTCTGCGGATCTATGTTTGCAGCGTCCATGATGCCCTTGCAGAACTCAGCAATATAAGCTGTGTCCACACCGAGTTGGTTCACCATATAGCCCTTCAGTCCGTTGCTCTGAGCAATACCGAAGATGTGTGCGAGGCTATCGCCAGCGTCCTTCAGTTCTACTGCTGGCAGAGTGACTGCAGCGCCTGTAGTATTCTCCTGTTGAGCCTTGATGAAAGCAGCGAGGTCAGCCTTCTGCTTCTCCTTGAATGCCTTTAGCTGAGCAGCCTTCAGAGCCTTAGCTTCCTTCTGTGCAGCCTTGAAAGCTGCGATGCTGTCCTTTGCACTTGTCTGTGCAAAAACAGCACTTGACATTGCAAGTGCTGTAATTATGATATAAAGTCTCATAAAACCTATTCGTCTTTTTTACTTCAAAGATTCGATAGTGAAGATAAGAGTAGAGAAAGGCTTGATAGAACCCATGTTCTGTGCACCGTAAGCCTGATCCTGAGGGATAACAACTTCCCACTTAGAACCGGCAGGCATAATCTTCAGCACCTCAACCCATCCTGGAATTACGTGTGGAGCAGCCAAGTTAACCTCGAATGGCTGGTTGCGCTCGTAGCTGCTGTCGAATACAGTGCCGTCGATGAGTTTACCTTCGTAGTTTACCTTTACCTTAGCAGTGTCAGCTGGCACCTTACCGTCGCCGGCAACGATAACCTTATACTGTACACCTGAAGGCAGAACAGTCACACCTTCCTTCTTCTTGTTCTCAGCCAGATACTTCTCGCCGGCAGCCTTATTCTCGCCAAACTGCTTCTCAAGGTTTGCAGTGCGGATAGGTTCCATGCGGTTGTTGAACGACTCGTAAGCCTGTTCAGCAGTGCGAGTTTCAGTACCCTTCAGACCAGCGATAAGACCAGCCAGGATATTATTTACGTTAACTGTCTGAGTAGAGTCACCAGCAAAAACGTCCTGTCCCAGACCCTTTGCCATTTGCTGTACCTGCTTACCTACTTCCATACCCTTCATGTAAGCTTCCTTCTTTGGGCTAGTCTCGTTCACAGCACCTTCCTTCATACCCTTGATAAACTCATCGATGTATGCAGAGTCAACGCCGAGCTGCATTGTCATGTACTGCTTCAGACCCTGAGCCTGAGCCACACCGAGGTCGTAAGCCATTGAATCTACGTCAGTCTTCAGATTTGCTTTTCCACCGCCATTGCAGGCTGTGAAACAAATGGCAGTCATAGCAACTGCTGCCATCAACATAATTTTCTTCATTGTTCTGTAATTAATTATAAAATGTAAAATAAAAATAAGTCCAAATCTTTATTACGCTACAAAGGTACGAACATTTTACGTTATCCGTTTTACATTTTACATATTTTGACATAATGTTATTAAAGAAATGCTTGCGGGACTCCCGCGAACATGAAAAAAGGTTCTGACATTCTCGCGGGGTTCCCGCGAATGAGAAAAATTGTTTTGAATTACTCGCGGGGCATCCGCGAGCATGAAAAAGTCTTTGGGCACTCTTGCGGGGCTCCCGCGAGCAAGAAAATGTGTTTTGACTCCCTCGCGGGAGCCCCGCGAGCATAAAAAGTTATCTTATCTTTCTATATCTGCCGCCGCCGATGAAATCGACCAGCCCTTTGCTTTCAAGTTCGAAGAGGGCGATGCTGACGGCACTGAACGACATGCCCGATTCGGCAACTATCTCGCTGGTGGTCTTGCCTTCATCCGAACCGGAGAGGCAGTTGATTATTTTCTGCTCTTCTGACGCTAATTTTACGAATAGTTCCTGCTGCACAGGCTGCTTGGTGCTAGAAACCGCTTGCCAACCCATCAGTTCGAATAGGTCTTGGGCTGAGCGAATGCTATGTGCCAGGTTGTTGTAGATAATTCGGTTGCAACCCTTGCTGTATTCATCGTTCGTACGCCCTGGAAAAGCATATACTTCGCGTCCGTAGCTGTTGGCGATATTGGCTGTGATGAGCGAACCGCCACGTTCAGCACTTTCCACCACTACCGTAGCATCAGCCAAACCTGCTACGATGCGGTTGCGCTGCACGAAGTTGCCCTTTTCTATAGTTGTGTGAGTAGGATATTCGGTGAGCAAGCCGCCGTGAAGGGTCATTTCAACGGCTGTCTGGCGATGGAGCCGCGGATAAATCATGTCGAGTCCGTGAGCTACTACTCCGACAGTGGGCAAGCCCTGACGCAAGGCTTCTCGATGAGCACAGATGTCGATGCCGTATGCCAGTCCGCTTACGATGAGCATGGAAGGATCTAAAGCATGCAAATCTTCGATGAAATGGGAGCAAATGTCTTTGCCATAGGCTGTGGCATGGCGTGTGCCAACGATGCTGACGATGTGTTTTGCGTTCAGGTCGACATTTCCGCAGAAGTAGAGCACGAGCGGAGCATCATCGCAATCCTGTAATCGCACCGGGTAGTCTTTGTCGCCAAGCATGATGCAGCGCATATTCTTCTTTTCTATGAAATCCAGTTCCTCGCGAGCCCGTTGCAGAGTAGGCTCAGTATTATTGAGGAGATTCAGAAGTTGTTCGCTGGCTTCGGGAAGCAGTTCGGGCAGTTCATGACTGTGCTCGAACAGCAGACTGAGGTCGTCCACCTGCTCTACAATCTTGCGGGCAGTGGCGGGACCGATTCCATGAATCTGTGTGAGCGCTATGGCGTGGAGGAGAGACATCCTAATTGATAGTTGACAGGTGAGAGGTGATAGTTGAAAATTATTCCGAGATTAGCGGCAGAAATATCTGATTCAGTTCGTCGCTGTCGCCGAGGCGACCATTGATGAGGCAGACGGTATCTACCTGGGCGCGAACGCAGACTTTGTCGTCGGAGGCACGGAAGATGTCCTGATAGAATATCCATTTGATGCCTTCTTTCTTTACTCGGATGCGAACGACGTATTCGTCGCGACTGCGAAGGGGGGTCTTGAACTGTATGGTGATGCGAGCCACAACGGCATCGGTACCTCGCTCGTGCAGGTCCATAAAACTCACGCCGTGGCTAAGCAGAAATTCATGACGGGCATGTTCCAAGTAGTGCTGGTAGTTGGCATTGTTCACTATGCCCTGCACGTCGCACTCGTAGTCGCGCACTTTGTCGCGATGTTCGTAAATATAGTTTGACACAAAGTTAAAAGTTAATTGTTAAAAGTTCCAAAGTAGTCTATGCATTATGCATTACTTTTGGGTGCAAAGATAATGATTTTGTAATCAAAACAACAGGGAAATCCACTTGCTTTGCAAAAAAACTATATATATATTTGCTATATGTATGTTTTTAACATATATTTGCGGCAGTTTTATTCTGTGTTGGAGTTGTGAAGATAAGGGTAAGTGTAGAGGCGACTCTAAGCTCATGTCTGTTTTAAATGATGGCTAATAGAAAGAAATTTGTACGGTTATCGGAATGGCTCGTCGGACTGGTGTTTATTTTCTCTGCTTTTGGCAAGATAGATAATGCATCGGGTTTTGGCGAATTGATTACCAGCTATGGACTTGCTTGGTTCTCTATTCTGTCGCCTGTTATTATCATTATGGAAATGGCTGTGGGATTGTGTTTTGTGCTTCATGTAAAATCTCGCTCAACAGCTATCGTGAGTATTCTGATGCTTTCTGTCTTCTCCTTGGCTTTTATGTATGCGAATATAATCCACGGGATAGAGGATTGTGGATGTTTTGGTAGTATAGAGACAAGAATGCCGGTGTGGGCTACATATGTGAGGAACCTTGTTTTGCTTCTGCTCTCTGTCTTTATATGGTTGTACGAACCAAAGGTGGCGGATAGGAAAAAACCTTCAGTTTGGCTTATGTCTGCTTTTGCAGGTATGATGTCTGTGACCATTTTCTTTACTGGCAACTCGTGGAGAATGTCGACTTTTTATACAAACCAGTTTTTACCAAAGCATCCGATCATTGACCTCGTAGTAGCTGAAACACCTCTGAATGACTACCTGCAGGTGTCGGCTGATTCTACATATATAGTGTGGGTGTTTTCATACAGTTGCTCTACCTGTATCAATAGCATGGAGAATATAAAGCACTATCAGGAAGGTCTGGCTGACCGTTTTGTACCGATGAGTGTGACGGAGGATGAGTCGGGAAGGAAAAGGAAACTCCTGAACGTAGATTTCAATCCCATAAATGTAGGCAACGGACTTTCTGGTTTTATTGAGGTGCTGCCCACACTCCTTTATATCGAAAAGGGAGTAATAAAGTACGTAATTGAGGGCGGTGTGCCCAACGTTTACCTCTTCAAAAGTAATTATTTGGAGATGTCGAACGATGAAATATTAAATAATCAATAACCACTTTTAAACATTTACAACTATGAAAACAAAAGTTTTTAGATTTCTGATTTGTATCTTGGTGACTGTATTAGCAGTCGGTATGGCATCCTGTAAGAAGGATAAGAAAAAATGTTCCGATAGTAAACCATATTATTGCAGCAGTAGCAAAGGCTGTTGCGCGTATCAGTATTCTGATCTTCATGGCACTTGTTTTAATACTTTGGAAGGTTGCCGTAGGTCAGGTTTTGCATGCGAAACCTGTCATATCGAAAAGTAAGTTTACGGTTCATAAAAAATCGATTCGCCCCTGCATCTCGTTATGTAGATTCAGGGGCGATTTGTTTGTGATTATGTATTTATTCCTACTCCAGTGTGAAGTTTCCTGTGGTTGTTTTGTCTTCGGCAAATCGGTTGCCAGGTGATGTGCTGTAGCAACTGTATGTACCTGATCTGCTATCACGGAATGTCAAAGAATATGTAGATATCGTAGTGCTGCTGGACGACATAAAGCGGGTCTCGATAACTAATTCCGCATTTTTAGTACCCATTTTGTTGTATGTACATCTGACGATGGAATAGCTGCTACTGCTTCCCAGTCCAGGGTCGAAACTGGTTACTCTAACTGACGAGCCAGTCTGGGAACCAAACTGATACCATTCTTCCAGTACGTTGGCTATTACGATGGTAAACTTTTTATATGCGATGCTTTCCGGAGCTGATGCCACAACGTAGCTCGATTCTTTTGCAATCGTAAAACGTCCTTCCTTGCCATTAGAGTACTTTGTTGTTCCACCATTTTCCGAAGTGAAGTTCAGTTGTAAAGTGGTAGAATTTGTTCCGGATGATGTTGAATACGTATAGGTTATTTTAGCAGTGTTGCTGCCAGTCTTTTCGTAAGAAGCAGAAATGAGAGCAAAGGTGGAGTAGTAACTTGCACTGCTGACGCTGTAGTTGCTGTTGAAATACAGGTCAAGAGTGGTGGAGTAGTTTGTGAAGTCGGTAATCGCTGTGATGTGATAGCCGCTTGCATCGTCGGGAGCATAAGAAATGCTATTACCGCTGCCACCGTTGCTTCCGCCTTGATTGTTATTCAGTTTTTGGAAAGTAATATTTGTGTTATACATGTTTAGGGTTATACTATTGGCACTCAAGTCTAAAATAGTCCATTTGTCGGTTGAGCCACTAGGCGAGTAGACGACATTGATTTCTTTTAGGTTAGCGTAATAATTGTAGGTAAACTCCGTATAGGCGTTGACAGTGAATTCTTCGGAATATGAATTGTAATCATAAGTAGCGATAATACCATTACCACCCTCGAATTTGAGATATACAGCTCCTTGCATAGTGCTTCCCTGTTGTTCGTAATATGCCCATTCACCATCAATTGATTGTGACACATTGCCAGAACCGTTCTCAGGATTGTCTCTCTCAGTACTGTCGTTCCCTTCGCTTCCGCAAGAAATGAAAGTTGCAAAACAAAATAATGCTGCAATGAAAAAAGAAAAATGTTTCATAGTTGTTATTAATCTAGGATGTAAAAAGTAGAATGCGTGGCAAATATAAATAAAATAAAATGAGTATTAAAGAGTTGAGTATTTTTTTACGTATCTTTGTCCCGAATTTACAAAAATAAGGAAAGAATTATAGAGTAAAACTAACAAATATACACATTATATTATTATTATGGACAAATTATCTTATTCATTAGGATTGGGTATCGGACAGCAGCTCCTGCAGATGGGACTGAAGGATACTCTGGTAGTTAACGATTTCGCTGCATCTATCGCTGATGTGCTCAAAGGAAATGATCTGAAGGTGAACCATCAGGAGGCTCAGCAGATTGTGAATAGTTTCTTTGCTGAACAAGAGGCTCGTCAGCGTGCTGCACAGGCTGAAGCTGGCAAGGCTGCGAAGGTGGAGGGTGAGAAGTTCCTCGCTGAGAATGCCAAGAAGCAAGGCATCACCGTGACTAAGTCGGGTCTGCAGTACGAAGTGCTCACTGAGGGTGCAGGTAAGCAGCCAAAGGCAAGCGATACTGTTCGTTGCCACTACGAGGGCAGACTGCTCGACGGTACTGTTTTCGATTCTTCTTATAAGCGCAACCAACCAGCTGACTTCGGTCTGCAACAGGTAATCGCAGGATGGACTGAGGGCGTGCAACTGATGAAGGAGGGTTCGAAGTTCCGCTTCTACATCCCTTATATGCTCGCATACGGCGAGGGCGGTGCAGGCGCATCTATTCCTCCGTTTGCAACTCTTATCTTCGACGTAGAACTCATTAAGGTGCTCTAGTTATGTCGTTGCGAATTGTTGTTTTGGCGCTTGTCCTGCTTTCTGCTGTTGCCGGCAAGGCACAGGAGATGATGAATGTCATTGGCGATTCGTACGTGGCTAATCATCGTCGTCCGAAGGAGGAGGCATGGCACTACAAACTGGCGCAGCAGCGCGGTTATGTGTATAATAACTACGGCAAGAACGGCTCTTGTGTGGCTTTCGACCGCACTCACGATGGCAAGTGGAATTTCGGTCCTGCTATGTGGCAGCGCTATAAGACGATGAATCCACAGGCTGATTATGTAATCATCATTGCCGGACATAACGATGCCGGTAAGGTGGGGGAGAATGCAGACTCGCTTAGGATGTTCCGCGACTCGCTCGAGGTTCTCCTATCTGGCATCGAAACTCTATGTCCGAATGCACGCATCGGTTATGTCACTCCGTGGTATGTGGACCGTCCCGGTTTCAAGCAGGTGTGCAAGGTGATTAAGCAGGTGTGTCGTCGCCATAAGATTCCGGTACTCTGGAACTACACTCCTAAGTGCGTAATCCAGGTGCGCAACGATGATTTCCGTCGTAAGTATTTCCAGGGACCAAAGGATACTGCCCACCTGAATGCTGACGGACATGATCTCTTCTTGCCTGTAGCAACGCAGTGGTTCGATAAAAACCTTAGGAAAAAGGAGTAAAAAAGGAGTAAGAAGGAATTTATAGGGGAGTTAAAGGGACGGAACTGATTATTGCATGGTTTCTCTATTGTCTCTTTAACTCCTCTATAACTTCCCTTTAACTTCTTTTTTCCACAAGCTTTTCTACTATTCGGTCGGCAACGATGTCGGGTGTGATTTGCGTCATGCAGCGCAGGTCTTTCAGTTTGCAGGTTTTGTTGCCATAGACGGAACAGGGTCGGCAGGGCAGGTCGCACTGCTCGATGATGTCGGCACGGGTGGTGTTCCACGGCAGGAATCCGGCAGAGGGGTGGGTGGCTCCCCAGATGCTGAGGGTAGGCACTCCGAGTATGGCTGCCATATGCATGTTGGCAGAGTCCATACAAAGCATAAGGTCGAGCCGCGACATGAGGAGCAGTTCGTCGTGTAGTCCGCCCAGTCGACGACAAATACTCTTCACGTTTTCGTCTTCGAAGCGTTCCAATTGTGCCGCTTCCTTGTCGCCTGCTCCGAAAAGGAATACCTTATAACCATATTCAGTACAAAGGGCAATGACATCGCCCATCATATAGAGCGGATACATCTTCGGGTCGTGGGCTGCAAACGGAGCTATGCCTATCCAGCGCTCGCCTGGTTCTTTCTTTCCTGCAAAACGGGTAATGGGCAGGAAGTCTTCATTTTTCAAATCTATAATCGGTTCGTCGGGGTGCAGTTTGAGACTGAGTCCTAACTGACGGAACACATCGGCATAGCGTTCGAACATAGACGGCAGCGGATCATGGTCGGTGCCATGACCCAATATCTCGCGTTTCAGTTTGCGCCCCTTGTTGATGACAGCCACACGGGCACTGGTCATGCGGAAACGGTTATGCAGGTATTTTGTGCGCAGTACGTCGTGGAGGTCGGCAACAGCTTCGAATCCCTGTTTGTGAAGCATGGAAAAGAGGCGTTCCAGTCCCAGCAGTCCTTTGTAGTTGGCAAGGTCGATACCCTTTACCTCTACATTCGACGGTACCCACTCGAAAAGGGGGAGGAATTTCTTACGAGTCAGCATAGTGATGCGCAGGTCGGGATGCTGGCGTGCCAACTGGGTGAGCACAGGCACAGTCATGGCTACGTCGCCCATGGCAGAGAAGCGCATGGCGAGTAATCTCTTTATTTCCTTTGGTTCTTTTCGCTTGAGTTCCATCATCGTTTTTTCTTAGTTAGAATTGTTTTGTCATCGTAAAAACATCGCAAATTTAGGGATAATTAAATGAAATGTGAAAAAATACACGTACCTTTGTGCGTCATTTATAATAAAATATCAAAATATGGAAAGAAAAAACTATAAGAGAACTACCGTGACTTCGGCTTTGCCTTATGCCAACGGACCTGTTCACATCGGACATCTGGCAGGTGTATATGTACCTGCTGATATCTATGTCAGATACCTGCGTCTGAAGGGTAGAGAGGTGATGTTCATTGGCGGAAGCGACGAACACGGAGTGCCGGTGACTATTCGTGCGAAGAAGGAGGGGTGTACTGTGCAGGATGTTGTGGATCGCTACCACGGCATCATCAAGAAGTCGTTCGAGGACTTCGGTATCTCGTTCGACGTGTATTCACGTACTACCAGCAAGATTCACCATCAGTTTGCTGCCGATTTTTTCCGTAAACTGTATGATGAGGGTAAGTTCGTAGAACAAACCACAGAACAGTTTTACGACGAGGAGACTAAGCAGTTCCTGACTGACCGTAACATAAAAGGCGAATGTCCGCGCTGCCATGCTGAGGGCGCTTATGGAGACCAGTGCGAGAAGTGTGGTGCTACCCTCTCGCCTGAAGAACTCATCAACCCAGTGAATGCCATCAACGGCAATCCGCTCGTGAAGAAGGCTACAAAACACTGGTACTTGCCACTCAACGATTATCAGCAGTGGCTCGAACAGTGGATTCTCAAGGATCATCAGGAGTGGCGCAGCAATGTATATGGACAATGCAAGAGCTGGCTCGACGGAGGACTGAAACCACGTGCTGTAACGCGCGATCTCGATTGGGGAATCCCTGTGCCTGTAGAGGGTGCCGACGGAAAGGTGCTCTATGTGTGGTTCGATGCTCCAATCGGATATATCAGCAATACTAAGGAACTCTGCGAAAAGGAACCTGAGAAGTGGGGTACATGGCAGAAGTGGTGGCAGGACGATGAGAGCCGACTCATCCATTTCATCGGAAAAGACAATATAGTGTTCCATTGCATCGTTTTCCCGACTATGCTAAAGGCTCACGGTGATTATATCTTACCTGACAACGTGCCGGCTAACGAATTCCTTAATCTCGAAGGTAATAAGATTTCCACTTCGAAGAACTATGCCGTATGGCTCAACGAATACCTCGAGGAGATGCCAGGACGACAGGACGAACTCCGTTATGTGCTTACTGCCAATGCTCCAGAGACAAAGGACAACGACTTTACTTGGGCAGATTTCCAGGCTCGTTGCAACAACGAACTCGTAGCTGTCTATGGTAATTTCGTAAATCGTGCTCTCCAGTTGACTCAGAAGTACTACGACGGCAAGGTGCCCGAATGTGGCACTCTGACCGATACCGACCGCGCTACTCTTGATGAGTTTGTGAGCGTGAAGGATAGGGTAGAGTCTCTGCTTGAGAACTTCAAGTTCCGCGATGCTCAGAAGGAAGCCATGAACCTGGCTCGCATCGGAAATAAATATATCGCAGACGAAGAACCTTGGAAGGTAATCAAGACCGACCCTGAGCGCGTGAAGACTATTATCTATATATCTCTCCAGCTTACGGCAAACCTCGCCATTGCGTTCGAACCGTTCCTGCCGTTCTCATCGGCTCGTCTGCGCCAGATGATTAACATGAACGAACTGAACTGGGAAGACCTTGGCAAGACTGATATCCTGCCTGCTGGAAAACAACTGAATAAGCCGGAACTGCTCTTCTCGAAGATTGAAGATGATGCTATCAAGTTCCAGATGGATAAGCTCGAGGCTACTCTCAAAGCAAATGCCGAGGCAAATGCTGAGGCAGCTCCAGTGAAACCAACTGTGTCGTTCGACGACTTCCAGAAGGTGGATATCCGTGTCGGTACAGTGCTGGAATGCGAACGAGTGCCAAAGATGAAGAAACTCCTGCAGTTCAAGATTGACGACGGCACTCCACACGGACGCACCATCGTCAGCGGTATTGCCCAGCACTACGAACCCGAACAACTCGTCGGCAAACAGGTACTCTTCATCGCAAACCTCGCTCCACGCGAATTCAAGAACGGACTTGTCAGCCAGGGCATGATTCTCTCTGCCGAAAACTGGGATGGCAGCCTCAGTGTAACAACAGTAGAACGAAACGTAAAAGGCGGTAGTATCGTATGCTAAAACGAGAATATAAAATGAAAAATAGGACTTCAAACGAAGTCCTATTTTTTTATTGTGTCTTGAATAAATTATTCAACGCATTTTCCTACGATAATAACACAACGGTTCTTGTCGTTCTCAGCGAATGGCTGAATAGTGTCACCATGAGAGTCAACCTTAATTTGTGAAGAAGGAATACCCTTGTCCTGAAGTGCCTGTGCAGCCTTTTCAGCACGCTGACGAGCATATTCTTTGTTTACACGAGGATTACCTGTGCCCTTATCTGCATATCCGTCAACAGTGATGACTTTCTGCTTCTCTGGATTTGCTTTGTACCAGTCTGCAACCTTACTTATAATCGCCATTCTATCTGCGTCAAGGTCTGATTCACGAATGAGGTAGAATATTTCCTTGTTTACAGGATTGATGATTACTGGAACAGGAACTGGTTCTGGTTCTGGCTCACGAACAACAACTGGTGGCACAGGAGCAGGTTCTGGTGCCTTAACTTTCTTGTGACCGAACTTGTAAGTGAGAGAGAGCTGAGCTGTCAGCATCCAGTCGTCGCTGTTGTTGAACTTTGAGTTGAAACGGTCGTCAAGAGAGTTGAGGTCAACTTCTACACCTATGCTGAAGTTCTTGTGAATATTGAAATCTGCTAATACACCAAAACGGATGTTGTGGTTGAGGAGTTGCTTACGAGTTGTACCTGGTCCCCAAGCATTTGAGATGTCTTCCTGAATGGCTGTTGCTGTTCCAGCTGCCACTGCGTTGCGATTGCCGTTTACAATGTTGGAGAAGTCTTTGTTGCCCCATGCAAGGTTTGCACCAATACCACCGATGAGGTAGAGGTCAACAAAACGCTTGTTGGTTGCCTTAAAGATATTGAACACGTTGAGCATCAAGTCAACATTTCCTGTGATATACTTGAATTTGTAGTTTGCACCGATAGACTTCAAACCATTCTTTGTTTCAATGCCGTTAAAGTGGAGACGGGCACCTACAATGTTGGAAAACATACGACCAACGCCAACACTAAATGTTGGGTTGAATTTGCTACCTGGTGAAAATACCTTGTTTACACCACCCTGAACCTGTACGAATGTGTATGGCTGGGGCTTGTAACCAAGGGCTTGTGCTTCGGCTTCTGCCTCAGGATTCTGAGCATTAGCAGTCAGTGCTACAAGACCTAAAACGGTTGTTGCAATGATAGATTTAAGATTACGCATAGTTAAGAATTTTATGTTTTAAATAGTAAAAGCGCGTCAAAATTAGTTAATATTCAATAAACAAGCAAAGAAAGGTTGCATTTTTTTATCTTTTCTGTGCTTTTGATGTTCTTAATGGCTGTTTTTTAATATCAGTAGAACAAGGTTGAGATGATTTGTGGGGTGTTATATATCATTGAACAGACAAAAAACACTGTTATGAATAATCCCAATGTGATACTGATTGCTTTCAGAGTAGTGTTTAGCCATTTTTGTTCGAAATTAATCCATGTGGGCACGACGCTCATTAGAAATATGCCCAGTAATACAAATATTATTGTGGTTGCCATTGTGTGATAAGTTGTGTGTGTCTTGTAAAACAGTGTTTCCACGCGCCTCAAGACGCGTGGAAACACTTATATTATTGTTTTTCTATCCACTTGCGTGCGTTCACGAATGCCTCTACCCAAGGGGTGATTTCATCGTGTTTGCGCTCAGCAGGATAATTGGCTTGCTGCCAAGGGAAGATGGCACGCTCCAAGTGTGGCATCATTGCCAAATGGCGACCATCAGCCGAAACAAGTCCTGCTACATCGTAGGTAGAACCATTAGGATTTGCTGGATATCCTGAGTAGTTATACTTAGCTACTATATTGTATTCCGACTCAGTTTTTGGTAAACTGAAGTTTCCTTCGCCATGAGCTACCCAAATACCCAGTTTGTTGCCTGACAGACTGCCAAACATAACGGAGTCGTTCTGAGGAATCTGGAGAGTGACAAATTCGCTTTCGAACTTATGACTTACGTTGTGGAGCATACGCGCATAGTTGTGTTTGTAATCCATCAGACGTTGAGCATCGAGCAGGTCGCCAGTTACAGGTTGGTTGTTTATCAGACCTAACTCAATCATAAGCTGACAACCGTTGCAGATACCAAGTGAGAGGGTGTCTTTTCTGTTGTAGAAAGCATCTAGAGTTGCCTTTGCCTTAGGGTTGAAAAGGAAGGCTCCTGCCCATCCCTTTGCACTGCCAAGAACATCAGAATTGGAGAAACCACCGCAGAAAACAATCATATTGATGTCTTCTAGTGTTTCGCGTCCGCTGACTAGGTCGGTCATCATAACGTCTTTCACGTCGAAGCCTGCCAAATAGAGTGAGTAAGCCATTTCACGTTCGCCGTTTGTTCCTTTTTCACGGATGATGGCTGCCTTCGGACGTTTAGCATTTGGATTGTTCTTGTGTGCTTCCAAATCGATGCCATATTGTGACATTTTACCGGTGAAATCAGCATTAAATTTATGTTCGATTGGCTGGTTCTTGTAGTTCTGGAAACGTTCCTTTGCCATACCATTGAAACTCTGCTTTGTGTCGAGACGGTATGATGTGGAGTACCAGATGTCGCGCAGTTTGTCTATATCAAAGCGACGGGTGCGGCTGTCTTTCTTTACTACGATTTCGCGCTCCTTGATAGGATGACCGATTTCAACGAAACCTACACCTGCATTGTTGAGCATCTTCTCTACGGTGCCCTTGTCGGAATTTTTTACCTGTATTACCACACTTGGGTTTTCAGCAAAGAGAAGTTTTACAGGATCTTTCTCGTTGATTCCGTTCAGATTTGCCTCTATACCACCTTGTCGGTTTGCAAATGTCATTTCAAGCAGACAGGTGATGAGACCTCCGGCTGAGATGTCATGACCAGCAAGGATGAGTTCGTCCTTTACCAACTGGTTGACAGCCAAGAAGGCATCGCGGAAATATTCTGCATTTTGTACTGTAGGAACGTCGCTGCCTACTTTTCCAAGACTTTGAGCAAAAGCGCTACCTCCCAGTTTCAGTGTGTCGAAACTAAAGTCGATATGGAAGAGGGTAGTATCAGCATCGTTTACAAGAACTGGTGAAACGACTTTGCGTATATCGCTTACTTCGCCACCAGAACTTACGATTACTGTTCCCGGGCTGATAATCTTACTGCCGTCAGGATATTTCTGAGTCATAGACAGTGAGTCTTTTCCTGTTGGCACATTGACTTGCAATTCGCAACAGAAGTCGGACAGAGCTTTCACACCTGCATAGAGACGTGCATCCTCGCCTTTCTGACTACGACATGGCCACATCCAGTTGGCTGACAAACTTACGGAGTCAAGACCTTCTGCCATAGGAGCCCAAACAATATTTGTGAGCGATTCAGCTACTGATAACACACTGCCGGCAGCTGGGTCTGCTAGTCCTGCCTGTGGAGCATGACCGATGGCTGTTGCAATACCTTTCACACCACGATAATCGAGAGCTACGACACCACAGTCGCTCAGTGGTAACTGAATCTCACCCTGACATTGCTGACGTGCAATCTTACCTGTGACACTACGGTCAACTTTATTTGTGAGCCAATCCTTACAAGCTACAGCCTCCAACTGGAGTACGTTTTCCAAGTATTCCTCTATGTTGTTGTATGAGTAAGAAACATCTTCATATTTACGCTCCGTTGTTTCATCGCGCATATATGTCTTTGGAGAGTGTCCGAACATCTGAGCTACATCGAGGTCGAACGGACGAACTCCGTCACCCTGCTCGAAAGCAAAATGTGCATCGCCGGTTGTTTCACCAACTACATAGAGCGGAGCACGTTCGCGTTCTGCAATTTTTCTTACGTGATCGATGTGTTTCTCGTCAATCAGCAGACCCATGCGCTCCTGGCTCTCGTTTGCAATTATCTCTTTGCTTGAAAGAGTTTTGTCTCCAATAGGCAGTTTAGTCATATCGATGAGTCCGCCACATTCTTCTACCAACTCTGACAAACAGTTTACGTGACCGGCACTACCGTGGTCGTGGATAGAAACTACTGGGTTTACATCCTCTTCGCACAGTGCTCGTACCAGGTTGTTGGCTCTTTTCTGCATTTCCGGATTGGCACGCTGTACTGCGTTCAACTCGATTCCGCTTGAATAACGACCAGTGTCAACAGAACTTACAGAACCACCACCAAGTCCGATGCGATAGTTGTCGCCACCTACCACAACAATCTTATTTCCCTTCTCAGGTGTTCCTTTCAGACAGTCGCGTTTTGTTCCGTAACCTACACCTCCTGCCAGCATGATAACTTTGTCGTAACCATAGTTCTCATTATTTTCAGAGTGCTCAAATGTAAGTACAGAACCACAAATGAGCGGTTGACCGAATTTGTTACCGAAGTCTGAAGCACCATTCGAAGCCTTAATCAGAATCTGTTCTGGGGTCTGATAAAGCCATTTGCGTACAGGCAATATCTTTTCCCATTCCTGTGTGCAGTCACCATTGTTGCGAGGGTAGGAAGTCATATAGACTGCTGTTCCGGCAATAGGCCAACTTCCTACACCGCCACCCATACGGTCGCGAATTTCGCCTCCAGTACCTGTTGCAGCACCATTGAATGGTTCTACTGTGGTAGGGAAGTTATGTGTTTCTGCTTTGAGAGAAATGACAGATTCTATATCTTTAACTACGAAATAGTCGCTTGTAGAATGATCTTTAGGGGCAAACTGTTCAACTATAGGACCCTGACTGAATGCAACATTGTCTTTGTATGCCGAAAGAATCTTATTTGGATTCTCCTGTGTGGTCTTCTTAATCATCTGGAACAGTGAACTTTCCTTTTCTTCACCATCAATGATGAATGTTCCACCGAATATTTTGTGGCGACAGTGTTCTGAATTGATTTGTGCAAAACCGAACACTTCTGAGTCGGTGAGTTTTCTGCCCAATTGTCCTTCCACCTTGTGCAGATATTCAATTTCTTCTGGTGAAAGGGCAAGTCCTTCTTGCTCATTGTATTCCTCCAAATTCTCAATCGAAATGATTGGCGCAGGTTGGATGTTCACAGTGAATATATCTTGATTCAACCCTTTGTACATGCGCTGCAACATCGGGTCGAACTCTGCATTTTCATCTTTTACCGGGAAATACTCCTCAATACGTTCTACACCCTTTATGGCCATATTCTGAGTGATTTCTACCGCATTGGTACTCCAAGGAGTTATCATCTCACGGCGTGGACCTACAAAAAAACCATCAATAGTGGTTTTGTCAAGCAGTGTTGCTTCGTCATAAAGCCAACAGAGGGCGCTTATTTCTTGTGCACTCAATTTATGGTCAACGCTTGTTGCCAAAATACTTTTGTTGGGAGTTTGAAAAAAATAAATCATCTTATTTGTTGTTTGTCAGTTTTATAGTTGAATGTCTGTAACCTCTTTGATTGTCAGCAGCTGTTGCTCTCCTGTTGCCATATTTTTCAGTGTGATCTTCCCCTCTGCCATTTCTGTCTCACCTACTATGGCTACATACGGAATATCCTTTGCATTTGCGTATGACATTTGTTTCTTCATCTTTGATGAGTCGGGATATATCTCTGTGCTGATGCCTGCTGCTCTTAACTTAGCAATTATAGGCAGACAGTAGTCCATCTCTTTTTCACCAAAGTTTACAAATAGTATCTTAGTGGTGCTAACAGCATCCTTTGGGTATAGGTCGAGCTGGTTTAGAACGTCGAATATGCGATCTGCTCCAAATGAGATGCCGACACCTGAGAGACCTGGCATTCCGAATATACCTGTCAGGTTGTCGTAACGTCCACCACCTGTTATGCTTCCTATCTCTACATCCAAAGCCTTAACTTCAAATATAGCTCCTGTATAATAATTCAGACCGCGAGCCAGTGTAAGGTCTAGTTCTATTTGGTTATTGAGTGAACCAAGCTTTGAAATGATATACTCGCATTCCTCCACACCTTTTAATCCTATCTCACTATCTGCAAGCACACTTCGCATTGTGTTGAGTTTTTCCGAATTCGTACCCTTCAGATTGATGATTGGCTGCAGTTTCTCTATTGCTTCTGCAGGAATGCCGTTTTCTTTCAGTTCTGCATTCACTCCGTCAAGACCAATCTTATCCAATTTGTCAATGGCTACAGTGATATCTACAATCTTGTCTGCCTGACCTATAATCTCTGCAATCCCAGAAAGAATCTTTCGATTGTTTATCTTAATGCATACTCTGACGCCAAAACGAGTGAAAACAGTGTCGATAATTTGCATCAGTTCTACTTCGTTCAATAGGCTTTCACTTCCAACTACGTCAGCATCGCACTGATAAAATTCTCTGTATCGCCCTTTCTGTGGACGGTCTGCACGCCAAACTGGTTGAATCTGATAACGTTTAAACGGTAGAGCCAGTTCTTCGCGGTGTTGAACTACAAATCGTGCAAATGGCACTGTCAGATCATATCGCAGACCTTTCTCACATATCTTTGCTGCTAAAGCGTTCGAGGAACCATCAGCAGGGGAGAGTGGCTCTCCTTTCAGGAAGTCTCCGCTGTTTAGTATTTTGAATAACAGTTTGTCTCCTTCCTCGCCATATTTGCCCATGAGCGTTGAAAGGTTTTCCATTGCAGGTGTTTCAATCTGCTGGAAACCATACAGGGCATATACTTCTCTGATTGTGTTGAAAATGTAATTGCGTTTCGCCATTTCTAAAGGCGAAAAATCTCTTGTTCCTTTGGGGATGCTTGGTTTCTGTGCCATGAACTTTCTTTTATTGTGCAAAGGTACGAAACCTTAAAGAAAAATTTAAATAAAAATGTGTCTAAGTTGACTATACAGGGTTACTTTTTCTCAAATTTTCTTTATAAACAAATTTGGCGGCATCCAAAACTAAGTTTTGAATGCCGCCTGATGTATTATCTAACTAAAACCTTTTTCTTTTATACTATCTCCGAGTTTTTAGGAGATACAATAGCCTAAATTATTTCAAAATTGAAACGTTGGCTACTATTGCTGCGATTGCTACGAGAACTGCAGCGATAATTGTCATTGTTGCCATAATACAGTCTCCTTTCTTTTTAAATTTAACTAACCTTTTTAATACTTAATGGGGCCGAAACCCTGTTACCCTTCCTACAATCGGACTCTTACCTTAGAACCTTTACTTACTGAAAGTACAATCTTTTACTAACCTTTAACTAACCTATTCTTTTATTACCTTAACTAACCTATTCTTTTATTACCTTAACTAACCTTTTTACTAACCTTTTTTCTTTTACTAACCTTTGTCTTGACCTTTTTATTATACTAGCCTCAAATCTTATTCTTATTCTTTTTACCTTCTATGTATAATCTTTTGTGGTTCTCTAACCATTTCTTGTCTTTTGACGATGCAAAGGTACGGCAGTTTCCGGGTGTGGCAAATTATTTATACAAAAAAATCACTTTTTCTTGCATTTTAGTGATATAAATCAAGAAATGTGTGGGAACACACGGCTTTTTTATTGCTTTGTGTGCCCACACACGCCTAAAAATGGGGGGTCTGACAATTATGCGTTTTCTGTGTCTTTTTGAGTGTTGTTTTCAATCTCCGACATGGTTTCTTTTTCAGTCTCCTTTTTTATAGTTGCATCCATCAACAGACTGAATGCTGAGCCATATCCTTCTCTACTGTCTACTTCCAGTCTAGCATTCATGCCCTCAGCCAACTTGTGCGAAATATTCAGTCCGAGACCCAGACCTGGTACGAATTCGTTATCTTTCCAGAAGAGGTTAAATACAGCTGTCTGTTTTTCCTGGGATATGCCACAACCGGAATCTTCAATCCTTAATTCTATCTTCTGTTCTTTAAAATGATAGAATGAAGTTATTATGATATTACCACTCTTTGTAAACTTGAAAGCGTTACTTATAAGTTGGTTCATAATATATTTCACACGCACGCGATCAGAATATATATATATATTATTATGCGTGATGAATTTGTTGAAGTGTACGTTTGCCGGAACCTTATCCTTCCATTCGTCATACAGTTCTTCTAGTAGTTCTGAAGCGCTGAATTCCTCATTCACGAAACGGAGTCGTCCACTTTCTATTCTTGAGAACATAAGAATGTCCTCAATCATAGCAGCGAGTTTCGCATTGTTCTCATTAATATTGAAACTGATTTCGTCCAGTTCTTGCTGACTAAGTGCTTCGGGTGGCAGTGATATGATTACGTCACTGAAGCCCACAACAGCATTCAGAGGAGTTCGTATTTCGTGACTTATGGTCATCAGGAAGTCTTCCTTTCTCTTGGCTTCCTCTGCAAGCTGAATAGCCATGCGCATTTCCTCCTCGTATTTCTTAGATTCGTTTATGTTGATTACGAGTCCATCAATACGTAGTTTGTTCCCCTTTGTCTTAAAAACGACAAATCGCAATTGCCACCACTCATATTCCTTGTTTTGATCCACGTCTGCGTATATGTCATATTGGTGTGTACCTTCGATTTGTAATGACTGCTCAATAAACTGAATATTCTCTTTGTGGTCTGGATGAATGAGGCCAAGCACTCTTTTTACTCCTTCTTCGTTTCGAAGAGGTCGGCTATCTGCTCCGTTAAGAGATAGGATGCGCAAGTTTGCCTTCTGCTTGATGTTTGAAATAAGTACCTGATCCGAACGTTCTCTCCAGTAATTAATCAGTGCCAACCAAATAATGATGATAACAAGTGCAAAGAATGTAATCGCTATGTATTCAGCATAATATAAAACGGGATATCTGTATTTTATTGGAGCATTTACTATTTCAAATCTGTTAGAGTAATCATAATAGTTCAGACCCAATTTCTGCATTGCCCGGTAGTCCATGTAGTAGTGTTTCTCATGTTGTTTACCAGACATGTCGTTTGAGAAGTTTCCATTTAGTATTCTCGATGCTGTCATAGCCATATCGGTTGCTACAGTCTTGTATCCAGCAAAGTAACCTGCAAGAAATCTTACCCTCTCGTCACCAAATCCTGCTTTCACAGCTGTGAATTGCGGTTTGTTTGTCTTGTCTATTATATATGTAGCAAACATATCCATCTTCACCGACAGTTGTGGAATCATCCACGCATGCATCAGGATTTCCTCATTCACATCTTTATTATGTTCTTGATTGGAAAAATCCTGTTTGGCAATGGCTGTGGTGTAAACAAGAATGCTATCACGGAAATGTGTAATTCCGTCTTCTGATACAGCATTGCTGAGGTTGTCATCTATTTTATTGACATATGGAGGACGTGCAATGGTCTGACTTAGTTCTTTTTTGATGATAGAGTCTTGATAGAAGTGATCCAGTTCTATGTTTACAATATTATTGCCAGTCAGTTCGGCAGCCAGATTAATGTTTGTCGAATAGTCTATGGGATCATAGAATACGACAATATTTTTATGCCCTCTGAGTAGATTCCAATTAGGGTGGTGTAAGCCACCAAATACAACGGGTAGGGTATATATATACGACAACAGTTCTTCACTTCTGTGGGTAGAGATGTCATATATCACTCTGTCGCCTTCTGCCATGATGATATCAGGTTTCCAACCTATGCGATTGATAGAATCCAACATCTCTGTTACGAATGACTTACCCGAATTGGCAGGGTCTTCCAATCCTAAGTATATGTTTTTGACATCAGCATTTATATTCTGTGAACGAAGTGTCGATTGGATGCATTCGTCGAAAAGTATATAGTTTGAGAATGCCTTAGAATAACTGTGCAGTACAAGAATATTGTATTTTTGACCTATATCTTCATGTTTGCCACACGAAGTGAAAAGACCTGCACTAATTCCCAGTCCCAACACCATGATAATGCATTGGATGAAGTGTGGCAACTTGAAGAAGAACTTGCTGCCCACACCCAACTTACTCTCAATACCTATTCTTCCTCCTTGCTTTTCTATAATTGTCTTACTGATATTGAGTCCCAATCCAGTTCCCTTATCATTTTCTGTTTCCTTGTAGTAGCGGTCGAAAAGGTGTTTTTGTCCTTCTTCGTCCACACCGATACCAGTGTCTCTGACGTATATCTCTGCCATGTCCTCTTCAGTACTTTCTCTCCATCCCAGAGTAACTGACCCCGAAGCGGTAAACTTGAAAGCGTTGCTTAGGAAATTGTTGATAACCTGCATGGTTCGTGTTTCGTCAATATTCACCATGTATGACTTTTGTGGTGATTCCAGTGCGAATTCCAGATGGGTCGGGGCTATAATTTTATTAGTGCTATAAGCTTTGTTAACCACATCGTTTATGTCGGCAGGCTTCATGATTAGTTCTAGTTCGCCAGTTTCCAGTTGTGCTTTCTGCATCACACTGTCAATCATATTCAGAATCATGTCTGTATTCTGGTGTATGATCTTGCCATATTCTTCTCGTTCACCTTCTTCGAAGGTCATGTCTTTGTTTGTCAGTAGCATTGAGAAACCGGTGATAGCATTAAGCGGCGTTCTCAAGTCGTGACTTATGTTTGCAAGGAAGTTTTCCTTTAGTGCCACTTCGCTTGCCTTCATCTGTGCTTCCGACAGGGTGTCTTCCACTGCTTTCTTTTGGTTTATGTTAAGCATTATACCGTACAGGTAACCGCTTTTGGCTGAATCTTCTGTCGCAGTATAAGTCATTTCGTGCCATGACCATGTTTGTCCCTTGTCGAACGATAGTTTGAAACGCAGAGTCTTTTTCCCTCTTTGGTTTCTGAAATTCTGAAGCAAGTAGAATGACTGTATGGTGTCTTGATGCACCATTTTCTCGAAGTCGCGCAGTAGTATGTTGTTGTCTATGTCGTGTTTCATGGCAAATTCCTTTGCAACTGTAATGTACTTGCCACTTATGTGCCATAGAGTGTCATCACTATTTGAGAAGATGAGGCTATGCATTTTATCCTCGTACAGAAGGTCGTCCAGCAGAGCCCTCTGTCCTTTCTGTCTCCATCGGTATAACACTTGCGCCATAAATGTGATTATTGCAAATACTAAAGCTCCTAACAGTCCTATAAGAAAATAATACAGGATTGGGTTCTCCAGTGCCATTGGTGCATTTATGATGTGGTATTTGTTCGAGAAATCTTCGTATCTCAATACGGGACTATATTTTTTCATGGCATTATAGTCCATGTAGAAGTCGCTCATGTGTACGGTTCGGTTCAGTGCCGTAGGTGAAGTGCCCTTAAGAATTCGTGCTGCATAGTCCACCTGATCTTTTATTTGCACCTCAGTCGAAGTGAAGAATCCACCAAGTATTTTCAGTTTTTGGGGATTGTTGAATCCTGCACGGATACAAGTGAATTGAGGCAGTTTGTTTAGGTCTAACAACGAATTAGAATAGATGTCGTGTTTCACTTGTATATGACAGGCTTTTTCAGTGTTGTCCCATATCTGCTTTACTCGGTTGTGTATCTCTTCCTTTGTGTGGTTTTGATGTCTTCTGTCAGAGTCCCAAATCGGTTTCTGGAAGGATACGAAGTCAACTACTGTCTTAGATGTGAAAGTTTTGTTTATTTTATCAACATCTAAAACTGTCAGATGCTCTATGTCGTTGTTTATGAATCGTGTGGTGTCCGATAGCTGCCCGTGGAATTTCTTTCTTAGGACTTCGTCATATTCTGAGTCGTCCAGTTCCACAAATGCCAGATGCTTGCCTGTCACTGTGTAAAGCATTTCGATGCATCGTGGCAGACTGATGTTGCTGCCAAAACCAGTCATCAGAGGATATTTCATCACGGAATCACGTTGTAGACTGTTGATTCCGGCAAACACCACTGGAGTGTTGAAGAAAAGAGAGTCACAGGGTCTTTCTTTGAACACCCATGAGAGGATAGGGTCGTCGTTCAGCAGTATTATCTCTGGTTTCCACATCTTGATGGAGTCGAGATAAGTTGGCCAATAATTCTTTGTGAATTCCCTATTAGTAGTGTGGCGCAAATTGGCGTATATGTGGTGTATTTCTGCTTTTATGCCATCCTTATTGAATTCTTCTTTCATTCTGTCTTGAAAGAAAGTACCTTCTTCGCCGCTACTATCCCATGAGTGGATAACGAGAATTCTTCGTTCTTCACCGCCAGGTTCTCCGTTGCCGCATGACAGTATAAGGCTTAATGCCAATAGGAAAAATATGTAAGGAATATATTTTCGAATTAAGTTTCTCATGTTTAGATTTATAATCTATCTTGCGAAGATACGAAGATTTAATAAAAACAAAAACAAAAAGTGGAAAAATAATACTTTTTTTCATAATTTTGCAACAGAAATCATTACTCTTCACTGCATAGTGTTTATATCCGACATAAATCTTGGTTCTCGACCAGTCCTGCTTGCGCCTATGGAAGACGTTACAGATATGTCTTTCCGCATACTCTGTAAAGAAATGGGCGCATCGATGGTCTATTCCGAATTTGTCAGTGCTGATGCATTGATTCGTAATGTGCAGCGTTCATTGGAGAAAATTCGGGTTGAGGACGTAGAACGACCTGTTGCCATACAGATATATGGTCGTGATGTAGAGAGTATGGTCGAAGCGGCATGTATTGTAGAACAGGAAGCAAAGCCCGATGTTATTGACATTAACTTTGGTTGTCCCGTCAAGAAGATTGCCGGTAAAGGCGCAGGCAGTGGTATGCTTCGAACTCCTCAGCTTATGCTTGATATTACTAAGGCTGTTGTTTCTGCAGTCAGAACTCCTGTCACCGTTAAGACTCGCCTTGGCTGGGATGTAGCCACTATGTATGATGCTCAAACTTTCCTGCCTGATGCTCCAAAGGGTAAGGCTTATATTGTAGAGTTGGCAGAACGGCTTCAGGACTGTGGCATTTCGGCTTTGACCATTCATGGACGCACTCGTTCTCAGATGTATCAGGGTGAAGCCGACTGGACTCTAATAGGTGAGGTGAAAAATAATCATCGCATGACTATTCCGATTATCGGCAATGGCGATATCTGTACTGCAGAACAGTGTCTTGATGCATTCGAACGGTTTGGAGTCGATGCCGTGATGGTAGGTCGTGCCAGTCTCGGTCAGCCTTGGCTCTTCCGCGATATGCGTACATTCCTCGATACCGGTCAGCATGATTCCTCCATGACTCTTGAATGGAAGTTCTCTGTTCTGCGTCGTCAGATAGAACAGTCCGTTGCCTATAGCCTTCGTGAGGATAATGGACTGAAAGAAAGAAGGCGAACAGAACTGGGGGGAATCATCCATGTCCGTCGCCATCTTGCCAATTCCCCTCTCTTCAAGGGTATTCCTAATTTCCGCGAAATGCGTATTCGCATCTTGCAGGCAGAGAGTTGTGATGAACTCTTTACCCTTCTGGATAAGGCCTATGGCCTTATTCGCCAGTCTCAGTCCATTTGATATAGCTTTCTCCGCTTGCGGTTCCCTTTACTTTATATCCTGGTGCGTTTGCAGCTAGTCCTTGCAGGTTTATATTTCCTGCAGTTGCCTCCATGTCGGCTTCGACATTTATGCCGTAACAACTGCTGCCTGTAAGTTTCAGGTCTATGTCACTGCCGTTGAGGTATAAGTAACCTCCGTTTAGCACAGTGACGGAACTCTTCGAGTTGTTGGCTCTGATACCTATTCCGTCATAACAGCTCACTGTTCCGCTTATCGTTCCGCCACTGAGGAATGCTTTGTAGTTGCTTTGTAAACCTATGGCAGAAGTACCTGTCAAGTCCAGATTTATGCTGCCTCCAGTCACATACAACAGTGAGTCGGCTTTCAGTCCCTTTCCTCCGATAGCATCAACAGTCAGGTTTAGCGTTCCTCCGTTGATAAACGCATTTCCATAGTCGTCGCAGTCTATCAGGTCACCAGCCACACTGTTGAAGTTCAGTGTGCCGCCGCCCATCTTAAAGTAGTTGTTTTCTGGATTTCCGTCACCCTCGCCACAGTGTATGCCGTCACCTGCCGACTCCAGTATGTTTATGGTTCCTGTAGTCTTTTTCAGTTGTAAGTATTCCTTGGCACAGAGTGCGTGTCTTGCCTTGCTGCTTATGTTCAGTGTGCCTCCGCCCTCAATTTCTAAGTGTCCCTTCGTATATACTGCACCTTTCTTTTCGTTTGTGGCATTATCGGTAAAGGTATTAGTAGTTCCCTCCTGTAAAATCATCGATATTCGTTTTCCGCAGTTTATGTGTAGGGGAGGGGAGGTAGTCGTACTGGTTAAATCTACTCCGTTCAGCAGCAGTGTTAGTTTGTAGTTACTGTTGATGGTCAGCGAACCACTTGTCGTCGCACCACTTACTCGGTATATATACTCTGTCCAAATAGCGCTGTCCAGTGCCAAGACTACATTGGTACTATTTCCTGATGAACAACTCACTCCAATGGCTGTTGCCGGAATGTTCACTGTGGCTGTGGAACTGTTGAAAGTAATATCTACAAACACAGGTTTAGGTATGGTGTCTTCTTCGTCGCTATTGGGTTTATTCTTGTTTTCGTCGGTACATGCAGCTGCTACTATGCAGAGCAACCAGCAGCCGACAACCGTCTTTATGCTTCCCTGAGCTACGTGTCTCAATATTGTTATGGTTCTTTCTTTCATCTTAGAATTTGAAATTATATCCAATGCCTACTATGTGTCCGTTGGGTTCATCTTCGTCGTTTTCTTTCTGAAACCTATAGAACGCATTGAGAGTGTGTTGCTTTGAAATCTTATAATCCGTTCCACCTATGAATTTCCACTTATAGTCAGTGTTGCCGATTCCCTTTCCGTAATCGACAGCTACATATGGTTCCCACGGACATTTCTTCTTGCTATACTGCAGAGTGAGTTTCGAGCGAAGCATCCATCTTACCTTGCTATACTTCGTTTTCTCCAGTACTTCGGTTGTGTAAGTAGTTGGTTCGTTGTAGCGATATTTCTCCCTGTACTTAGTTCTTGTGGTCGAACTGCCCCAAAAGTAGTTGTATTGCATAGTTTCCTTCAGGGTTAGGGTGAATCGTCTGAACGGCTTGCATGAGAGAGCCACACTCAGGTTCCAGCGACTTCTGTTTCTCCAGTATGCCTGGTCGTAGTTGTAGCCTTTGTTGTACCCCTTTTCTATGGCTTCAAACTGTCCGCCACCTAGGTAGTTGAACTTATCGTCGTAGTATTTCAGTTTGTATGTCTCCTCCTGTTGTCCCAGGTTCTTCATCCACATATGCTCGTACGAAAGTCCTACCTTCAGGTCGATTTTTTTCTGGTCCACGAGTTTGTAGCTACCTCCAGCCTCGATTACATATCGTTCCATCTGCGAGGTGTTGTCCTGAGTTCGCACGTCAAGTCCCAAGCCCAGTGTCAGACGGTTCAGCAACAGTTTTTTGTTTGCCTCTGCACTGAAGTCAAGTCCGAAGTCATTGTCAGCTTTTGTTGCCGATGAAATCGTCAACATTGCCACACATGCAATCAGAAACCTCCTTGTTATTCCTTTTGACATAGTCCTTCCGCTTTTATCCGAAAATCTTAGGCATCTTCAGCGTGTTATCGTCCTCCTCGTCGGTATTATAATAAATTTTTATCAGAGCCATATCCTTCAAAAAGTCGATGGAACCGATGCTTACATGTGTAATGTCTAGTCCTGTACGGTTTTTCAGGTCTTGAATGAGTTCGTGTCTCATCTCTGGCTTTATCAGGTCTATCTTATCATATTTTATATACTTCGACGACAGACTCTTCACCAGCATATTCGTTTCTGCCATCCACACTCCGAAGATGAAGATCGCATCGGTCAGAAGCAGTTCGCCGAATGATGTAATCAGCGGACCAGCCCACTCTGGTTGCTTTGGCGATATGTCGGCAGCCCATGCCAGACCGTTTATGGCAGCCAGTGAGATGATGAGGAACAGATAGGTCATTTCCCGAATGGGCACACTCTCCGTTCTGTATCGCATGATACAGAATATGGCGAAGAGTCCCATAGCGATACCTGTCTTTATCTTAGCATCGCCCATCAGGTGTATGAGCATGAAGATACAGAATCCCACCAGTATATAGGTGAAGAAGAAATCTTTCCTGCGTGCTTTTGGGAAGTAAAAACAGCGTGCAATGATTACTGTGAAAACAGTATTGATGAGCAGTCGCATGATGAGATCCAGTATGCGGCACACGTCGCTCGTCAGTACAGTAATAAAATCATTTAGTGCATCCATATTATCAGATTTTTATTTGTTAGTATTCCTTATAGTTCGTGGTCGATGAAATTTCTGCCATTTATCTTCTGCAGATTTCTCAGTTTTGGTTTGAAGTTATTCTGTTTCAGTCCCGGGTCGGTAAGCGCCATACCTATGCAGCACTTTGAGAATCCCGTCGGATGTATGTGTATGTCGTGCAGTATGTTCACCACTGGCGAATACACATTTCCGTCTCTCTTCAGTTCTATGATTACCAGTTGGTCGGTTCCGTGGTCGTGGTTGGTCTCGTAATTATGAAATTTCACGTTGAAATCGATGGTTAGTCTTTCGGTCTTACCCTTATTGACCAAAGTAACTCTGTCGAACTGGTTCTGCACCACAGCTTCCAGTGAGTCCAAGTCGAGTCCAGTTTTTCGCATCACCAACTCGTGTGCTCCCTCCGTAGTGCGGAAGTCCTCTTGCGAGGGCACTTCAATCCTCTTCTTCTTCGTGCGTCCGTGGTTGTTCTTATTCTTTACTTCCAGAAAGGTGAGGTTGCTCGCCACATATGTCCTTACCCTTACCTTCTTCCTATGTGCATGTTTATTGTGGTGCATCATATAGAAGACGTGGTCGGTGGTATCATAATAAGTTGTGCAATAGGGGATTATCCTATTGCACAATGTCTCCTGCACAAAATACTTGTCTTGTACGAGGTTCAGCAGTTGTACGAGTTGTTTTTTCGATGCTACATACTTTGTGTCGAGACGGTTCATCAGTTTGATGCCCGTCATCTCTTCCAAAGTAATCGGTTTCATCGAGTTCAGAAGAGCTTTTATCTGACTGTCAACGTCCATCCTGCAGGGCTTATACAGTCATGATTTCCTTGTTCTTCGCCTCGAGCATTCCGTCAATCTGCTTGATATACTTATCGTGAACCTTCTGTACTTGTTCTTCAGAGTCCTTTTCTACGTCCTCTGGCACACCGTTCTTTATCGATTTCTTCAGTTTGTCGATAGCATCGCGACGAGCATTGCGCACACTTACCTTTGCATTTTCAGCCTCCTTCGAACACTGTTTTGTCAGTTCTCTACGGCGTTCCTCAGTTAGTGGTGGAATACCCAAACGTATGATTTCACCGTTGTTTTCGGGCATAATTCCTACGTTCGAATCGATGATAGCCTTCTCGATTGGTTTGAACATGCTCTTATCCCAAGGTTTGATGGCGATGGTGCGAGCATCTGGTGTAGTGATGCTACTTACATTGTTCAGCGGCATCATGCTGCCATACGACTCCACTCTCACCTCGTCGAGGATGTGTACATTTGCTCTGCCAGCACGGATGCGCGACAGGGTTTCCTCCAAATGCATCACAGCCATTTCCATCGACTCCTCAGCATCGTTGATATAAACTTTTACGTCTTCCATTTTATTATGTTATTTAAATACTTTCTTCAGCGTTTCAGGCAGTTCTGCTCTGTCCCATATCTCTACTACAGGATAACCGTCGCTAATCCAAATGAGTGAATAGGTGTTGTCGTTAATCCATGTAATCAGACAACTGCTGTGGTACTCCAGTATCAGTCGGTCAGTGTAGAACGTACATGGAGTCAGGTTTCCTACTACTTGCAGAGTATTTGGATTGTCCATATCTCCTACCAATTGCATCACTTTCGTGTCAGTGTATATCTTATACATTGTAGGCATCTCGAACAACTGTCCTGAGCCATCCACCTTATCGCTCATGCCGCGTCGCTTCCATACTCCGGTGAACTTATTCGGAGTCTTCACCTTCACATTCCCTTTTATAATGTCGAAGGCTCCCACCAGAGTCTCTGCAACTCCCTTCTTCGAGTATTCCTCATTTATGAAGGCATCGAATGGGAACAGCGCACTGTTTGGCATGAAGTTATTATACCATCTGAGCGTAAACTTCTCCTTGTTGCTATTAAAAATCTGAATACCCTTACCGTCTTCGCCTACAGGCACATTACCTGTGTAGTTCAGCGGGTGCTTGTCCTGGTTAATCATTCTGAACGCAGTAGTACCGTCCTGATCGATATGTTCTATTTGCATAGAAAACTCATCACTCAGCAACTTGTACTGATTAAATGGCGGAGTCTTTTCCGTCTTGTTGTCATATACAAACTTCTGCAACTTATAGAGACCTCTTGGGTTCTCCTGTTGTGCCGATACTGTGCTCATCGTTCCCCATAGAACTGCGAGCAAAAGGATAATCTTTTTCATAGCTTTAAGGTTAATTTTCAATTATAATTATCAATTGTCAATTTTCAATTATCGTGCATCCTTCGCAAGGCTTCAGCTGCTTGAAAAAGTCGTTGCCCTTATCATCAACGAGGATGAAAGCAGGGAAGTCCTCTACTTCAATCTTCCAGATAGCCTCCATACCCAGTTCTGGATACTCAACACATTCGATGCTCTTGATATTGTTCTGAGCGAGGATAGCAGCTGGTCCACCGATTGAGCCCAGATAGAAACCTCCGTGATCCTTGCAGGCATTAGTCACGTCGATTGAGCGGTTGCCCTTTGCCAGCATGATGCGGCTGCCTCCGTGGTCTTGGAACTCATAAACATATGGGTCCATACGTCCTGCAGTGGTTGGTCCCATCGAACCACATGCCATTCCAGCTGGAGTCTTAGCAGGTCCTGCATAGTAGATGGGGTGTTCCTTCAGGTACTGAGGCATATCCTCACCGGCATCCAGGCGAGCCTTAATCTTTGCGTGAGCAATGTCGCGACCTACTATGATAGTTCCGTTCAGACTCAGACGAGTACTTACCGGATATTTAGACAGAATCTTACATACCTCATCCATCGGCTGGTTCAGGTCAATCTTCACAGCTTCGCCCTCACCTGCATTTCTAAGTTCCTCTGGGATGAGCTCGTATGGTTTGTCGTCCATCTTCTCAATCCAAATACCATCCTTATTGATTTTAGCCTTGATGTTACGGTCTGCCGAACAAGACACGCCAAGACCAATTGGACAACTGGCTCCGTGACGAGGCAGACGAACTACTCTCACGTCGTGAGCCATATACTTACCTCCGAACTGAGCACCCAAACCAATCTTGTAAGCCTCCTGCAACAGTAGCTTCTCCAGTTCTATGTCGCGGAAAGCACGTCCGGTCTCATCGCCCGAAGTAGGCAGAGAGTCATAATAATGAGTCGAAGCCAGCTTCACAGTCAGCAAGTTCTTCTCTGCTGAAGTACCACCGATTACGATAGCGATGTGGTAAGGCGGACAAGCAGCAGTACCCAGACTCTTCATCTTCTCCACGAGGAACGGAATCAGAGTACCTGGATTTTGGATTCTTGCCTTGGTCTCCTGATACAGGTAAGTTTTGTTTGCACTACCGCCACCCTTCGTAACCATCAGGAACTTATACTCCATACCTTCAGTAGCCTCGATATCTATCTGTGCAGGCAAATTGCACTTCGTATTCACTTCGTTATACATATCCAGTGGAGCATTCTGTGAGTAACGCAGATTCTCCTCGGTATATGTCTTATAAACACCCTTCGACAGAGCCTCCTCGTCGCAGAAATTAGTCCACACCTGCTGACCCTTCTCACCGTGGATGATTGCAGTACCGGTATCCTGGCACAGTGGCAACTGACCCTTTGCAGCCACCTCAGCATTTCTTAGGAATGTCAGAGCCACATACTTGTCATTTGCCGAAGCCTCAGGGTCGCGCAGAATCTTGGCTACCTGCAGGTTATGACTGCGGCGCAACAGGAAACTCACGTCTCTGAACGCTGCATTAGCCATCTTAGTCAATGCCTCAGGAGTCACCTTCAGAATAGGTGTTCCTTCAAACTCACTCACGCTTACACCCTCCTTCGTAAGCAGGTAATACTCAGTATCGTCCTTTCCCAATTGGAACATAGGAGCATACTTAAAATCTGGTGCCTTTGCCATAAAATGTTTCGATTTAAAGTTATTGTGGTTGCGAAGTTACGAGTAAACTTGCGAAACACAAAAAAAATCTTTGAAAAAATAAAAGCCCTTCAGTCATACTGACATTGCGTGGCGAAAATGAGAAACTGGTATTTTGATACTATTTTAGCACATAATGGTACGATTTCATCGCAATTTGCGTCTTTTTGTATATACCTTTGCACCTGAAAAATTACTTATCACACAAAATAGACTCTTGAACATATGTTCATTTAAAATTGCACACTATGATGTTTTTCTTTTCTCAGATTAGTGTCTTTTTTCGTGTTCATTAATGAAATCGATCCAATTCATTAATGAATACGATTAATTTCATTAATGAACGGTTTTTGATGGGCCAATTTAAAAATTGCACACTTGTCTTAATCTTTGTCCCCTGACAATAAAATGTGGATAATTTGGTAGTTTTAATTGAAAAGTGTAATATTGCACCTTCAAAGTAATAAGAATGAACGAGATTAACTTTTTTGACCGTATGGGAATTCTCCTCTTCTGGGGAAGTGACAGTTCCTTCGTAGATCATCTGGCATATAGACTGACTGACCCGCTGGTATGGGTGCCAGTTTTCCTGATGTTGTTTTACATAGTGCTGCATAATCACGGCAATAGGCGAGAGAGACTGGTGTGCATAGCTGCTGTATGTGTCGTAATGGCTCTGTCGGCTGGGGTGTGCAATCTCATCGTGAAACCTCTGGTGTGCAGGGTGCGACCTTGTAACGTGCCGGAACTGAGGGAGATGTTTCATGTCGTGAAGGGGTATGCTGAGAATAACTATAGCTTTTTTTCCTCTCACTCAGCTAATTATACGGCACTTGCTACTTTCTTTATCCTAATGGTGCGCCACAGGATTATGACGGCTGTGATGGTGTGTCTGGCTCTGGTGAATATGTGGACTCGCCTGTATCTGGGACAGCATTATTTGTCGGATATCTGTGTCGGAATGATGTGGGGTGTCATCTCCGGATATATCGGTTGGCAAGTGTATAAGAAGTATTCTCATCAAGAGCACCAGAAGACGGATTCTGCTCCCACTGGTTTTCTGCAGCGAGACATTTATCTTACAGCTCTTGTGTTTGTGGCAACAATCTTATTTGTTATTTTAGTACGGTAGATCGGTTAGTGATAATGCATAATGCATAATTCATAATGCATAATTAAGTTTACCGTTTACAGTTTTCGTTATCGTTAAGGTTATCGTTATTGTTTTTCGTTACAAATCTAAATCTTCAAGGTCTTCTTCTTCGTAGTCTTTGCGATGTACCCAGTTGTCAACGAAAGAGAGGAATATGTAGATGGATAGTCCGAATACGATTCCATCGGTGATGCTGCCCGTAATTGGCATGAGGAGAATGCAGAGGAAGGCTGGAATGGCTTCGACAGGACGGGCGATGCTGATGCGCTGCACAGAACTGAAGAGGTAGAATCCGGCTATGACCATGATGGGGGCTGTGGCAGCTGCTGGAATGGCAAGAAAAACAGGGGAGAAGAATAGTCCGACAACGAAACAAAGGGCGGTGACAAGGGCTGTGAGTCCGGTGCGACCTCCTTCTGCTACTCCTGTAGCACTTTCGGCATAGGTAGTGACAGTGCTGCAACCAAAACAAGCTCCGACAACTGTGCCGATGGCATCGCTCAACATAATGCGCTGCATATGCGGAATACGACCACTCTTACGGATGTTTCCCGATGAAGCCATAGCTCCTACGATGGTTCCGAGACTGTCGAAGACATCGAAGAAGAGCATGGTGAGCACACATACCCAGAGGTCGGGAGTCAGCAGGTCTGCCCATGAGAACTGACAGAATAGTGGTGCTGGCGACGATGGTATGGAGAATATGGAGTCGGGAATTTTTGTCACTCCCAGTGGTATGCCGATGATGCTGACTATGATGATGCTGAGCAGAAGTCCGCCTGGTATCTTGAATACGATTGCCAATCCGGAGAAGAAAAGACCGATGATGAAGAGCAGGGAGGATGGATTGGTCAGGGTGTCGATATGGTTGAATATCGTACCTGTAGCCATCAGTCCGCTATTTTTCAAACCTATCATGGCTACGAAGAAACCGATTCCACCGGCAATGGCAAATTTCAGTGAGGCTGGAACGGCGTCGAAGAGGATGTGGCGCAAGTTGCCGCAACAGATAAGGATGAAGAGGATTCCCTCGATGAGTACTGCTGTTACGGCAAATTGCCAAGGGTAACCCATCGAGATGCAGATTGTCTCGATGAAGAATATGTTGAGGGTGAGTCCTGGAGCCTGTCCGAACGGGCGACGAGCCAAGAAAGCCATAAGCAATGTACCTATGATGGTGGCAAGACAAACAGAGGTGAATGCTGCCTCGTGAGGAAAGCCGTAAGCTGCCAAAGGGGCAATCATAGCGGGTAACAATGCCATGATATAAGACATAGAGGCGAAGGTGGTGAGACCAGCCATCACTTCTGTGCTGATGCTATTGCGAAGGAATGAGAAGCCTACAAGGGCGAAGAGTTTTTCTTTCATCGTGTTTTTATGCTATAGGAATGATGAAATCGAACTTTGCACCATTAGTGTAGTCGCTGTCGAGGGTGAGAGTGCCACCAAGGCGTTCTGCAATCATTCGTGCTACGGGGAGTCCGAGTCCTGTGCCTTGCACGAAACTATCGAGTTTTGCAAATCGTTCGAAGATAAATTCTCTCTTGTCGGCAGGGATGCCGGGACCTGTGTCTTTGACGCTAAAACAGAGGTTGTTACCTGTTTGATGGAGCGAGAGGGTGACACTACCGATATGGGTGAATTTCGCAGCATTGCCAAGCAGGTTGTCGAGTGCTGAAAGAATCATGTGAGGATGGGTATTTATCACCATTCCATCAGGTATATCACAATTTTTCTCCAGTTTAACGTCGGGCAGTATCGAAGGACGCACATTTTCAAGTGCTTTTTCAACTATCTCTGTAGGGTGGGTTTCAATGACTGGTGGCAATTCGTTACTGCTGTCGAGGTCGGAAATCTGTATGAGATCATCGAGGATGCTTGTCAACAGTCGAGTGCTCTCCTGAATGCGCTGACTTATGTCGAGGCGCTCTTCGTCGGGCAGTTGCATGTCAGGAATGGCGAGTACTTGAGTGAAACCACTGATGGCATTGAGTGGGGTGCGAATTTCGTGAGTCATACTTTGTATGAAGGCTGTCTTTGCCTTCGATGCTGCTTCAGCTCGGTCGCGTTCTACCTCCAATTGTTTATTTTGCATAATCACCAGGTTTCGTTCACGTTTTAACTGACGGTTTTTAATTTCCAGACGACGATTCCACCGACCGTTGAATACGAGGAATACAAGCATGGCAACAATGACTAGTATCATTGCCACACTACCTGTGGTAAATCGCAGACGCTGTTGTAACTGCTTGTTGACTGTTTGTAGGTATTGTTCGGCAGTTTGCTTTGCCTGTGTGCTGAGTTGCGAACTGTCGCCTGGCAATGAGTCCTGCCGAGCTACCTCAACAGAGGTAATAGGATTCACTTCCTGTGCCACAGCCTCGTTTTGACAGGAGGTGGCAAGGGGTAGTACAGCCAGTGTAATTAATAAACTGAACAGAGCGATATGTACTCTCTCTCTCATAAATACTTACTTTTACGTCCTTGAATTATTCCTTATATCTTTTTGCCATTTTTATCTGTCTATTCGGTGAGCAATAATCTATTTATGTGCCCATTAAGTGCTATTCCATGGAAATATGGTGCTAAGGTAAAAACTATACATAAATTGTTAATGTATAGTTCGCTTTTTGTGTTTCTATTTTTTTAATGTTTTTTAAAAGAGGCGTAAAAACGAAAGAATGTGTTCATTTTTTCTAACTCCTAACTCCTCACTCCCTACTTCGTTTCCTTCAGTTCTTTCTTTAGACTTGCACGAGGAACACCCAATTCGATGGCGCGTTCGAAATCGTGGTGGGCGAGACGTTTGTTGCCTGTCAGTTTATGGAGATAGGCGCGTGTGAGTATGGTATTTTTGTTGTTCGGGTCGAGTTCTACGGCTTTGTTCAGGTCGATGATAGCCAGTTCGGGTTGGTTATTTTCCGATTCAACTTCAGCACGAATGGTGTAGAGTTCTGCCTTGTCGGGGTGTTTGTCGATAAGGGTAGAAAGCATGGTGAGTGCTTCGTTTTTGTGTTGCATATTGAGTTGCAGCAAAGCAATACCCAGTTGTGCTGTGTAGTTGTCGGGCTCTATTTTGAGAAGTTGGTTGTAGCAGTGTTGTGCTTTTTCGTAGTCTTTCAACTGCTGGTATATATATCCGCTTGCCTGCAGAGCTTCTATGTTGCGCGGGTTCTTATCGAGGATTTTTCCATAATCGATAAGAGCCTTCTTGTAGTTGCCCAGTTCGAAATATAGGTTAGCCCTCGACTGCAGAATGGGAATGTTGAGTGGAGCTATGGCAAGGGCTTGTTCGTAGCTGTCGATAGCTTTCAACTTATGTCCTTGTGCCTCCTGTACCTTTGCTAGGTTGGAGTAGAGAAGGGCATTACGATAGTCGTTGGGTGACTTCTGCAGGGCACGACGGAAACATTCTTCAGCTTCTGCATAGGCATTGATGGATGCAGCCTTCACTCCTGCTTCGACATACTCTTCGTAGGACTGAGCTAGAAGGGACTGACTGCATACACACAGTAAATTAAAAAGGAGCCCTATAACGATCTTCTTTTTCATCTTCAAGCATTGAAAGGTATGAGTTGTAGCGCGACTGACTGATGTTGTGTTCTTCAACTGCTTTGAGTACAGCACAGTGTGGTTCGTGGGTGTGGGTGCAGTTGTTGAAACGGCAGTCTGCCGAATAACGGAAAATTTCCTTGAAATAATGACCTATCTCGTTTCGGTTCATGTCGAAGGTTCCAAAACCTTTGATTCCTGGTGTGTCGATGATGTAGGCATCGTCGCTGATGGGGTACATCTCACTGAAGGTGGTGGTGTGTTTTCCTGTTCCGTAAGCATCGGAGATCTCGCTTACCTTCAGATTGAGGTGGGGGAAGAGCGTGTTGATAAGTGTCGATTTCCCCACACCGCTGTTACCGGAGAGTAGGGTAATCTTACCATTCAGTTCGCTGCGCAGGGTATTGATGCCTTCACCAGTGACCGATGAAATCTTATGGCACGGATAACCGATGGTTTCATATAAATTAACGATTCCATCGAGGTATTCCTGCCATTCTGGAGTAATAAGGTCGATTTTATTGATAACCAAAGTAACGGGAATCCGATAGGCTTCAGCTGATGCCAGAAAACGGTCGATGAAGGTTAGGGAAGTCTCTGGTTGCTGAATGGTGACGATTAGGAAACACTGATCAACATTAGCAGCGATGATGTGTGACTGCTTCGACAGGTTGATTGATTTCCGGATGATGTAGTTCTTGCGTTCTTCTAGGGCGGTGATGAGTCCGGCATTTTCCTCCTTCTGAGGTGTGAAATGTACCCGGTCGCCAATGGCAATAGGGTTAGTAGTACGAATGTCTTTTATGCGAAAGTTGCCTTTCACCTTGCACTCATAAAGAGAGAAGACTCCGGAGCCTTCAGTGGTTACGGAGTCTAATGGTTTCACAGTGTAACTGTAGCCTGTATTTCTGATTACGAGTCCGAGCAAGTTAAGTTAGGAGTTAGGAATTAGGAGTTAGGAGTTTGGCGCAGCCAATTATGCATTATGCATTATGCATTATGCATTAGCATTATCTTTTCAGTTCTTCGCTCTTCAAGATAAGACGGCAGGCTTCTTCGTCGGATTTGAGTTGTGCTTTCAGACTGTCGATGTCGTCGAACTTCTTCTCTTTGCGCAGGAATTCGATGAGTTCTACTTCAAGACGGTTGCCGTAGAGGTCGGTATTGCAGTCGAAGATATGTGCTTCGATGCTCTGCTGACCACCGTTATCGAGGGTTGGACGACTGCCTATGTTGAGCATTCCGTAGGTCTTCTTCTTTGTATTGCCGTCGATTATATTTACCAAATATACACCTTCCATCGGAACGAGTTTCCCGTCTTCTACCTTTATGTTAGCTGTAGGATATCCTAGATCTGTGCCGTTGTGGAATCCATGAACTACCTCACCACTCAGTATGAAACGGTGACCGAGAAGGTCGGTTGCTGTCTTTACCTTACCTGCTGCAAGAGCCTTGCGGATAGAGGTAGAAGAAATGCTGTAGGCTGTAGTACTTCCTTTTGGTAGTTTGAAGTGAGGACACTTGATAACACGCATGCCCATCTCATCTCCATACTTGTGGTAGTCGTCGAATACTTCTGCACGACCACAACCGAAACGGTGGTCGTAACCCACGACGAGCACTCGCACTTCATAAGTGTTGTAGAGCAACTGCATGAAATCTTTTGCAGGCATCTGAGACAACTCCTTCGTAAAGTCGAGCATAGTTATTTCGTCAATACCAGTACCCTTGAGCAGACGCATCTTCTCGTCCTTGGTAGTAAGGAGTTCCGGTTGGAAATCAGTGTGCAACACCTTACGAGGGTGCTCAGAAAATGTAACTACCATTGACTGCATCTTGCTTTTCTTTGCAGTTTCAATTACATAATCGATAAGAAAACGATGGCCGAGATGTACACCATCAAAGAAGCCGATGGTCGCAACGAATCCCTTGGAATTTGTCTTTGTCATTGTCTCAGATTAGTTTTAGTTTGCAAAAATAGATATTAAAAAATGAAAATATCAAAAGTTAAAACGTTTTTTTTTATCAATTACCAAATTTTTTATGAAATAATCGATTTTTATTTTGTATTTACTAACCTTACACGTATCTTTGCACAAAAAGAGAAAAAATGCGCGATAACGGCACGCACGTGTTTACAAAAGCCGATACATCTATTATCGGAATAATTGAGTCTTCCATCAAAAAAGGATGGGATAAGGTGGCATATAGTGATTATGGCACCGATATTGAATATACCTATGCGGATGTTGCTCGAAAAATAGCAGCACTCCATTCCCTTTTCAATGATTTAGGTTTGAAACCGGGCGACAAGATCGCCCTTTGTGATAAGAATAGCAGTAACTGGGCAATCAGTTACATTGCCATTCTGACGTATGGAACTGTTGTGGTTCCTATCCTTTCGGACTTTAGTGTAGAACAGATACAGAATATTTATGAGCACTCTGATTCAAAATTGATGATAGGAAGAGCTGATTTGCCGATGAAATCGCTATTGGATGTTGCCAATTGGACGATGGTAAATGGTAAACAGAGTATCGAAACCTATGATTTCAGCGGATTGAAAAAGTCGGATGTTAAGTATTTCAACGAAAATCCTGAAGATGTTGCACTCATCAGTTATACCAGTGGTTCTACAGGACATTCCAAAGGTGTTATGCTGCCATATAGATCTTTGTGGTCTAATGTAATTTTTGCTGACGAACGATTAGGGCTGAAGCCTGAGGTTAATGTCATGTCTTTGTTGCCAATGGCACATATGTATGGTATGGCATTCGAGTTCTTGTATGAATTCTGTATCAGATGTCATGTATATTTCCTCACAAAAACTCCTTCGCCAGCTGTCATATTGAAGGCTTTCAGCGATGTGAAACCTAAACTGGTCATTGCCGTACCCCTGATTATAGAAAAGATAGTGCAGAGCAAGGTGTTCCCCGTTTTGCGTACTAAGAAGATACGACTCCTTATGAAATTGCCGTTTATGAAGGGAGTCATATATAGTCGTATCAAAGAACAACTAACCAAGGCATTTGGAGGCGAATTCTATGAAGTGATAGTTGGAGGAGCTGCATTCAATAAGGATGTGGAGAATCTGCTTGCAGCTATCAAGTTCCCTTATGTAGTCGGATATGGAATGACTGAGTGCGGACCTATCATCTGCTACGAAGACTGGCATCTGTTTGTGAAGAATTCATGTGGAAAGCCTGCTCCACGTATGGAAGTAAAGATAGACTCCGCAGATCCCGAAAAGGTGCCGGGCGAGATTATAACCAGGGGTACGAATGTGATGCTCGGTTATTATAAGAATGAGGAAGAGACTCGTGAGGCAATTGACGAGGACGGATGGTTGCATACTGGTGATCTGGGTACGATGGACAAAGAGGGTAATGTGTTCATCCGCGGAAGAAAAAAGACTATGTTGCTTGGTGCTAACGGACAGAATGTATATCCTGAAGAAATAGAAGATATAATCCTAACCCAGTCATATTTCGACGAGTGTGTTGTCGTACAGAGAGGTGAGAAACTTGCAGCTCTGGTATATGTATCAGACGAAAATCTTCAATCTCGTGGTATGACTCGCGAGGGTGTAAGAGCTGATATGAACCGTTATCGTGGTCATCTGAATAAGATGTTGCCCAAATTTGCAAACTTGTCTGCACTTGAGTTGCAGGATGAACCGTTTGAAAAAACTCCAAAACGAAGTATAAGAAGATATTTGTATAAATAAACATATGGCAGAGAATATTAAGAAACAATCATTGCTAGAAGTTATCGAGGACTCGATAAAGAAGAATTGGAAATTGCCGGCTTATAGTGATTATGGCACTGATACTAGTTTCACGTATGCAGATGTGGCACAGCAGATGGCCCGCCTACATTATATATATAAAGAGCTGGGCATAAAGCAAGGGGATAAAATATGTTTGTGTGCAAAGAACAGTAGCCGCTGGGCTATTGCAGCATTGAGTATTACTACATATGGTGGTGTGCTTGTTCCTGTGTTGCATGATTTCAGTATTGAACAAATTCAGAATATTTATGAGCACTCGGAATCATCACTGATGATTTGTGATACGAAACTGAAGGATGCTTTCCCTGAGGCTATGGATGTGAGCAACTTTTCTTTCTTCGATGGTCGCACAACTGTGTCGATTGATAAATTCAAGAAACTGAAGAAGAAGGAAGTGAAGTATTTCCGTGAGAAACCGAATGATTTGGCTCTTATCAGTTATACAAGTGGTTCTACAGGACATTCTAAAGGTGTGATGTTGCCATATCGTGCAATCTGGGGCAACTCAAAAGATGTAGATTATTTGTTCGACCTGAAACGTGGTGACGATTTGTTGCCTCTGCTTCCAATGAGTCATATGTACGGTTTCGCATTCGAATATATGTATGGTACATGTGTGGGTTGTCATGCTCACTTCCTTACTAAGATTCCAAGTCCTAAGATTGTACTTGAGGCATTTGGAGAGGTGAAACCACGTATGATTGTATGTGTTCCACTGGTAATTGAGAAGATTGTTCAAAGCAAGGTGTTCCCATTGATTCGTACCAAGACATTCCGCCTTTGGTTGAAGGTGCCAGTAATCAAACAGTTCATTTACTGGCAAATAAAGCGCAAACTCTACAAAGCTTTCGGAGGGAATATTATACAGGCGGTTATTGGTGGCGCCGCCCTCAATCAAGAGGTTGATGCTTTCCTGGCAAAGATCCATTTCCCATATAGTATCGGTTATGGTATGACAGAATGCGCTCCACTTATCTGTTTTGACAATTACAAGACAATGAAGAAGGGAAGCTGTGGACGTGTGTTGCCAAATATGGAAATACGTGTTGACAGTGAAGACCCTCATAAGGTGCCAGGCGAGATTCTTGCTCGTGGTACAAACACCATGCTCGGTTATTATAAGAATGAAGAAGAAACCCAAGAAGCCATGGGCGAGGACGGATGGTTGCATACTGGTGACCTAGGCGTTATTGACGAGGAAGGTTATCTCTTCATTCGTGGTAGAAAAAAGACTATGCTGCTTGGTGCCAACGGACAGAATGTGTACCCGGAAGAGATAGAAGACCAGATACTGACGCTTACTAATTTTGAAGAGTGTGTCGTAGTGCAGCGTGGCGAAAAACTCGTAGCTCTCGTATATATAAGCGAGAAAACTATGGAGGCAAAGAACATTACTCGCGAACATATTGAACGTCATCTCGATAATTATCGTAAGCGTATCAATGAAAAACTGCCTAAGTTTGCTGCTATCAGCGCTATCGAGATTCAAGATGAAGAGTTTGAGAAGACTCCTAAGCGTAGTATCAGAAGATATCTGTATAAATAGAGTGGGCTAGTACATAATTCATAATGCATAATTTATAATGTATTTAAGTGGTGTCGGGTATGACTGATGATGAACGTTTTATGAAAGAAGCCTTGCAGGAGGCACGTGTAGCCCTTGCAAAAGACGAAGTTCCGATTGGTGCTGTCATCGTTGCAGATGGACGCATCATAGGTAAGGGACATAACCTGACGGAAAATCTTCATGATGTGACTGCTCATGCTGAGATGCAGGCAATTACTGCTGCAGAAGAATATCTCGGTGGAAAATATCTTGATAAGTGTACGCTGTATGTGACGGTAGAACCCTGTGTTATGTGTGCTGGTGCAATGGGCTGGAGTCAGGTGCAGAGGGTGGTGTACGGAGCAAGTGACCCTAAACGTGGGTTTCAAACTTATGCTCCAAGGGCATTGCATCCTAAGACATCGATAATAGATGGTGTGCTGGCAGAGGAATGCGGAAAACTGATGACCGACTTTTTCAAAAGTAAAAGGTGATAAAAGATATGACAAAGGGTCAGCCGTTTGGGTTGATCCTTCAGTTTGCCTGGCCTTTGTTGTTGGGCAATATATTGCAACAATTTTATAGTTTGGTCGATGCTGCTATAGTAGGACAGTATCTGGGCATGAATGCGCTGGCAGGAGTTGGTGCCAGCAGTAGTGTGCTCTTTCTAATTATAGGATTCTGCAACGGAACTGCCAGTGGTTTTGGTATTCCGATAGCACAAGCTTTTGGAGCGGAGGATTATCTGCAGATGCGTCGTTATGTTCGTGTGAGTTATTATGCAGGTATGGTTATTTCTGTTGTGCAGGCTGTAGTTTGTTCACTCCTTTGTGGAAACATCCTCAGATGGATGCAGACTCCTCTTGAGATATTTGATGATGCTTACACATATCTTCTTATAACTTTTATTACAATTCCATGTAGTATGATATACAACCTGCTGGCAAGTGTCATCCGAGCACTTGGCGATAGTAAGACACCATTCTATTTTCTTGTTCTTGCCAGCATATTAAATATATTGCTCGACCTTCTCTTTGTTATAGTATTCGGTATGGGAGTGGGTGGTGCTGCATTGGCAACTGCCGTAGCCCAGACTATCAGTATTATTGTTTGTGTTATGTACATGAAACGCAGTTTCCCGATACTGAAAGGAGAGATGTCTGAATACAATATTTTAGATTTATGGATATTGCTTGGATTCGGTATTCCTTTTGGTTTGCAGTTCTCTATTACAGCTATTGGTTCAATGATGCTTCAGGCTGCAAATAATGCGCTAGGTACTGCTTGTGCTACTGCCTTTACGGCAGCTATGCGACTGAAGATGTTCTTTATTTGTGCATTTGAAAATCTGGGAGTGGCTATGGCTACTTACTGTGGTCAGAATCTTGGAGCAAAGAAACTGGACAGGGTGATTGCCGGTATAAAAGATGCTCTCCTGATGATGGTGATTTACTGGTTCTTCACTATGGCTATTCTTCTGCCGTATGCACGAGACCTCTCTATGTTATTTATCTATAGGAGTGCTACTCAAATATTGGATTACAGCGAGCAGTTCATGCATGTGTCATGTCTGAATTATTTGTTTTTGGGTTCTCTTGTTATCTTCCGTTACTCGTTGCAAGGACTCGGATATACCCGTTTGGCGATGTGGAGTGGTGTGAGTGAACTCATTGCTCGAGCTTTAGTAAGTCTTTTTGTCGTTCCGTCATTAGGGTTCTTAGGTGTCTGCTTAGGTGACCCTGCGGCGTGGGTGGCGGCAAATATTTTCCTCTTGCCTGCTTTTTGGTATGTGTTTCATAAGCTGAAAAAACAATCGTTTCAGACACCTCGTTATACTGTTAAGTGGTGAAGTAAGTACTAAAAACGCATTTTTTACCGTTTTTATTTTCTATTTCAAAATATTAGTCTTATCTTTGTCACCCGAATTGAGGGGACCCATGAGGTTTCCCCTCTTTGTTTTATATATAGTTTACTATGATAGATAAGAAATTAGTAACAGATTTAGCAAACGAGTGGCTTCAAGGAAAAGAATATTTTCTTGTTGAGGCTAATGTGGATAACCAAAACAAAATCACTGTGGAGATAGACCACAAGGATGGCGTTTGGATTGAAGATTGTTGTGAACTGAGTAAGTTTATCGAAGAGCATTTAGATCGCGATGTAGAGGATTTTGAACTCGAAGTCGGCAGTGCTGGCATCGGACAACCATTCAAGGTTTTGCAACAATACAAGAATGCTATTGGTTATGATGTAGAATTGATGACTTCTGATGGTAAGAAGATGGAGGGTGAAATGAAAGAGGCATCGGAGTCTGGATTCACCGTAGTCGTTACTGAAAAACAAAAGGTAGAGGGGAAGAAGCGTCCTGTCATGGTTGATGTTGAAAAGACTTTCAGTTATGACGATGTGAAGTGGGTGAAGAGTATAATAGATTTCAAATAATAAATACAATATAATTATGGCAATTAAAAAGAAAACAGATCAGGTCAACTTGATTGACACTTTCAAGGATTTCAAGGAGACAAAGAACATTGACCGCACCACGCTTGTAAGTGTGTTGGAGGATTCGTTCCGTAGTGTGTTACAGAAAACGTATGGTTCGGATGAGAACTTCGATGTAATCGTAAACCCTGACAAGGGCGACTTCGAAATCTACCGTAATCGTACTGTTGTTGCTGATGGTGAAGTGAAGAATCCAAACACAGAGATTTCATTGAGCGAGGCTCAGAAAATTGACGATGACTATGAGATTGGTGAGGAAGTATCAGAAAAAGTTCATTTTGACGACTTCGGCCGCCGTGCAATCTTGACTCTTCGTCAGACTATGGCTAGTAAGATTCTTGATCTTGAGCACGATAACCTATATAATAAATATGTGGAGAAAGTAGGACAAATAGTAACTGCTGAAGTATATCAGATTTGGAAACGTGAGGTGCTCCTTCTCGATGATGAGGGTAACGAACTTCTCTTACCTAAGAGTGAGCAGATTCCTACCGACTTCTTCCGTAAGCGCGAACCAGCTCGTGCGGTTGTGCTTCGTGTTGACAATCAGAATAACAATCCTAAGATTATTTTGAGTCGTACAGCTCCTGAATTTTTGCAGCGTTTGTTGGAGAACGAAGTTCCTGAAATCAATGATGGCTTGATTACTATCCGTAAGATTGCTCGTATCCCAGGCGAGCGTGCTAAGATTGCCGTTGAGAGCTACAACGAGCGTATTGACCCAGTAGGTGCCTGTGTAGGTGTGAAGGGTAGCCGTATTCACGGAATTGTTCGTGAACTCCATAACGAGAATATCGACGTTATCAATTTTACAAGCAATACAAAACTGTTTATTCAGCGTGCTTTGGCACCTGCTCACGTTTCTAGTATCGTGCTGAACGAAGAAGATAAGAAAGCAGAAGTATATCTGCAGCCAGATCAGGTGAGTCTTGCTATTGGTAAGAATGGACAGAATATAAAACTTGCCAGCATGCTTACTGGATATACAATCGACGTATTCCGTGAATTGGATGGCAACGAGCCAACTGAAGAGGATATCTATTTGGATGAGTTTAAGGATGAGGTTGATGAGTGGATAATCGATGCTATCAAAGCTATCGGTCTTGATACCGCTAAGTCTGTTCTCAATGCTCCACGCGAAATGCTCATTGAGAAAGCAGACCTCGAAGAAGCTACAGTAGATGAATTGTTGAAGACACTTCGTGCTGAATTTGAAGATTAAGTTCGTAGCTGCTTCTTAATGCATTTTTTCCATTTATAAATTCAAATTTTGATTCAACTTAGATGGCAGTAAGATTAAATAAAGCATTAAAAGAACTTAATGTAGGAATCAATACAGTTGCTGAATTCCTACAGAAGAAAGGTGTGCCCCTTGAGGATGCTACACCTAACGCTAAACTCACTGACGAACAGCATACTCTGTTAATGAAGGAGTTTGGTAGTGATAAGACTTTGCATTCCGAAGTGAAAGCTGATATCCAGAAACGAAAGGAGCGTGAGGAGCGTGAAAAGCAGGAACGTAAGGATCGTGAACGCGAGGAACGTGAGCGCAAAGAAAAAGAGGCTCGTTTGGAGAAAGAACGCTTAGAAAAAGAACGTGAAGAACGTAAGCCTCAAGTTAAGATTGTTGGCAATATCAACGATATAAAGGAAGAAGAACGCAAACGTAAAGAAGAGAAGGCTGCCGCTGAGGCTGCTGCAAAAGCTGCTGCCGAAGAAGAAGCAAAGGCAAAAGCTGCTGCTAAGGCTGAATCTGAGAATGCTCAGAAAAAAGCTAACGAGTCTCAAGTTTCTTCTGATCGTTTAGAGGCAAACTCTGATGGTGTGTACCGCTTGAGTGCTCCAGAAGGTAGTGGTGTACAATTCAAACAAGTCGGTTTCATCGACCTTGATAGCATCAATTCTAAGACTCGTCCAGATCGAAAGAGTGCAAGTGAACGCAAGAAGGAACGTCAGGAAAAACGTCAGCAACAAACTGCTCAACAGGACGGTGGTAAGAAAAAACGTAACCGTATTGGCAAAGAAAAGATTGATGTAGAGGCTGCTAGCAAACAGGCAAGCAGTCAGCCAGCTAAGAAGCAGGGTGGTCAGCCGGGACAGTTCAATCAGCAACCTCAGCAAGCTGGTGGTAAGAAGAAAAAGAAGAATAAGGCTATTAAACCACAGGAACTGAGTGACGAGGAGGTAGCAAAGCAGGTGAAAGATACTCTCGCACGTCTTACACAAAAACAGGAAAAGAAGGGTGTGAAGTATCGTAAGGAGAAGCGTGAAGCAGTACGTGAACGTATTGCGGAGGAGGAAGAGTTGGAAAGCATGGAGAACAAAGTGCTGAAACTTACCGAATTCGTTACAGTCAGCGACTTGGCTACCATGATGGATGTACCTGTTACAAAAGTTATAGGTACATGTATGTCTATTGGTATGATGGTAAGTATCAACCAGCGACTCGATGCTGAAACAATCAATATTGTTGCCGAGGAATTTGGTTTTACTACAAGTTACGTAAGTGAAGAAGTTAGTAATGCCATCGAGGAAGAGGAGGATGCAGCAGAAGACCTTGAGACACGTGCTCCTATTATTACTGTCATGGGTCACGTTGACCATGGTAAGACTTCACTCCTCGACTATGTGCGAAATACAAATGTGATTGCAGGAGAAGCCGGAGGTATCACTCAGCATATTGGTGCTTACAATGTGAAATTGAAGAATGGAAAACGAATTACCTTCCTTGATACCCCAGGTCATGAAGCGTTTACTGCCATGCGTGCCCGTGGTGCACAGGTTACGGATATCGCCATCATCATCATTGCAGCCGATGATGCTATCATGCCTCAGACAAAAGAGGCTATTGCTCATGCACAGGCAGCAGGTGTTCCTATGGTATTCGCTATTAATAAGATTGATAAACCAGGGGCAAATCCTGAAAAGATAAAAGAGCAGTTGGCAAATATGAACCTGCTTGTAGAGGACTGGGGTGGTAAATACCAGAGTCAGGAAATATCTGCAAAGAAGGGTATCGGTGTTGAGGAACTGATGGATAAGGTGCTTCTTGAAGCAGAAATGCTCGATTTGAAGGCAAATCCAAACCGTAAGGCTACTGGTTCTATTATCGAATCAACCCTTGACAAAGGACGTGGTTATGTAGCAACTGTCTTGTGTCAGAACGGAACTCTGCATCAGGGCGATATCGTGTTGGCAGGTACTCACTATGGAAAGATAAAGGCTATGTTCAATGAGCGCGGTCAGCGCATAGAACAGGCTTTGCCTGCAGAACCAGCCGTTATACTTGGTCTTAATGGCGCTCCTACAGCAGGTGATACTTTCCACGTTATGGAGTCAGAGCAGGAGGCACGTGAAATCTGTAATAAGCGTGAACAGTTGAAACGTGAACAAGGCTTGCGTACATTGAAACGTGTTGACCTCAACGAGTTGGGTCGTCGTATTGCACTTGGTGACTTTAAGGAACTTAATCTTGTTGTCAAGGGTGACGTGGACGGTTCTATCGAGGCTCTGTCCGATTCACTCATCAAACTCTCAACTGAAAAGATTCAAGTTAATGTAATCCATAAGGCTGTAGGACAGATTTCTGAAAGCGATGTGACACTTGCCAGTGCTTCTGATGCTATCATTATTGGTTTCCAGGTTCGTCCGTCAGCTGCAGCTCGTAAGTTGGCAGAACAGGAAGGTGTTGATATCCGTCTCTACTCGATTATCTATGATACCATCGAAGAGATTAAGGATGCAATGGAAGGTATGCTTGCTCCTACTATGAAGGAGGAAGTAACTGGTCAGGCAGAAGTTCGTCAGGTATATAAGATTACTAAGGTTGGTACTGTAGCAGGTTGTTGGGTTACTGAAGGTAAGATTCACCGTACCGACAAGATTCGTGTTATTCGCGATGGAATCGTTGTTTATACTGGCGCAATCCTTGCTCTGAAGCGATTCAAAGATGATGTTAAGGAGGTCGGTCGTGACTTTGAATGCGGTATTTCAATTGTTAACTACAACGACATCCGTGAGGGTGATACGTTCGAGACATACAACGAAGTAGAAGTAAAGGCTAAGTTATAAACCTAATTGTCTTCCGTCTTGAGAGGATTTTTATAGGTTTTAACAGCTTACTTATATATGACGATACTGATTATTATCATTCTCGCCCTTGGTGCAGCTATTGGCTGTTACCAGGGCGCTTTCAAACAGATTGCTAATCTGCTCGGAGTATTGGTTGGCATCATACTTGCAGCTACACTTTATAAACAAGGTGGTGACTTCCTTGCAGTGAAGAGCGGTGCCAGTGTGGGAGTTGCTCAGATTGCAGCCTTCGTGCTTATTGTCATTATTGTTCCTGTGCTGCTTGGTTTTGCTGCTACGTTGCTCACCAAACTTTGTTCTACTATTCATTTAGGTTGTCTAAATCGTCTATTGGGTGCCTTCATCGGAGTGGTGTGCTATGGTTTGCTTTTGAGTTTCGCGTTTAATGTTTATGATTTTGTAGAGAGTAAATTCGGATATGCTCCTCAGGCATTGGAGCAACGCGAAGACCTTTTTTACAATGTGAAGCATGCATGTCAACCGGTTATTCCTGATTTGTTGATAGTGGCCGACTCAACAGAGGTGGCTCATGGAACAAAAGCAAAGAAAGGAGTGAAGGGGGTAGTTGATAAGGCTATTGATAAAGTAGTGGGTGAAAAGGTAAAGTCAGTATTTGGTAATCATGGTGAGGAACTGTCGGACGAACAAGAGTAATTGAATATTGCGTTTGTGCAAAGAGAGAGAAAAGTAAATGGCAGAAAAGAATGAATATGTAAAATCGGTAGTAAAGAAAGAGTATGAATATGGATTCACTACCGATGTACATACAGAAATCATAGATAAGGGTCTGAATGAAGACGTGGTTCGACTTATCTCCGCGAAGAAAGGTGAACCCGATTGGCTTTTGCAGTTCCGTCTTGAGGCATATCGTTACTGGATTACTCAGCAACAACCGTCATGGGCTCATGTCACTCTGCCTCCAATTGATTATCAGGCAATATCTTACTATGCTGACCCTACGGCTCGTAAGAAAGATGGAGAACAAAAGGAGATAGATCCTGAACTGATGAAGACATTCGATAAGTTAGGTATCCCACTTGAGGAACGTCTTGCTCTTTCTGGAACAGCTGTTGATGCCGTTATGGATTCTGTATCCGTCAAGACAACCTTCAAAGAGAAGTTGTCTGAGAAGGGAATTATATTCTGTTCTATATCAGAAGCGGTAAGAGAATATCCTGAGTTGGTTCGTCAGTATCTTGGCACAGTTGTACCATATCGTGATAATTATTTTGCTGCTCTCAACTCAGCTGTCTTCAGTGATGGCTCTTTTGTTTATATTCCGAAGAATACTCGTTGTCCGATGGAATTGTCAACCTATTTCCGTATCAATGCGATGAATACTGGTCAGTTTGAACGTACTTTGATTGTCTGTGATGAGGGTTCTTATGTCAGTTATCTTGAGGGTTGTACAGCTCCTATGCGCGATGAGAACCAATTGCATGCAGCAATCGTTGAAATCGTGGTTTTGGACAATGCAGAAGTAAAATACTCAACAGTACAAAACTGGTATCCTGGCGATAGTGAAGGTCGTGGCGGTGTGCTCAATCTTGTTACTAAACGCGGACATCTGCGTGGAGTAAATAGTAAACTCTCATGGACGCAGGTCGAGACAGGTTCTGCTATCACATGGAAATATCCGTCTTGTGTACTTTCTGGTGATGGTTCTCAAGCTGAATTCTACTCTGTAGCCGTTACAAATAATCACCAAGAGGCAGATACGGGTACCAAGATGATTCATATCGGAAAGAATACTAAATCTACCATCATATCGAAAGGTATCAGTGCTGGACGTTCACAAAATTCATATCGTGGACTTGTTCGTGTGACTAAGAATGCTGATGGTGCACGCAATTACTCATCGTGCGACTCATTGTTGTTGGGTAATCAGTGCGGAGCTCATACCTTCCCGTATATGGATGTTCAAAACAATACTGCCACTGTGGAGCACGAGGCTACCACCTCAAAGATAAATGAAGATCAACTCTTCTACTGTAACCAACGAGGTATTTCGACAGAAGAAGCTGTTGGACTCATAGTAAACGGCTATGCCAAGGATGTCCTCAATAAACTACCTATGGAATTTGCTGTCGAGGCTCAGAAACTACTCAGCGTTTCCCTCGAAGGGACGGTAGGGTAGTTGAAAGTTGAGAGTTGTGTTCTTAAAACAGTAAATAGTAAACATAATACATATGTTAGAGATAAAGAATCTGCATGCGCGTGTAGGCGACAAAGAAATATTGAAAGGAATTGATCTTACCATTGCTGATGGTGAGATTCATGCCATCATGGGAACTAATGGAGCAGGAAAAAGTACCCTTAGCAATGTTATAGTGGGTAATCCTGCTTACGAAGTGACTGAAGGTTCCATTATATTCAATGGTCAGGATCTTCTTAGCATGAACACAGAGGAACGTGCTAATGCAGGTATCTTTATGTCATTTCAGGCTCCTATTGAAATTCCTGGTGTGTCGATGACTAATTTTATGCGTGCTGCTGTTAATTCACGTAGGAAGGCACAAGGAAAAGAGCCGTTGAAATCGACGGATTTCCTTAAGATAATGCGTGAGAAACGTAAACTTGTCGAAATCGACCAGAAACTGATGAATCGTTCTGTCAACGAAGGTTTCTCCGGTGGTGAACGAAAGCGTAACGAGATATTCCAGATGGCTATGTTGGAGCCTACATTCTGCATCTTGGATGAAACCGACTCTGGTCTTGATGTTGATGCGTTGCGTATCGTAGCTGAAGGTTTTAACAAATTGCGAACTAACGAAACATCAGCACTTGTTATTACGCACTATCAGCGATTGCTCGACTATATACGTCCGCAGTTTGTTCATGTGCTTATAGATGGACGTATCGTGATGACAGAGGGACCTGAACTTGCGCTTAAGATTGAAACAGAAGGATTTGATTGGATAAAAAATCAGCAGTAACTGTGAAAAGCGAACAACAATACATAGAATTATATAACGAAGTAAACCAGTTGATTAAGCAGAAAAGTTGCGAACCAATGAACGCGGTTCGTGATGCTGCCTTTCAGGTTTTTCGTGCTCAGGGATTTCCAACTCAAAAGTTAGAACGATACAAATATACTGATGTGCCAACTGCTTTTGCTCCCAATTATGGTATAAGCCTCAATTCTGCTGCTATCAATCCATCACAGTATATATATTCCATATCAGCAGCGCCAATTGATATACGTCCATACTATAATAAAATAGCAGATGCAGCAGATTCAATTACTGCTCTGAATACAGCTCTTGTGCATGATGGTATTCTTGTTTATGTTCCGAAGAATGAAAATTCTGATGTTCCTATTCAGATTGACAACCATCTTAGTGGCAATATATCAACTATGCTGAATCGTCGTCTTCTTATTGTCCTTGAACAGGGAGCTCAGGCGACAGTAATCATAAACGACAAGGGTGGGGTGCATCCTGATGATATTTCTTTTCTTACTACTCAGGTAGTGGAGGTTTTTTGTCAACCTAATAGTCATCTTGATCTGTACGAAGTGGAAGAAACGGATAAATCATGTTCTCGTTTCAGTAATGTATATATACGTGCTGAGCGCGACAGTAGTGTGCGTCATAATTCTATCACTCTGACTAATGGTCTTACACGTAACCTTTGTGATGCCTATCTTGTTGGAGAAAATGCTCAGCTAACACTTAATGGTTGTGTTATTGGTAGCGAATCTCAGCATATAGACAATAACACGCTCATCCGCCACTGTGCTCCTCAGTGTCAGTCAGATCAATTATATAAATATGTGCTTGACGGACATTCTGTAGGTGCTTTTGCAGGAAAGATTCTTGTGGATAAGGATGCTCAAAAGACCACTTCACAGGAAACAAATGCCAACCTCTGTGCATCGCCAACGGCTCGTATGTATTCTCAGCCAATGCTTGAGATTTATGCCGATGATGTAAAATGTAACCATGGTTCCACTGTAGGTGTAATGGATGAGGCAGCACTTTTCTATATGCGTCAACGTGGCATTCCTGAAGCGGAAGCTCGTATGCTTCTGAAAAACGCCTTCATGGGTGGTGTTATAGACCAGATACCATTACGGAGTCTTCGCGATCGATTATATGTGAAGATTGAAAAACGCTTCCTTGGTGAATATGAAAAATGTGAAGCGTGCAGACTGTGTAAGTAATGTGGTTATTGTCCCATTACGATGACACATCTGTTCTGGTTGTTTTCTTTGAATGGTTGAACAGTGTCGCCATACGAGTGTACAGTCATCTTGCCTTCTGGCACACCCTTCGCTTTCAAAGCAGCAGCTACTTTCTCAGCTCTTTGCTTTGAATAATACATATTTACACTTGGGGTACCAGTGCCTTTGTCTGCATATCCGCTGATTTGAATTTTTCCGTTTTCGTGTTTCTTGCTCCAATCCGCTATTTTCTGGATTATTTCTTCCTTGTTTACATCAGTTTCGCGGATTGTATATACGATTACTTCGTTCAGCGGTTCTTCAGGTTTTGGCTGCGGCTTTGTCACCACAGGAGGAATTGGTTTTGCAGGTTCCTCGATTTTCTTTTCTACGTATGTGGGAACTACCACCGGTTCTGCTGTGGTTTTCTTTTTCTTTCTGCCAAAACGATAAGTTACTGATACCTGTGATGTAAGCATCCAGTCGCGTTTCTTTTTACTATATTTAGCATTCCAGTCGTCGTGGAGTGAATTCATGTCAACCTCCAAACCCAATTGCCAGTTTTGGTTGAGACGGAAGTCTCCCATCACACCCATGCGGAATGAAGTGCCGTTAAATTTATCCTTCTGTAAGTTATTGCCCCAAGCATTGCTTACGTCCTCAGTTACCTTTGTTAAATCAATCTTGGATATGTCGTTATTCCATGCGTGATTGATACCAACGCCAGCCACAAGGCTTACGTCGAACAAACGGTTATAGTTCTTGGAAAATAAGTTGAACACATTCAGGATTACATCTACGTCTGCATTGAAGTAGTTATACTTATACTTTTGATTCGTACTTTTGAACCCACCTTTTGACTGCCATCCGTTCATGTTTACGCGGGCTCCCAGTTCAGGTATTACCATCGCGCCTACTCCGACAGTAAATGTAGGTGACAAGATATCCAGTTGTTTTACGTTGGTAAACGTAGTATTTCCACCAGCTTGCAACTGCAAGAAGCCGTAAGGACTGAACTCCTTGTCAATCTGTGCGGACATTCTAGCGGGCATTATAACCAGCAGAATTGCTAATAATATATTTACCAAGTGTTTCATTAATGGGTATAATTCACCTAATTTCGACGCGAAGTTACAAAACCTTCTTCTTACTACAAAATTAAAATGTAATAAAATATAAAAATAAGTTAAAAATAGTGCCGATTTCCTAAAAAAGGAAGTCGGCACTTAATAATTATGTTTCTGGATTGATTAAGCCATCTCAGGTAGTTCGAGCCACTTGAGGTAACAGAAATCCTGACGGTGAGGTAGGTTCTTGTTCTTTGGGTACATACGAACTGCACTCTTGTACTGTCCGAACTGATGAGGGCTCAAGTTAGCTTCGAAAGTATAGTTGTTGCCTTCGTGACCTGTTACCTCCAATTGCTCTACGGAGTAAACGCGTTCTTCGCCGTCTTTGTTGATATCGATATTTACTTTCTCCAGTGCAACTGCGTCGTTCAGACCTTGTTCGTTGATGACATACTTCAAGTGGTACTGCTGTCCTGCATCTACACCTGTTGCAGGGAAGTCCCATTCTGCAGAAACTACACTGATGCTATCCCAGCGCTCTGCTACGGTTTCCTTCCAAAGTGCAATCTCCTTAGCCAGACGATAGTTGTCTTTTGAGATTTCCTTGAAACGTTTAGCCTGCTTCTCATAGAACTTACTGTAATAGTCATCCAACTGGCGCTTCATTGTGTAGTGAGGTGCAATCTGTGCAATAGAATTCTTGATGACCTGAATCCATCCTCTTGAAAGACCATTCTCATCCTTGTCATAATATAGAGGAGTAATCTCGGTTTCAAGCAGAGTGTAGATAGTAGCTGCATCGAGTTTGTCCTGATTGTCTTGATTCTTGTAAGTGCGCTTTTCGGTAAGAGCCCATCCAGCACCTTCACGATAACCTTCGAGCCACCATCCGTCTTTCACACTGAGGTTGACAACACCATTCATTTCTGCTTTCTCACCAGATGTACCTGATGCTTCCAGTGGACGTGTTGGTGTGTTCATCCAGATGTCAACACCTGAAACGAGACGACGAGCCAACAGGAAATCATAGTCTTCTACGAAAATAATTCTTCCTTGGAACTCAGGACGCTGTGAGATTTCATATATGTATTTGATAAGTCCTTGTCCAGCGCCGTCAGCAGGGTGTGCTTTTCCTGCAAAAAGGAAAATAACTGGTCGTTTAGGATTGTTTACTATGCGACTAAGGCGTTCAAGATCTGTAAACAGCAAGTGTGCACGCTTGTAAGTTGCAAATCGACGACAGAATCCGATAACAAGTGCGTTAGGGTCGAAGCGTTCCAGCAATTTAACCACACGAGATGGGTCGCCTTGATTCTTTAGCCAGGTTTCCTTGTATTGTTCTGCAACATACTCAAAGAGTTTTTTCTTGAGAGCCTTACGAACTTCCCATATTTCCTCATCTGGGCAGTTGTAGATGCCATGCCAAATTTCTTCGTTGGATTGGTCGCTCATGTGTTTCGGGTCAAAATACTTAGCGTAAACAGCTCGCCATTCAGCAGCACACCATGTAGGGAAGTGAACACCGTTAGTAACGTATCCAACGTGATTCTCCTCAGGATAGTAACCAGCCCAGATGTTTGCAAACATCTTTTGGCTAACCTTTCCGTGAAGCATAGACACGCCATTGACTTCTTGACAAGTGTTGCATGCAAATGTACTCATACAGAACTTCTCGCCGTGGTCGTCAGGATTGGTACGTCCCATACCGATGAATTCGTCCCAAGTGATACCCAACTTCTGTGGATAACTGCCCATGTACTTGCCGAAAAGACCTTCTTCGAAATAGTCATGACCAGCTGGAACCGGAGTATGTACAGTATAGAGTGAAGAAGCACGGACCAATTCCATTGCTTGGTTGAAAGTAAGTCCTTCTTCGATGTAATCGCACAGACGTTGCAGGTTACAGAGAGCAGCATGTCCTTCGTTACAGTGGTATATATCCTTCTTGATACCAAGTTTTTTCAACAGGAGCATACCTCCGATACCTAACAGGATTTCTTGCTTCAGACGGTTTTCCCAGTCGCCACCGTAGAGTGAGTGAGTAATTGGTTTGTCGAATTCAGAGTTCATCTCATTGTCGGTATCAAGCAAGTAGAGCTTTACACGTCCTACATTCACGCGCCATACGTATGCATGTACGTGATAATTGTTGTAAGGAACATCAACAACAAGTGGGTTGCCGTCCTCGTCAAGTTGGCGTTCGATAGGTAGTGAACCGAAGTTCTGGCTTTCGTAGTTTGCAATCTGTTGTCCGTCCATTGAAAGACTCTGAGTAAAGTATCCGAAGCGATAAAGGAAACCGATAGCACACATATCTACATTGCTATCACTTGCTTCTTTTATGTAGTCGCCGGCAAGCATACCCAAACCTCCACTATATATTTTTAGGGCTGAGTGAATGCCGTATTCCATACAGAAGTAAGCCACAGAAGGACGTTTCTTGTCTGGTTCTACATCAATATACTTTCGGAACTTAGCATATACATCGTTGATACGCTTCATTAGAACTTCATCCTTCATGATTTCTTCTTTGCGAGCGTAGCTCAGACGCTCCAGAAGCATCACCGGGTTGTGCTTTACGTCGTGATAGATTTCTGGATCAAGGTCGCGGAAAAGGTCTCGTGCCTCAAAGTTCCATACCCACCACATGTTGTGAGCCAGTTCGTCCAGACACTTGAGTTTCTCTGGAAGTGTTGCCTTAACGGTCAGTACTCTCCATTGCGGAGCATTTGCATAGTCAGCTTTAATTTTCATAAGTTATTTAAGTTTGGTTTTAGTTTTTTGATTAAATACTCAGTTCGTTGAGCACCGTGATAAGACGCTTGTCAAAACGTTTGTCGGTACGGATACACTCGCTGAATGGTACATATACAACATCGTCGTTGCGATAGCCTACCATTACATTGCGTTGACCCTGCATGATGGCTCTAATAGCTCCTACGCCCATACAACTGGCAAACACACGATCCATAGCGGAAGGACTTCCACCGCGTTGTAAGTGCCCAAGAATGGATACTCGTACATCGAAATTAGGGAATTCCTTCTTTACGCGGTCGGCATAGTAAAGTGCGCCACACTTAGGACTCTCGGAAACAATGACTATACATGACTTTTTGGATTTGCGTATGCCGCGAGCCATGAATTCTGCCAATTGGTCCACATCGGTTGTCTCTTCAGGTACGATTGCAGCTTCAGCACCACAAGCGATAGCGCAGTTTTGTGCTAAGAATCCTGCATCTCGACCCATTACCTCGACAAAGAAAATTCGTTCGTGCGAGTTGGCTGTGTCACGTATGCGGTCCACACACTCCATGATGGTGTTCATCGTAGTGTCATAACCGATGGTTGAATCGGTGCCATACAAATCATTGTCGATAGTACAAGGAATGCCAATTACCGGAAAATCGTATTCAGTACCGAATTCCCATGCACCAGTAAGCGAACCGTTGCCGCCGATAACTATCAGAGCATCGATTTCTTCCTTCTTGCATACTTCAAAGGCTTTCTTCTTGCCCTCGGGTGTCATAAAATCTTTGCTACGCGCAGTCTTCAGTATGGTACCGCCTCGTGTTATGATACCGCTTACGTCTTCAGTTGTGAAAGTTTTTACTTCACCATTGATGAGTCCTTCGTAACCGCGGTAAATACCCTTGACGGTAAAGCCGTTGCAAATACCAGAACGTGTGACGGCTCGTATAGCTGCATTCATGCCAGGAGCATCGCCTCCAGATGTTAGAACACCGATAGTTTTAATCTTACTCATGGTTAGTTATTTTTATAGTTATGCAATGTTATTAGATTACTGAATTCTGGTTGTGAAAATGCAAAGGTAATAAACTGAAATTTTATTTCAATGTTTTTTTTATCGTTTTTTCTAATTAATCCTGCTATTTTTTTTGTTTCGCCTTTTAGTAGTGATATTTCAACCTGCCAAAAAGTAACTACTGATGATTTGATATCATAAAAAATGTAGTACCTTTGCAGCATAAAACTAAGGATGTATGTACGATATAGCTGCAATAAGACAGGATTTCCCGATATTAGGGAGGGAAGTGTACAAGAAACCATTGGTGTATTTGGACAACGGGGCAACGACTCAGAAGCCTCGTCAGGTGGTTGACGCTATGGTAGATGAATACTACAACGTGAATGCCAATGTGCATCGCGGTGTGCACTTTTTGTCGCAGCAGGCTACCGATTTGCATGAGCAGAGTCGCGAAAGAGTTCGTCAGTTTATCAATGCCCAAAGTACATCGGAGATTGTGTTTACTCGTGGTACTACTGAGAGTATCAACTTATTAGCATTTTGTTTTGGTGAAGCTTTTGTGCATGAGGGTGACGAAATTGTTGTGACGGAGATGGAACACCATAGCAATATAGTACCTTGGCAGATGATGTGTGAGAGGAAAGGCGCTAAATTAAAAGTGATTCCTATTACTGACGACGGGCGTTTGTGTATGGATGCATATCGCCAGATGTTGAACGAAAAGACACGACTCGTTTGTTGCACTCATGTGAGCAATGTGTTAGGTACAATTAATCCTGTAAAAGAAATTGTAAAAATTGCCCATTCCAACGGAAGTTTAGTCCTTATTGACGGAGCACAGTCAACTCCTCACTTTGCTATTGATGTGCAGGATGTGGATTGTGATTTCTTCGCCTTTTCCGGACATAAAATCTATGCGCCTACTGGTATTGGTGTGCTTTACGGAAAGGAACAGCTAATGGAGAAACTGCCTCCGTATCAAGGTGGTGGAGAAATGATTCAAAAGGTTACCTTCGAGAAAACGACATATAATGACCTCCCATATAAATTTGAAGCAGGTACTCCTGATTACGTGGCTTCTCATGCTCTGGCAGCGGCTCTTGATTATGTGAGCAAGTTGGGAATGGATAATATTTTTAAGCATGAACAGGAACTGACTACTTATGCTATTGCAAAGCTCCAGGAGATTGAAGGCATGCGTATATTCGGTCCTGTGGAAGGGCGTGATGCAGTTATTAGTTTTCTTGTAGGCAATATACATCATCTGGATATGGGTACATTGCTTGACCGTCTTGGTATTGCTGTGAGAACAGGTCATCACTGTGCGGAACCTTTGATGAATCGTCTTGGTATTACAGGTACTGTTCGTGCTTCGTTCGGTTTGTACAACACGAAAGACGAAGTGGATGTACTTGTGGCAGGAGTGAAGCGCGTGGCTCAAATGTTTTGATAGTTGACAGTTGATAGTTGACAGTTGATAGTTTCTGCTTTGTAAACAAAGCATTTGTTTGTCGTTTCTTTGTGTTTTTTTCGCAAAAAATACTTACCTTCGCGTCAAATTTACAATAACTTAGAAACGATGGAATATAATTTTAGAGAAATTGAGCAAAAGTGGCAGAAGAAATGGGTTGAAAATAAGACCTATAAGACCACTGAGGATGCAAGCAAGAAGAAATTTTATGTTTTGAATATGTTCCCATATCCAAGTGGTGCAGGTCTTCATGTAGGTCATCCGCTTGGATATATTGCAAGTGACATATATGCCCGCGCAAAACGTTTGCAGGGTTATAACGTTCTTAATCCTATGGGTTATGATGCCTATGGACTTCCTGCTGAACAGTATGCCATACAAACAGGTCAGCATCCAGAGGTGACTACAGTAGCAAACATAAACCGCTACCGCGAACAGCTGGATAAGATAGGATTCTGTTTTGACTGGGATAGGGAAGTGCGCACTTGCGACCCTGCTTACTACCATTGGACTCAGTGGGCATTCCAGAAGATGTTTGCTTCATATTTTGACAACAAACTGCAGAAGGCTCAGCCCATCGAACAACTGATACAGCATTTCGAAAAAGAAGGCAGCAAAGATATTGACGTGGCACAGACGGAAGACCTTTGTTTTACTGCTGAAGAATGGAAGTCATGGGATGAGAAGAAGAAGTCTGATGTACTCATGAACTATCGTATTGCCTTTATGGGTGAGACGATGGTAAACTGGTGTGCAGGACTTGGAACAGTGCTTGCAAACGATGAGGTAGTTGATGGTGTGAGTGTGCGTGGTGGTTATCCTGTTGAACAGAAAAAGATGCGTCAGTGGTGTCTGCGTGTAAGTGCTTATGCTCAGCGTTTGCTCGATGGACTCGATACCATTCAGTGGAGCGATTCCATCAAGGAAACACAGAAAAACTGGATAGGTCGCAGTGAAGGTACCGAAGTGGAATTCAAAATTGCCGATTCAGACGAGAGTTTCACAATCTTCACAACCCGTGCTGATACTATGTTCGGTGTTACATTTATGGTTCTTGCACCTGAAAGTGAACTTGTTGACAAAGTAACTACAGCAGAACAGAAGTCAGCGGTAGAGGAATATGTGAAGTATGTGAAGGGCAGAACAGAACGTGAACGTATGATAGACCATAAAGTAACAGGTGTATTTACAGGTTCCTATGCTATCAATCCGTTTACAGGAGAAAAAAACCCTATTTGGGTGTCAGAATATGTGCTTGCCGGTTATGGAACAGGTGCTATCATGGCTGTGCCTGCTCATGATAGTCGTGACTATGCCTTTGCAAAACACTTCAATCTGCCAATCATTCCGTTGATAGAGGGTGCTGATGTAAGCGAAGAAAGTTATGATGCCAAAGAAGGTATAGTAACCAATTCACCTCGCAAAGACGTGACCCCATACATCGACTTCAGTCTGAACGGTATGACAGTCAAGGAAGCCATTGCTGCAACAAAAGTGTATGTGAAAGAACATGGATTAGGTCGTGTGAAGGTTAATTATCGTCTTCGCGATGCTATCTTCAGTCGTCAGCGCTATTGGGGTGAACCATTCCCAGTTTATTACAAGAATGGTGTGCCAACAATGATTCCAGAGGAGTGCTTGCCAATAGAACTGCCGGAGGTTGAGAAATTCTTGCCTACAGAAACAGGAGAACCACCACTTGGCAATGCAACCGTTTGGGCATGGGATGAAAAGAATAGAAAGATTGTGGAGAACACAAAGATTGACAACAAGACAGTGTTCCCAATCGAACTTTATACAATGCCTGGATTTGCAGGTAGTTCAGCTTACTACTTGCGTTATATGGATCCGCACAACGACAAGGCTCTTCTCTCTAAGGAAGCAGCTGAGTACTGGCAGAGTGTTGATCTTTATGTAGGTGGTACAGAACACGCAACAGGTCACCTCATCTATTCTCGTTTCTGGAATAAATTCCTCTTCGACCTTGGTGTAAGTGTTAAGGAAGAACCGTTCCAAAAACTGATTAACCAGGGTATGATTCAGGGAAGAAGTAACTTCGTTTATCGAATCAAAGACACCAATACATTTGTAAGTTTTGACAAGAAAGACGGTTACGACGTAACTCCAATCCACGTTGATGTGAACATAGTAAGTGCCGACATCCTTGATGTGGAGGCATTCAAACAGTGGCGTCCTGAATACAATGATGCTCAGTTTGTGTTGAACGACGAAGGCAAATATGTCTGCGGATGGGCAGTAGAGAAGATGTCTAAGTCTATGTTCAATGTGGTGAACCCGGATATGATTGTAGAGAAATTCGGTGCCGACACCTTGCGCCTTTATGAGATGTTCCTTGGTCCTGTAGAACAAAGTAAACCATGGGACACAAACGGTATAGATGGTTGTCACCGATTCCTTAAGAAACTTTGGAACTTCTTCGTGAAGGATGAAGGTGTGCAGGTTTCTGACGAACCGGCAACAAAAGAAGAACGTAAGGCTTTGCATACTCTGATAAAAAAGGTAACTCAAGACATTGAACAGTTCTCTTATAACACTTCTGTCGCGGCCTTTATGGTTTGTCTGAACGAAATGACAAAGATTGGTTCTAAGAGTCGTGAGGTTAAAGAAACTATGGCTGTTCTGATAACTCCGTTCTGTCCTCACTTGGCAGAAGAATTGTGGCAGTTGCTTGGTCACAACACCAGTGTATGTGATGCCAAATGGCCTGAATTCAACGATGATTTCCTGAAGGAAGACTCGGTTAAGATGATGGTTGCATTCAATGGCAAGGCTCGTTTCCCAATGGAATTCCCTGCCGGAGTATCAGCTGCAGATGCTGAGAAGGCTGCATTGGCAAACCCACAGAGTGAGAAATGGATGGAAGGTTTCCAAGTGGTTAAGGTAATCGTAGTGCCTGGCAAGATGATAAATGTCGTACTGAAAAAATAACTTTTCACATTTCACATTAACTATGAAACGACCAGTTATAGGTATTACGGGCAACTATGCCGACCAGACCTGTACCCTTGCTGAGGGATATTACCAGTCGGTGTTGAAGGCAGGAGGAATACCCGTAATTATCCCTCCACGATATGTAGAAGAGGGTGATGACTGTTCCGACCTTACAGGAGTACTTGACAACATCGATGGAATCGTGTTCTCGGGTGGGGGCGACCCCAATCCTTTACTCTTTGGCGAGGAACCTGTTGTACAACTGCATAGCATCACTCCTGAACGCGATTTGCAGGAACTGAAACTGGTTCGTATGGCGTACGATCGTCAGATTCCTATGTTGGGTATCTGCAAAGGCATACAGATGATTAATGCTGCACTGGGTGGTACTCTTTATCAGGATATACACAGTCAGAAAGAAGGTGGAGTGTGGGTGAAACACAGTCAGGATGAAGACCGCCGTTTTCCGTCTCACACAGTGAAAGTTGAAAATGGAACTCTGCTTCATAAACTATTTGGTAGGGATACTCTGCAGGTGAACAGTTTTCATCATCAGGCGTGCAAGGACATAGCTCCTTGTCTGAGACTCTCTGCCATTTCACCCGACGGAATCATCGAAGCTATAGAAAGCAACGAATACAAAAGCATACTTGGTGTCCAGTGGCATCCGGAGACCTTCGTTTTGAGAGATAGCGATGAAATGATGCCTATATTCCATTGGCTTATAGGTGAGGCACAGGAATTCAAGGCTGCCCGCGAACTGCATACGAAGATAGTTACACTCGACAGCCATTGCGATAGTCCTATGATTCTCGCTCCGCAACAGGTTGACTGGGCAGAGGCATTCAGCCGCAGAAATCCCGACCTGCTTGTTGATTTACAGAAAATGGACGAAGGACACCTCGACGGCACTATTATGGTAGCTTATTTGGCTCAGGGTGCCCGTGATGAGGAAGGATTAAAGGCTGCAACTGCAAAAGCAAACGATATTCTCTCTAAGATGGAGAATATGGCTGCCCGCTGTGCCGACAGAGTAGCTATAGCTCGTTGTCCTGACGACCTGCGACGATTGAAGTTGGAGGGCAGACACGGCATTATGTTAGGAATCGAGAACGGTTATGCTATCGGAAAAGATATAAAGAACGTAGAAGCATTCCGTAATCGCGGAGTGGTTTATATGACCCTCTGTCATAATGGCGACAATGACATATGCGACTCTGCAAAGGGAAATAACGAACACGGTGGTGTGAGTCAGTTCGGAGCTGATGTGATTCGAGAGATGAACCGTGTTGGCATGATGGTTGACCTGAGTCATGGTGGTGAGAAATCATTCTACGATGCACTCGATATATCCGCTCAACCAATTGTGTGCAGTCACTCCTCAGCTAAGGTGCTCTGCGACCATCCTCGCAATCTGACCGACGACCAGATGAGAGCACTGGCACAGAAGGGTGGAGTGGCACAAGTAACTTTCTACCACGGATTCCTTAAGTCTGAGGGTGAAGCAAGCATCATCGATGCCATAGCCCATCTGAACCATATGGTAAAGATTATGGGTGTGGAACATGTAGGCATCGGAACCGATTTCGACGGTGATGGAGGAGTGAAGGGTATTGCTTCTGCAAGCGAACTCATCAATTTTACTCGTCGTCTGCTCCGCGAAAGATATACAAATGAAGAGATTCAGATGCTGTGGGGCGGCAACTTCTTACGTGTAATGCAACAGGTTCAGCAGGCAGCAGGAAACTAATACAAGATTTAAAAAGTACATGGTAAACAGATAAACGATGGGCAAGAAAGAGGAAATAACCCCGATGATGCGCCAATTCTTCGATTTCAAGGCGCAGCACCCCGATGCACTGCTTTTGTTCCGATGTGGCGACTTCTACGAGACATACAGCGATGACGCAGTTATTGCTTCGGAAATTCTGGGTATCACTCTTACGAAGAGAAACAACGGTGGAAGTGGTGCTGACAGCATAGCTATGGCAGGTTTTCCTTACCATGCACTCGACACATACCTTCCGAAACTGATTCGTGCCGGTAAGCGTGTTGCTATTTGCGATCAGTTGGAAGACCCAAAACTGGCAAAGAAACTCGTAAAACGTGGAATTACCGAATTGGTAACCCCTGGTGTGGCACTCAACGATAATGTGTTGAACACAAAGGAAAATAACTTCCTGGCTGCCCTACATTTTGGCAAGGGAACCTGTGGCGTTGCCTTTCTCGATGTATCTACTGGTGAGTTTCTGACTGCTGAGGGTACGGGTGATTATATCGACAAACTGCTTACCAACTTCGCCCCGAAGGAAGTGCTCTACGAACGTGGCAAGAAACATGCTTTTGAGGGAAACTTCGGTACGAAATACTATACCTACGAACTCGACGACTGGATTTTCACTGATGACTCAGCTCGTCGTAAACTCCTAAAGCACTTTGGGGTGAAGAACCTGAAGGGCTTTGGTGTGGAACACCTGAAAAACGGACAGATAGCCGCAGGTGCTATTCTTTATTATTTGGAACAGACTCAGCATACAAACATAGGTCATGTGCGTTCTATAGCTCGTGTAGAGCAGGAGAAATATGTTCGCATGGACCGTTTTACCATTCGCAGTCTTGAGATAGTAGCTCCGATGAACGAAGACGGTAAGTGTCTTCTCGATGTGCTTGACCGCACGGTGAGTCCTATGGGAGGTCGCCTGTTGCGCCGTTGGATGCTCTTCCCCCTGAAGGATGTACAGGCTATTCAGCAGCGACAGAATGTAGTTGAGTATTTCTTCCGCGAACCTGAACTGCGCGATGAAATCGAAGATTTACTGCATAAGATAGGTGACTTGGAACGCATTGCTTCGAAGGTAGCTCTTTGTAGAGTCAACCCTCGAGAGTTGTTGCAACTCAGGTTTGCCCTTGAAGCCATAGCTCCTATCAAACAATTGTGCATGGGTAGTGAGAGTGAGGCTCTGCAGAATATGGGACAACACCTCGATCCTTGTGCAAGTTTGAAGGACAAGATAGCTGCTTGGATTACCCTCAATCCGCCTATAGCAGTGAATAAGGGTGGGGTGATAGCTGAAGGAGTAAACGAAGAACTCGACGAATTGCGTCGCATTGCTTACTCAGGCAAGGATTACCTTTTGCAGATTCAGCAGCGTGAAGCAGAACAGACAGGAATACAGAGTCTGAAGATTGGTTTCAACAACGTGTTTGGCTACTATATCGAAGTGCGCAACACATACAAGGATAAGGTGCCGGCTGATTGGATTCGTAAGCAGACACTCGCTCAAGCGGAACGATATATCACTCAGGAACTGAAAGAATACGAAGAGAAAATTCTTGGTGCAGAGGAGAAAATCCTGTCGTTGGAGAGCAAACTCTTCGATGAATTGGTGTCGCAGACTCAGGATTACATAGCACAACTGCAGTCGAATGCTGCGCTCATCGCACAACTCGATGTGCTGCTTTCATTTGCTCTTGTTGCAAAAGAATACAAATACAATCGTCCCGTCGTGGATGACAGCATAGTCACTGACATAAAACAAGGTCGCCACCCTGTGATAGAACGACAGTTGCCTGTTGGCGAACCATACATAGCCAATGACGTATATCTGGACAATGAACACCAGCAGATAGTCATTATAACCGGTCCTAATATGGCTGGTAAGTCAGCACTGCTGCGACAGACTGCCCTCATTACCATCATGGCACAGATAGGTTCTTTCGTACCTGCCGACTCAGCTCGAATCGGTCTTGCAGATAAGATATTTACCCGTGTGGGAGCATCCGACAATATATCGTTGGGCGAATCCACATTTATGGTTGAGATGACTGAGGCTGCAAGCATTCTGAATAATGTAAGTGAACGTTCACTGGTGCTCTTCGACGAACTGGGACGAGGAACCTCTACCTACGATGGAATCAGCATAGCCTGGGCTATTGTGGAGTACTTGCATCAGAATACGAAGGCGAAAGCCCGCACCCTTTTTGCTACCCACTACCACGAACTCAACGAGATGGAGAAGTCGCTCAGCAGGGTCAAGAATTTCAATGTGTCGGTAAAGGAAGCAGATGGCAAGGTTATCTTCCTTCGAAAACTGGTACCGGGTGGTTCAGAACACTCCTTCGGTATTCATGTAGCCAAGATTGCTGGTATGCCTCATTCCATAGTACAGCGTGCAGAACAGGTGATGCGCGAACTGGAGGCAAACAACTCTGGCGACGGCATCTCACGTCCACAGACAGAAGTCCTCGTGTCGGGTGGTGCTCAACAACTGAGTATCTTCCAGTTAGACGACCCGGTACTGAGTCAGATCCGTGATGAAATCCTCGAACTCGACATAAATTCTTTAACTCCGCTAGAAGCCCTGAACAAACTCAACGGCATAAAGCGAATAGTCCAGGGGAGGTAACGAAGGACGAAAAACGAAGGACGAAAGACGAAAAACTCGATAACCAATAACCAATAACCATTCATAATCAATATGCGTGAACTATCCGTAAACGAGATTGCAATCCTCGAAGAACAGGGTTGCTCGGCAGAAGACTGGGCAGAAATTCTGGTTGACGAAGACTTCACTACTTCTTCCGTACGAGATGTATCCTTCTATGGTCATGTAGAACTTGGTTCCCTCAATGGCTCCATGGAAGTAGAAGATGGCTTTTGGCGACGCAGTTGCCTTCGAAACGTAACCCTCAGAAATGTCACTATTGGTGACGAGTGTATAATCGAAAACATACGCGGATATATCTCCGACTACAAGATAGGCAACCGCTGTTATATCTCTGATTGCGGAATTATCATGTCGCAGGGCAGTACTACCTGTGGTGCTGGTGAGACAATCTCCGTGCTCAACGAAGCTGGTGACGGAAATATCGTGCTCTACCCGGGATTGACCAGTCAGATGGCTTGGCTTATGATTAATTTCCCAGAGGTGAGAACACTTGCGCAGAACAGTGTGAAAACTGAAGATTGGCAACCGTCTATCGGCAATAACTGTAGGGTAGTGGGTGTGAAGGAAATCGTGAATACATATATTGGTGATAGTGCTGAAATTCGTGGTGCAACCCGCATCTACGAATCTACCATCGAGAGTACAGATGACATAAGCACCTTCGTTGGTTCCGATGTGATTATGGAGAAGAGTGTTGTAGCTCCTGGAGCTACTGTAACCGATGGCGCTAAGGTGTTTGAGAGTTTTGTAGGCGAACAGGTACACATAGGCAAGGGATTCAGCAGCGAAGCTTCTGTGTTTTTTGCAAATAGTTATATGGATAATGGTGAGTCGTGTGCAGCTTTCTGTGGTCCTTTCTCAGCCAGTCACCACAAATCAACCCTCCTTATCGGTGGAGCCTTCTCGTTCTACAATGCCGGTTCTAACACCAACCAGTCGAACCACGCATATAAGATGGGACCAATCCACTGGGGAACCCTCGCTCGAGGCACTAAGACAGCCAGTGGTTGTCATATCCTCTGGCCTGCTACCTTCGGAGTCTTCTCAATGGTAATGGGTAAGGTGCAGACTCATCCTAACACCCGCCAGTTGCCATTCAGTTATATCATTGCCGAAGGACTTACCACCCATCTCATTCCGGGTATTAACCTGCGCACAGTAGGAACTTGGCGCGATGTAGGCAAGTGGCAGAAGCGCGACTTGCGTCCTGTGGAAAATCGTCGCGACCTCGTCAACTGCTCATTCCCTAACCCATATGTCATTCAGAGTGTGCTTGAGGGTAAGGAAGTGCTCAAGCAATTGCAGGCAAAGTACGGAATGGATGCAGCAGAGTACAAATACAAAGGTTGTGTCATCCGTCACGACGCACTTGAGAAGGGTCTCCACTACTACGATATGGCTCTTCGCCTCTTCCTTTATGAGTATTTCCTGACCACTAGTGACACAGATGGTGCCGATTCTCAGGGTGGAACATGGCTCGACCTCTGTGGTATGCTTGCTCCAAAGGCAGAAATAGATCGCGTAGTGCAGGATGTGCGTTCTGGCAGCATTACATCAGTTGCCGAACTGGAAGGCATTCTCTCCTCGATAAATTCTGATTATAAGGTCAATGCAGCTGCTTATGCCCAGCACATCATGAAACAGGAGAGCGAAGGCGGATTTATCGACCAGGACTATTGGTTGCGCGAAGCAGAAGAAGCTCATAGCGAGTGGCTCTCACTCATCCGTGCCGATGCTGAAAAGGAATATGCAATGGGTGATGTCGAAGAAAAACAATTGCGCGATTTTATCGAGAAAATAGAAGGATAAATGACAGGATTTAAGACGATAAGTAGAGTCTGCATAGTAGTTATGGCAATTGTGTTGCTGGCTTGTACAGGCAAACCGAAACCAGTTGCTGTGACTACAGAAGTGGACTACACTCCAGCCCCATTGACCTTTTCCGAGGATAGTGCCTACAACTATGTGGCTAAGCAATGCAGTTTTGGTCCTCGCACCATGAACAGCCAGGCACATCAGTTGTGTGGCGATTGGATAGCAGCTACCTTCAAACGTTTCGGACTCGCCGTGCAGAGTCAGTATGCCGATGAACGCCTTCACGATGGCACTAAGATTCGTATGCGAAACATCATCGCCAGTTACTATCCTGATGCAAAGAAGCGCATCTTCATCTCGGGTCATTGGGATAGTCGTCCTTGGGCTGATAACGACGATGATGAATCAAAACACCAGACACCTATTGACGGAGCCAACGACGGCGGTAGCGGCATTGCTGTGATGCTCGAACTGGCTCGTCAGCTTCAGATTGCAGCCCTCTGCGACACTATTGCAGCCCCAGCCATTGGCATCGACTTCATCTGTTGGGATGCAGAAGATGCAGGCACACACGGGCGCTTCAGTGCCTCCACTTGGTGCTTGGGTTCCCAATACTGGGCAAAGCATCGACATACCGACGATTATGCTCCCCTTTATGGCATCAACCTCGATATGGTCGGTTCTGCCAACACGGTATTCTACCGCGAAGTCGTCTCTATGCAGTATGCTCCAACGGTAGTCAACCGAGTATGGCAGATAGCTCGCAAAGCTGGTTATGGCAAATACTTCATCGATGCAGAAGGTGCTGAGATGACCGACGATCATGTACCAGTATGCCGAAGTGGCATTCCTTGTATTGACATCATCGGAATTGATGAAGAACAGGGCACCTTCCCTCTCACTTGGCATACTATCGACGACAACATAGACAATATTTTCAAACCGACCCTCAAAGCCGTCGGACAAACCATGCTGGAAGTGTTGTTTAATTGAAAGTTGACAAATAGCCATGCGGGTAGCGTTGAGTTTTGAACAATAATTTTAAATAATTTGACAATAATTTTTTGGGGTTCAATTATCGGTAATTATTTGTAATTATTGTTGGAAGATATTGCGTCAAGCAATAAAACAAAAAGTCTGAGGGACTTTTGTCCCAATAATTTGAAATAAAAGTAAATATTATTGTTATGACTATAGAAGAAAGACAACAAGAAATAATCGAAGAATTTTCTGACTTCGATGACTGGATGGACAAATATCAGTTGCTTATTGATATGGGCAGTCAGCAAGAACCGCTGCCGGCTGAGTACAAAACAGAATCAAACCTCATAGATGGTTGCCAGAGTCGTGTATGGTTGCAGGCAGACCTTACTCCGCAGGGAACCATCCATTTTCAGGCAGAGAGCGATGCCCTCATAGTCAAGGGACTTGTAACCCTACTTATTCGCACCCTCGACGACCAGACTCCTGATGCTATTCTTAATGCCGACCTCCATTTCATCGCAGATATCGGACTCTCCGAACACCTCTCGCCAACCCGTTCCAACGGTCTTCTGGCTATGGTAAAGCAGATGAAATTTTACGCTATGGCATTTAAGGCGAAAGCTTAGATGTTGGCTATTGGCTATTGGCTCTAACCTATAACCTCTAACCTCTAACCCCTAACCTCTTACTTGTCCTTTCTTTCGGTGATTTGCCTGTACATTTTATATAGGCACGTCGGAAAGTGGAAATAGAACCGAAGCCGCTTTCCATTGCTATGTGTTCAAGTGTGTATTCTGGATGCTTGTCCATAAGCGGGATGCTCATGTGTTCTATGCGCATTTTATTGATATAATCGTAGAAAGTCATTCCCAACACCGAACTGATGTACCTACTCATATAAGTGCGGTTGGTTCCCATTGCTCGTGCCAGATCACCTACCTTCAGGTCTTTATTCAGATAAATCTGTTCTGTTGTCATCAATTGTTCAAGCAGCTGTTCGTTGATAGGTTGTGATGTAGGTACTTGTGCTGGTTGCTGCACACCTATCTGCATGTCTATCGGATTGAAATCCCAGCTGTAGTAAAGCACTACCAGCCACATAGCGATAGAAGACAGATAATAGATGATGTCGCCAAGTGTGTTGGCATAAATCGATGTGATGAGCCAAGAAATTTGACTTACTATCGCAAACAGGAAAACAGGTCTTATCCACGAAAGGTCAACATTTTCGATGTTAGAATAAGTATTTCGTATGTATTTCTGATATTGTCTTACCTTGATGTAGCCAATAATCACTATTGTCCAGGCATAGCACCAAAGATACACAAGGTATGCATTGATAACATCCTCTGTAGGCTGTATGGTGTAAGCCGCAGTAAATAGAGCCCAAGGAATGGAAAGTATGAGAAGTTTTCGCGGAGTAGTCCATCCCTGCATTGTCGCCTCAAATATAAATATTGTGTAGGTAATAGCAGACCATCCGTCGATAATCAGAATCCAGTTCAGCACCTTATCGGTGTACATACCTGGGAAGGTAAGTATGAGATCCTTCATGTTGAACAAAGCCCACACCGCCAAAATGGAACCTAATACCAATTGGAATCGAGTCCGTTGTGAATGTTTATGAAAAAGAATATAAACAGCAAAGATAAGGTAAAATGCTGTCGAACCCCCAATCAGAAATGTCGTTATGTTTAGTAAATTGTCCAAATCGCGAAACGAAATGCGTTGTTTGTTGCAAAGGTAATCATTATTATTTTAGTTGCAAATATATACCTGTTTGCATAGGGTGCCAAAACTTCCATGAAATGGTAGTTTTTTACGTTATGATGTATAATTTTTACGATTTGAATTCTGTCCTCTATTACGTTATACTTTATAAATAATGGTTTTTATGTGTGAAACCACCGTAAGAGTTTGCTGCGTTCTGCATGGCTTCTTCAGTTGTATAACGTTCGTAGTAAGTGCATAGAGTCACAACTTGCTGGCGTGAAGCATGCCCATTCTGAATTCGTACGAGAGCAAAACCAAGCATCGGGTCTGCAAACTTTTCTCCGATCAATGCGAGTGTGCCGTTTTTGCTTATATATTCTGACAGAAGCGTTGATGGAATCATTGTGAAATCATCAGGATAGATGTCTTCGAGTGTTATTCTAAGTGTTGGTTTTTCGATATTGTCAAAGAAAGTGCTGACTTCCTGATGAAGAATATAAAGAAGGAAATCGTTCTTTCTTGCATCTTTAGGTTCTAGGTCGGTAAGCAGTGCCGGTTTTCCTTCCACATCACCAAGTTTATAGTTGATAGGTGTTAGCGGACCATCGCTGATTATAGTGTTGGGCAGGAGTAAAGCACGTCCGTTATGATATTCTAATTTTTTAAAGAACGGAACGGGAGCCACAGTATTGATAGACATAAAATGATTGTAAGGGGCGTTGTCTCCCCCTTCCATATAAACTCGTTCTGTTTCTTTAAGAGCCCTCCATATAGCATTATTATGGCTTTGCCTTTCCTGTGAAAGCAATTTCTTGGGAGTGAGTCTTCGTGGTTGTCTAATATGAGCTTTACGAGTGAATGTTTTTCCATTCCGTTTGTAAATGGTTATGTTGTCATCCAGTCGTCCGTCTAAATTCTCTAGTGTTCCTGTTACTTTTGCCATATGTATACTAAGGTTTTGTTTATTCTTTCTTCGGAGTTGTATGGGAGTAGGTAGGGAGTTCCTCCTATGTATCTCCTATGCCCCTCCTAAGTATCTCCTATTAAGTACCGGTTAAGTACCGGTTAAGTACCGGTTGAATACCGGTATTTGTTCAGTCTGAAAACTAATACAGAGCTTACTAATCAGTAATAGCAATTGTAGTAATTGATACTTTGCTTTTAAAGTCGATGCAAATTTACTTATAAACTTTTAAATTGCAAATTTGAAAGTTGCCCTAAAATAAAGTTGAATAGGCGACGGCTTTGTGTCAAAACGTAAAATAATTGGTTTATTGCGTAAAAAACTATATGATTCCTATATGGGAGAGCTCCTGTACAGAATTTCTTTTTTGTACTTTTGTGCCACTGCAAAAAAACAGGAAATAAATATCGGAATTAAAGTAATAACTAAATAATTTAATAACCTATAAATATGGAAAACGCAAAGAAAGAAACAGAGAATAAAGTATGGAATCAGATCGCGCTGGAAGTAGATTGGAGTGCTGATTTCCATTCAGAATGCCACCGCATTTTGTTTGACCGTCCGACGGAGGAAAATCCTAATCCGGAGTTCCCCGTAAAGGCAGGCGAAGAGTTGTCAATTGCGAGACTGCCGATGAGCGGAGAGTGGGGCGAACTCTACGCCCCCATCGTGGTGAAGGCTTTCGATGAGCACTCGCTGACCTTTCAGCATGGCATTATGGAAGATACCATAGACACAGAGCACTGGTACTACCACTTCGGTGAGCGAGGTATGAACTACACCAAGTTCTATTTGACACTCAAACTGGTTTTAGACCAAGACTGACAATATGAAAAAAACAATCACCTTTAAGAATGGAGACGTTTATGAGGGAGAAGTAGATGCTGACAGCCTGCCGCATGGCAAGGGTCGTATGGACTACAACCTCAACGGCTACTATGGCGAATACAGGGGACGGTGGAAACATGGCAAGCGTTGTGGAAAGGGACATTACTACCAGTTCAGCAAGGGAGGCGGAGCATCCCATAGATACGACTACAGAGGCGAATGGCTCGACGACAAAGAGCACGGACAGGGTGTCAGCACGACAAGTGACGAGAGGGGTGTGCATCTCGCTTCTGTCTCTGAAACATATACTGGCGGCTTCCGCGAAGGTAAGCGTCACGGACATGGTGTTGTGGTGAAAGACAGCTTCGACGGCTATTTCGTAAACGGTCAGGATCGTTTCGAGGGAGAGTTTGAGGATGACAATACTGTTGGAAACGGTGTGTGGGAATATGCCAACGGCGACCGCTTCGAGGGCGGATTTAAAGCAAACTGCTCGAAGCACGGACATGGTGTCTATACCTTCAAGAACGGACTCAGATATGAGGGAGACTGGGAAGACGACAGGTTCATTCCTGAAAGCTATGTGCCAGACCCCTCGATGAAGAATCCAATGCTGATTGTCACCGAGAAACACAGTGGATTCGACTATAATAAAAGCGGATGTTTCCTGCTATTTGCAGAGGAGGGTATGATGCTTTATGAAGAGGCTGCCACACTGTGGCGCGACTATAAATTCGATATGACCGACGCTGGCATCGGGATTTTGGCTGTGACTGCCGACAGTGTCACTTTCGAGGTGAAGGGAACTTTCACCAAAGACGGCAATCCCGTCGAGGCTACTATACGCCGTGGCGAAACCCAGAAATACGAAGACGTGCGGCGTGCTACTGCCACCATCTACGACGAGGATTACGACTATACCATCGAGGACCTGCTGGAAGTCGTTTGTATGTAAACCCAACTAAATACCGCTATGACAAACAAAGAGAGAATAAAACGTCTGATAGAGAACGTGGAGCATATGCGCGAGAATTCAGAGGAGATGGGGATGTGGAAGAACATTCCGCTTGCTCAGGAGTCTGTGCAGTTGGTAAAGGACATCGACGACCCTGAGGAGACACCGATGGGTAAGGCACTGGCATGTGAGGCCATCATCGCGCAACTGCCTGAATACGATGTGCCGCGACTGGTGCTGAGCATCCTGAACTACAAACTGCAATTGGTTAAGGCTTCTGAGGAACACGACCCCGAACGCTATCCCACAGAGGAAGAGGTAGCCTCGGATATTAAGCGTCTGTCGGATTATATCGACACAGAACATCTTAGTGCCGATGCTTTCCGTGAGAAATATGACCGCCACTTGAAGGCAGACCCTATAGAACGAACACCGGAATGGGAAGTGAACTACTATGAGGCAGAGAAAGAGGCAGACCGAAGACTCAAAGACATACCACGAGGCATGGGCTTCTGCCACGCCCATTGGCCGACACTGCGAGCCGTGCTTGCCGAGCGCGGTATAGTGTGGCATTCACCCGCAGAACTGAACCCTCGCGTGATGTTCGATTAACTAATGAATTAAACAAATATGGAAGCAACAATCATTATCAGTCGTTATGAAGAACACAGTGACCGCGGTGCCATTGTAAATAGAAGTCTGAAAGAAACGGTTGAAGTTGATTTGAATACAATCGAAGTCGGCAAACCTTTGCCTGGACTTCCCGACAGCATCGTGCGACAATACGATATAACACTCCTCGAACTGGAATACTCCGGCAAGACCTTCCGCCTCACGCCAGGTAAGGAGCAGACGGTAGGATACAGCGGCTTTGGCGGACAGATGGGTGTCTGCCAGGACATGGTCACAAATGTCAAGTATGCCATCGACAAACCACTCTTCATACAGTCGGGGGACAAGAGTATCGAGTCGAGAGTCAAAAGCCGGGAATTGAACGACCCCATCGGTGAGGGTGAGGTGTGGCTTCCCAATGGTGACTACTTCAAGGGTTGCTTCCACCTGTTCACAGCCAGCAGCAAAAATCCCGCCTACACAGCCGAAGGACGCTATACCTTTGCCAATGGCGACTACATTGAGCATGCTTGGATAGAAACCGACAGCAAATTTGATAGTTTTCTGCTCACAGGGCTCTACCGCATCTGCACTTCCACCGGTTTCAACTACTGCATTGCCATGTTCTCTGGCGGCATACGTTGCGGTGTGGTGTTGGATATGCCTGATAGGTATTGCAATCTCTACATTGCCCAACACTGGCATGATGGTAAGGTGCAGTTAGACTTTCCAAATGAGGTCATCGAATACGACATTGACGAATCGGAAGGTGATGACTGTATGCGCCTCACCATCGTGCTGCATGACAGCTATGGTGACTACATCGTCAGTCAACATGGCGGCAGCCGACTCAAGGATGATAACGGCAACCTCATCTATATACCCTCAGTCAGTTCCTGCATGAAATACCCCAACGGGGATGTAAAGAATTTATTACTGCATAATGATAAAGATTGAGACACATACTGCAGACAGTCCGCTGACCGGTCAGAGCAAATGGTGGGGAGAACCCGATATGCCTGAAACACTCGACTGGCCCAGTGTGGAGGTAACCGATGAAGGTGGTGAGCGGTTTGACGACCCTCTGACCTTCATCTGTCAGATTCGTTGTGAGGAGATTTGCCCGATGGATTCGGACAATTTACTACCACATGAGGGTATGCTCTACTTCTTTGCAGCCCTCGACTATTTCTTAGGCGACATTGAAACTCCTGCCTATCCGGGTATGGGTGAATGGCAACAGGATTATTTCCGTGTGTTGTACTCACCGACATGTGACGACCTGCATACTCATCATGTCAGTTATCCCGACGGCACCCCGGCAACGATGCCTGCCGAGACTGTAGTCTTTTCAAAGGGCAATGCATATGACGACGGATTGAAGTTGTTGGGGAAACCCTACATCGACGAGGTGGCACAGAATATGCCCGACATGCTGTCGCTGTTGCAGATAGATGGTAACGACCGGTGGAATCTGATATTTCACGATTGTGGCACCCTGAATTTCCTCATCAGTCCCGACGACCTCAGAAATCGCCGATGGAACTGCACAAAATGCTATCTGTTTTCTTTTTGAATCTAACCAATATTATAATAACTTATAAAAATTACTACTATGAGAGGACCATCAACATTTGAAGACCTTGTTGCCGTTATAAAATTATGTTACGGAACAGCAAAAATGGATGGACAATTCACAAAGGATGAATTTGATACCATTATCACAGGTTTGAAGGCACAATACGACTTTGAGGGCAGAGCCGATCTGCTCAATGAATATCTTGATGATGCCGAAAAAATGTCGTACGAAGAGGCTTTAGAACGTATCAGCAGATTTGACGCGGACGAGAAGCAGTTCACTTCCGACATGCTCTTCTGTGTCATTGCTGCCGACGGTAAACTCAGCCCTGACGAAGAGGAATTCTATCGACAGATACTCACAGAATACGATTTGCCAATGTTTACAGGAGCAGACAAGGTTGACACTAATAACGAAAAAGAGGTAGAGCACGAAGAAGAGGTGGATGAGCACGATGCTATTATCCCTGCCTATATTATTGTGAACTTCTTTGGTATAGCGTCGGTTCAACAGAGCGAGAATGAAGATTGGAGAAGTCTGGAGGAAGACCTCATATCATGGTTGGGCTGCGACGGCGGTGTACAGGTAGTACGCTTCACACCACGTCTGAACGCTATCTCGGAGGAACTGCATCTGAGAGGTTGTCATCTGGTATTCCTGATGGCTCGCAGAGGTTATGGAGACAGAACTGTAGGTGATAATGCGCCGGCAACCATCCTATACGGAAGCGGAGAAATGCTCTACGGCAACATTGCGTTTGCACTCGAAACCGATAGGGACTACAAGGTAGATGGATTTCGTAGCCGTAAACTGTTGAACGAAGCATTCGCTGTTATTAACGAGGCTATTGGCGGACTCATGCGAACAGAGGATTAAACCCATAACTCCATCATAAACTCCCAATAACTACTCTAAATAAATACCTATGTCTAATACAAATGTAAGAATACGCGAACAGGAGGCAGCGAAAGTTGCCACTGCTCCCAAACCACAAGAGAAGACGGCTTCCGTAGCTCAGACTCAGGAGAAGCCTGCTACTGGCGTTTGTCCCAAGTGTGGTGCAGCTGTAGAAGCCGATATGGAATTGTGTCCCCAATGCGGATGGAAACTGGTGGATTACTGCACCTTCTGCGGAGCACCGATGAGTCCTGAGGATGTGGACTGTCCTGAATGTGGTATGCCAGCCGACGGAGTGGTGTGTCCTACCTGTGGTACACGAAACTTCCGCTCCTTCTGTTTGAAATGTGGTAAACCGCTGTCGCGAGCTGCAAGAGCGGCTGTGGAGAAAGCAAAAAACGATGAGAACGTGCTGGCTGTGGTTCAGGCTATAGTAAAGATAGCCGAATTGGAGGCTGAACTGGAAGCAGCAGACGAAGAGGAGGTAGATGAGGAGACTGCTCAGGAACTTAGCGATATAGAGCGTCGCTACCTGGAACTCATGTCGAAGATTGGTTTTACTCCTGCTGAAAAACCGAAGGCTGCAAAACCCAAGACGGTGAACCGCAGTCGTGAGGAAATAATTACCGAATACAAGAAAAAACTGGAAGATGTAAACGACTATTTGGAAAAGATGTTGCCTCCTGCAGGAAGCACTCCGCAGGAACAGCGAAACTACTATACAGCCCGTAAGGTAGCCGTGATGGAAATCATAGAGGAAAAATGGTATGGTATAAATCCGGAACCCTGCATGGCATGGGAATGTGAAAGATGTAAAGTGTTGCACAAGAATCCCAATGAATGTCTTTATCAGGAATTTGGCGGTAAGTGGACCGATGCCAATCTGTGGCAAGTGGTCGATGCCAATACCGAGGGTGCTGTATTGAATATAACAAGAGCTGAAAGAAGAGTCTATAAAAGATAATAAGTATGGAGAATCCGGATGATATAAAACAACCAGAGGTGGAGAAGACTGCCACGGCTTTTGGCAACCCTGCTATGCCTGAGGTTGAGAAGACCGCGACTGCCCCTCGCAACCCAGCTATGCCTGAGGTGGAGAAGACTGCTACGGCTCCCCGCAACCCTGCTAGCCCTGTGGAAAAGACTGCTTCTGCTTTTAATGCTGTGCCGGCAGGTAATCCTCTTCCCGCCAGTGGTTATAAAGAGGGCGACACTATTATCGTTGGCGGCAAAAACTATATTGTAGAAAAAGAGTTAGGTCGCGGAGGAGAAGGCACCATATACATAGTGAAGAAAGGCAGACGGCGCTATGCTCTGAAGAAATATAACCCGACTTCCAAAGTGAATATGGCTGTGATGCCTGCACTGCAGAAACTGAACGACAAACATGTTCTGGTGGAAATAGTGGATTATGCCGAAGACTTCGAGCTGTTGGAGTATGTGCCGGGAGGTAGTGCAGCAGCAGCCGGGATAAAAGGAAATAAAGAGGCTATAACAGGTATAATGCTGAAAACGGCGTTTGCCCTCGATGAAATGCACAAGGCGGGTATCATACATAAGGACATAAAACCTGCCAATATACTCATAAAAGACAGAGATACATGGAATAGCGTAGTGTGCGACTTCGGTATCGCCGACGTGTTGGGACCGAAGGGGTCGGTAAGTACTCCACAAACCCGTACTCCTACCTATGCAGCACCTGAAGTGTATGACCCGCAAAATACCAGTACTTTGGGAGCGGTGACCTATTGCGAACTGACCCCTAAAGCCGACTTCTACTCTCTGGGTATGACGGTTCTTTCGCTATGGATGGGCGAGGCGAAGTTCCGCCAGAAGGAACATGAACTGTCGATGGACAAGAAAAAGGGCAGAATAGAGATTCCCGAGGATATGCCCGACCCTCTGAACAAGATATGCAGGGGGCTGCTTATAAAGGATCCCGGTAAACGTTGGGACCTCGATGAGATAGTTCGCACCATAGAGGGCGAGGATGTGGAGGTAGAGGAAGATTGGCGATTGGCAGATCTCAACATAACCTTCAGCGCGACTAAACACCTTTATGCCAATACTCCCAAGGAATTGGCAGACTGTATGTGCGAAGACCCGGAATTAGGTATCCATTACCTTTATGATGGAACGGTAGAGAAGTGGTTGAAGGAGTGTGATCCCGGACTTGCTAGAGAAATACATGATATATGGGAGAATCGATTAAAGGATAATCACGAATTAGGACGCTTTGCAGCTGTCTGTACACTGGATCCGAAACGTCCCTATCTCCTCGTCGGTACTTCGCGTGAGACTGGTGAAACAGTTGAGAAGGACTGTGTGACTCTGAAGGATGTGAGCGACTTCTGCAACGATGTGCTGCTTGACGACCAGTCTATCTCCGACCTGGAGGATGATTATTTCAAGGAGTGGGTGAGGGTACGCGATGCCAGCATCGTGGAGAGTTTTCCAGACCCTGATGATAATGTATTTGCCGGAGTGTATATGCTTCGCGTACAACTGATAGATCCGCTGACGGATATCGCCCTCCGAAATGATCCGAATCATCCGGACTATGCTATGACAGGCGAGGGAATAGGACGATTCCTCAATAAGATATATAACATATTCTGGAATATCTGCGAAGGGGACCTTGAAAAGGTTGATAGCATCTGGAACAGAAAAGAATACGCACCGCTGAACCGCCAGATATCAGTCGATATGATCAGGTGTGTGGCTGCGAGTATAATCGATACAGTGGAAGAGCGCTACTTTGTTGATTTTCTCAATACCAAGGGCTACCGATTCAAGGATCAGTTGCGATGGTTCTATTCGGCTACTGATCGCGAATCGCAAGAGTATGAGGAGAAGGCGGGTCCCGACGATGATCTGTATTTCTTCCAGTCGTCGTGGATGAAGATTATCAAGGGTTACGGAGCTACACCGGAATATCTCTTTACCGGTTCGAACAGGACTGTCACTACCCCGAACGAGGTGTTCAGCGAAAGCAAGAAGGTGCTGAAAGACGAATTCGAGAATAAGGGTCTGCGCGGCTTCCTTGCTGTATGTCGCATGGACGACCCTACGGTCAACCTAAAACCTCAGTTTACTTACGAAAAACTCCTGCAGCAGTATGTGCTCGATATGGAGAGAATCGACGACACGATGGAACCGGTAGTCCGTTACAACCGTGCCGTGAAGGAGGCTGAGAGGCTGCTTGGTGAAGGTAAGTCGAAGATTCGCAGTCTGAATGCCCGTAATCTGGCACAGTATATTCTTACCTTATTGCTTGCTGTAGTGCCTGCGGTATTATTACTTGCCATGCTGGTGTTCTCCATCATCGAGAATCCGCTTGTCGATACGAGTTCGCTCCATCTGCAGAACTATATCTGGATAGTGGGTATTGTACTCGGAGTCGGCACTTATTTCATCAACCTGCGCGACGATGAAAATGTGGGGTGTATCGGCTCTATCATAGGAGGACTGATAATTGCGGTGATACTATACTTCCTGGTAAGGTTCCTCGGACAGTTCATACTCTACTTCTATGCGGTTGTGGTATTGGTTGTGCTGGTGTTCTTCAGTATGAGAACCATCTTCTCGCCAAGTTCATACGCAAAGAAAGCCCGCAAATTCATCAAACCAGGTTTCGACGAAAAGGTGCTCGAACCTCTATACTACGCCTTCGACGATGAGGATGAGTTCGACTCATCACTTAACGGAGCCTTCAACGATGAAGAACTGCAAAACTGGAAAGGAGACCTTCGTGTGCGTCGCATATTTATGCTGATATTCATCGGCGTGGTATGGTTCCTGCTGCTCTTTAGCATGCTGATTCCTAAGAGCGAACGCTTCGACCGTCTTACAGCTCCTATCGTAGAACGAATCTTCGGTCGTTCGCCTGTTGAGGAAGAAAAGATTGAACCGTATATCCTACAACCGCTACAGAAGGGCGATAAGGGTGAGGAAGTAGTGAAACTGCAGAACTTCCTGCGCGAACAGGGATATAGCAAGGGGCGTGCCGACGGCGACTACGGAAACGGTACGAAGAAGGCTGTGGAGGCATTCCAACAGGCTCAGGGACTCGAAGTGACCGGTATAGTGGATTCGCTTACCATCATAGAGATAAGTAAGATTGTGGCTGCTCAGGCAGTTGCTCAGGCAGCGGAAACACAACCCGAAACACCGGTGAAACCGGAACAAAAGACTCAATCGGAGTCAAAGCCAAAAGCAGCACCGACACCGAAACCGGCGGAGCAGTCAGCTCCTGCAGCACAACCCGCGGCAGAGAAACCGACAGAGAAACCTGCTGAACAACCTGCGGCAGAATCGGCTCCAGCACAAACGGCAACTCCCGTTGAGTCGGAAGTGCAGAGTATCTCGCTCGATAACCTTATCAAAGTGACTAACCAGAATAATAATCCATAATTACACTGTATTATGACTTGTAACAAATGTGGAAAAGAAAACCGACAGGAGGCTCTCTATTGTCGATTCTGTGGAGAACCTATAGCTCAGGAGACTACCCAGAAGGGATTGATAGGAAAGGATTCGATCGTGCCATTGCTGGACGACCTTGATAATAAACTTGAGGTGGCTAAGACTGTGGTTTCGCAGGGAACCCGCATCGGACTCGATTGTCTGATTCTTGGCGACTCGGGTACAGGAAAGAATTTTATTGCTCATCTTATTGCCTCTAAGATGATTTCATCGGGGGTTGTAAAACATGCTGCCAAGGAGGTGGACGCTTCCGAATGGGATGAGTTTATGGGTGACTTCGAAAAAAATATGACGGCAATCAAAGATGGTATCCTGCTCATCACAAATGCACAGAAACTGGTGCCAAGAGAGAAATCGAACGATGTGAACCGTCTTGATAAACTCTTTCGTCTTATGCACGATTTGAAAGCTCCAATCGTGTTGCTGTGCGGTTTGCAGACAGATATGCTTTCCTTCATGGAACATAATAAGGAAGTGGCACGTTTGTTTGAGCTTGACTTCCGTCTTGATGCATTCAAGATTGCCGACCTCACGGAACTCTGCCTCAACATCTGCCACGAGACATATAATATGAAGACAGCGGACAACCTGCCACGAATACTCAATGCTCACTTCGCATGGTATATGCGTCAGCCCGACATCAGTTACCTTAACGGTCACCTCGCTGAGAATGTGGCGGAGTCCATATATGTAAAAGCAGTCCTCCGTGGTGATAAAACCATAGTGACAGACGATGTCGATACATCCAAATGCTTCATTCCGAAGTCGGAAGAAGAGATTATGGCGGAACTCGAAGACTACATAGGTCTGCAGAGCGTTAAGGACGAAATACGGTCTATCGTAAGGAATGTGAAGTCTCGTAAGGAGAATGGTGTGAAAGATCATCTGATTCGTGACCACTATCTTTTTACCGGTAATCCGGGAACAGGAAAAACTACTTTTGCCCGCATATTCGGTGAGGTTCTCAATGCTGTCGGAGCATTGCCTACAGGACAGTTCGTGGAAGTATCTGCCAAAGACCTCATCGGACGATACCTCGGAGATACCGAAGCGAACGTGAAGAACTGTGTTGACAAGGCGATGGGAGGTGTCCTTTTCATCGACGAAGCCTACGCATTTAATGATTCTTTCGGAGGTGAAGGCGGTGGAGGTTACGGAAAGGATGCTGTCAATACCCTTATCACCCTTTTGGAGAACCGCAAGGGCGAGTTCGTCTGCATCATGGCCGGCTATACTGTGGAAATGGAGAAATTAGTTCGAATGAACTCTGGTCTTTCTTCCCGATGCAACGTGACAATAGAATTCCCCGACTATAATGCCCGCGAACTGGAACAGCTTTTCCGTATGATGCTTGTGAACAATAATGAAAACACCATATTCACCCTCGACGCAAAGGCGGATGAGATGCTGCCTAAGGTATTCGAAAAGATGTACCTCAAACGTTCCGAAACCTTTGGAAACGCCCGTGCAGTACGCAACCTCTTTGACGCGGCAGTAAAAGTTTATGGTCGTCGCGATGCAAAAGATGGCATTCTTACCTATGCCGACATAGTAGGCGAGGATGCTACCGAGGGCATTTCGGTAGAGCAGGTAATGAAGGAACTGGACGGATTCGTCGGTATGAATAGTGTGAAGGATGCTATTCGCCGCATAGCTAACGAAGTGGCTGTGCAGCAACAGCTCATAGAGATGGGCGAGGCCGGCGAGGGACTCACAAAGTTCAATTTTATCCTTACCGGTAATCCGGGTACAGGTAAGAGTACCGTGGCACGCACCTTCGGAAAGATATTCAAGGCACTGGGTGTGACGACTACCGACCGTGTGACGGAGAAAGTGCCGAAAGACATCATCTCGAAATATGTTAATGAGAGCGACAAAATCATGAACGAGGCTATCAACGAAGCAATGGGCGGTGTGCTGTTCCTCGACGAAGCTTACGACCTCGAACCTATGGATGAAGCCGGACGAAGCACATCGAGCGAAGGAAAGAAGGCTGTACAGACTCTTATGACCCGCATGGAGAATGAAGCTGGCAAGTTTGTCGTCATCTGTGCAGGCTATCCAAAAGAGATGGAAACATTCATGAACTCCAATCCGGGTCTTAGGCGCCGTTTCTCGCATACTATCCATATCGACGACTATACAGCCGACGAATTGCTTGAGATTTACGAACGGGCTGCTACACAAAGAAGATATAATTTCAAGTTGGCAGACGATGCTGTGCGTATGAAAGCACTCAATATGTTCCGCAGCATGGTTGCTATGAAGGATGATAAGTTTGGTAATGCCGGAGAGGCAATGAAGAAAGTGGCTGAAACAAAGACCAATATCAACAATCGTATAATGTCTGTACCTAAGGATCAGTGGACAGACGATTTCCTCCATACTGCTGTGCTTGAGGATATCCCATACGAAGAACCGGAGAAGATTTCCGTAGATGAATGTCTGGCAGAACTCAACCAACTTGTCGGTCTGTCGGGAGTGAAGACAACTCTCACAAAACTGGCTCATACTATTAATAATGAGATAGAGAGTGCCAAGTTGGAGAACCGCCGTCCGGAGATTCCGCTGGGTCACTACCTGTTCTTGGGCAATCCGGGTACGGGTAAGACTACCGTGGCTCGTCTGATGGGTAAGATCCTCTACTCTATGGGAGCTTTGCCATCGCCTCACGTTGTCGAAGTTGACAAGTCGAAGATGGTAGGCCGTTATATGGGTGACACAGAGGCTATCACATCCCACCTGATTGATACTGCTATGGGTGGCATCCTGTTTATCGACGAGGCATACCAGTTGGCTGATAATTATGGCGGCGGAAAGGGATATGGAGCCGATGCACTTGAAGTACTAGTTAAACGTCTGGAGGACGATCGCGGTAAGTTCGTCTGCATCGCTGCAGGCTACTCGTACGAGATGGAGTCGTTCATTGCCGAAAACAGCGGATTCGAGAGCCGTTTCCCAGCACGCAACCGCATCGTCTTCGAGGACTATACACCCGACGAACTGTTCCAGATATTCATGATTTATGCCAACAAATACGGATTCATGCTCGACCCGATGGCAGAGAATGCTGTACGCGGAAAACTCACTATGATGTATAATAACCGTGGACGCTCATTCGGCAACGGACGCGATGCCCGCCATCTCTTCGACGAGGTGAGGAGCAATCTGGCGGCACGTCTTGCCGAAGAGGGCGGAACCCACACACCTGAAGAACGTAAAACAATAAAGATGGAGGACGTATTATGACACAGTGCCCAGAATGTAGAAATATGATTCCCGACGACAGCGCATTTTGCGATCAGTGCGGGAAAGAACTGAAATGGTGTCCGGTATGTAAGCGACCCAAACGTGGAACTGAGTGTCCGGTATGTGGTAATATTCTGATTCCGGGAAGAAAGTATCTGGCAATGCTCGAGGCAGGCGTATCTGTCGCACCTCAGCCACAGCCACAACCTCAGTCTTCAGCCTTCAATCCTCAGCCTTCAGCCTTCACCCCTCAGCCTTCAGCTCCAAATGCAGGAATGCAGCCTGAACCGACTGTGGCTGCCGGCACTGCGCCGTCGGCACTCGTGGGCGGTGGCTGGCGTTTGACTTTGAAACCTGGACCGTTCGGGCGCAGGGGCGGCATCTGGCCAGAACTCTCAAGTTGTCAGTTCGTGTCAGGCAATCACGGAACTATTACAGCAGTTCCGGGCGGTTGGATGATTACGGATATGGGTTCGACCAATGGTACATATATAAACGGAGCTCGCCTCACTCCAGGTACTCCTGCAGCAATAACCATTGGCAGTAAAATAACTATTGCAACCATTGAATTTACAGTAGTATGAGAATAACAATTGATGCTTTGTGCCACAAGGGACTGGTACGCGAGAATAATGAAGATGCCCTGTCTATAGGCGGTTATGTGCTTCGTGACGATACAGCCTTACTGACTGCCGACACTCCGGAAAACGGGTCTTTCTATCTGTTGGTGTCTGACGGAATGGGTGGACATGAAGACGGCGAAGTGGCAAGTATGTTCACCTTCGACGTGATTAAGGAGAAGTTCAGTCAGCATCTGATCAGCGAGGATAATTTCGAGGAAGATATGCTTGTGATGACACGTGACATAGCTGCGCGACTCAATCGCATGGCGGCAGAGAAGGGACAACTGCGTCCTATGGGTTGCACGCTTACGGGTGTAGTATGGCATTATGGTCATGCATGGCTCATTAATGCAGGTGACAGTAGGACTTACCGTTTCAGAGGCGGCATTTTGTGTCAGTTGACTACTGATGAGACCGAACGTGGTGTGACGGGTAATCCGAATGCCAGCAAACTGCTTCTGAACTGTATCGGAGGTGGGTGTGAGGGATATCTGACTGTCACCTCGCTCGACGACAGACTGTTCGAAGATGATGTATTGCTTATCTGTTCCGACGGACTCTCCGATATGGCGACCGACGAACAGATAGAAACTGCTATTGGCGCGGGTGCCACAGCTGCCGACCTCTATCGCATTGCTTGCGAGGGCGGAGGAGTGGATAATGTGTCGGTAATTCTTGCGAAACTAAAATGATGTAATTAAACCGTTTTTCTATGGGCTTTTTTGATAAAAATAAACTGAACTTGTTGACAAGTCCTTTCAGATATGGGCATTGGATTGATTCCACTATTTTCTGTCTGTTACTTTCCGTCTTGGTATTTGCCTTGGCTACGACCTATTTTGTCCATAGTCCCAGCACTCCATATCGTGGTGAACGCAGGGCGCTGCTGCAAAATGCCGAACTCCTTACCGACTCGCTAAAGGTGAGCAGAACCCTCCAGCGTGGCGACTCAGTTGATGTGTTGGGCTGGGTGGACAGTTATGACTATGACCGCATGTTGTTCTGGGTAGAGACTTCCCGCGGAGAACGTGGTTTTCTGGATGCGATGGCTATTTCTGACAGTGCTGTGGTGCAGTACACCGGTATAAACTTTTCGAAAAAGTATCATTATACTGCCCGCCATCATGGTGACACAGTGATATTGAAGAAGATGATTCAAGATGGGCATTTAAGAAAGTTTGAAATACATAATTCTAAAAGTACTGACACTACTCTCGTTTCATCTGCTATGAAAAGTCTGCTTTCTATGAAGATGGGATTGGAGCGGAAAATCAATTTTAATAGCAATGATCTGCGCTCCATGTCAGAGGAGAAATTCCGCGAACTCTATTTGGGGCGCTCTCTTGCTGAGTGTGACTCGGTATATCTGCCGGCAATCTTCAGAGCTCAGGGTCGCGATTCGCTCAGGGCTATCTACCCGGTGAGAGTGTTCCGTGAGGGTAAGTTCTACCGTCCTATAGTCAGTTTCTCTGCCGACAGTGTGGCTGTCGCTTACACAATACCTGAAAGGGCACAAAGCAATGTTAATAGTTGGATTCTGCGCTATCTGCCGTTTTATAAATATGTCTGCGACTTGCCTTTCATATGGCGTACCCGCACCGACGGACTCTATGCTCACGACGGCTCCTGGTATGACCGCATGACATATAGTCTGTATGTAACTTCGTTAAACGGTATCAGTTGGAGTTCTGTCGGTCCTATGCTCCTCTTTGTCCTGTCTTTGGTGTTTCTGCTTCTGCGTATGTTTTTCACTCCGCTTATTCTGCCTTTGATTCTCTTCGGACTGCTGCGTTTCCCACTCGTGTTCCAAGGTTTCAGCAATAAGGTTATGTATGGTATGCTGACATCAATGGCTGCTGTGCTTTGTATCGTCTGGTGGTTCTGTACACTTTCTACCAATTATGCAATACCTTGTGCTATCTGTCAGTCGCTTGCCTACATTATCTATGTTGGAATTATCACTGGACTATTGACAGCTCATAAACCCGAATCGCGCTGCTCTGGCTGTAAAACACTTTATAGCTGTAAGTTCGACCGTAAAGAGAAGTATGGCGAACCAACATTTGCTACTGAGGAAGTTACTCACGTCATCGACACAGTTGTAACCAATGTAGAGCATTATACGACCTACGATGAAGTGACTGTCACTACAACAGACGGGTATGGACATAAATCGACATCCACTCATAAGGAGAATGTGAAAAACCATAGTGTGAAACATGGTTACGATATCGTGGGGCGCTATAAAGAGAATGTCAAGTATCAGTATTTCCGTTCTTATTGGATTTGTCAGGAGTGCGGGCATGATGAGGTTGAATTGGACCGAGAACGATATGTTCTGGATTCAGTACTACTAGAAAAATATAAAAGTCATTTCTAATATAAATAGATTATCATAATGAAAGATACTCATCATACAATACCTGAGCCTCTTGCACTGACCCACGACGAGACTTTTCTGCGCAGGTTCCGTACTAAAGCGCGCGTCATTAAAATTGACAGGGCAGACATAGAGAAGGTCAGGGAATTTGCCGTGCAGGGAGATGCCTATGCGCAGTATGCCTACGGACGCTGGCTCTATATAAACAACCCTACCGACACATCGATACAGGAAGCCGAGGAACTCTTCCTTGCAGCCGAGGCGCAGGTGCCCGATGCCCTTGCCTTCTATGCTTCGATGTGGTACTGGGGCGAAACGAAAGAGAACAGGATGGATGTGGAGAAGTGTGACGAGTTGCAGGAGAGTGCTATCCGACGCGGCAGCGAAAAGGCAGTTCTGAACTATGCGCGCCGACGTATCTACGGTTTACACTGTGATGCCCAACCGGAGGAGGTGGCAAAGGAGATAGAGGAACGTCTGAAAACTGCTGACGACCCCGATCCGCAGTGGTACACCTACCTGGCATATGCCTATGAGCAGATGGACCGCAAAGACGATGCTGCCGAACAGTATATGAAAGCTATAGAACTGGGTGAGGTAGAAGACTATTATTATCTCTATGATATCTATTCGGCACGTGGTAATATGGCTCTTGCAGATGAGTACATCGAGGAGGGCATCGAGAAGGGAGACGGTTTCTGTTGCATCCATCAGGCGTATATTGACGAAGAGGAATTTATGGAGATGAGCAAAGAAGAACAGACTGCACTGCACGAAACCATTGACAAACGCCTGCACCTGGGACTGGAGCGCTTTGAAGGTCTCTGTGCTTACCTTCTGTTTGCAGATTATTATTACGGAGAAAAGGGTTATGCTATCGATAAGGAACGCGCTTTCGGTTACCTGAAACAGGGAGCCCGATGGGGTGATACTACATGTATCCAGAAGATAGCTGAGTTGGCAGAGGAAGGCGAATGGCCTGAACCGCTGAGCAAGGAGGAGATCGGCGAACTGTGGTTGCGCACCTGCCGATACTCACCAAAGGATACGGACTGTCTGATACGGTTGAGTCGTGTGGATGACCCTGCTTTCCTTCTGAAACACAAAGAGGAACTGGAGCGCTACTGGATGCCCCTTTTTCCCAAACTGAAACCTGCACGACCTCCCAAGACTCCTATAGACCCGATGGTAATCATAATCTGGCCGTCTGGTCATCTCGACATAGAGAAAGCTGATGTTTATAAGATGAAGACCTACCGCGAGATGGGTGAAACACTCATCGGCGCCGACGGACTCGATGCTGTCCACTACTCACCTCTGTTGGAGGAGATAGCTAAGGCGGCAGAACTCGACCTGTCGTTGGTGATGTATTGCGACCGTGATGCCCAGATGAAGGGACTGAACGATAATGCCATCGGAACTATTCTCTACGGACAGGGTAGGGAGATTATGGGCCCCATCATCATATGTCAGGAGGACAGGGTGTGCGACTGCCACAGTTTCAAAACCCTTGAAGACCTGACAGCCACCTATAATGAGATAAACAGACATTGTGGCGGACTGCTCATCATCAAGGATGAGGATGACGGCCGCTACGATGCATATGTATGATTAAGTTAACTGCTCCTTTCAGCTTGATTTCCTTCTTCGGAATATACTGATCAATACGAGGCAGACAGTCAGGAAGAGAAGTATGGCTACTGTGCGATAACCGAATGTCTGTCCGCCAAGATATTCTGCGAAGGGGTACATCTGGTCGAGCAGACAGCTGAGGTCCCATATTGCAGAGAAGAGGGTTAGTAGGGAAATGCAGAAGAGCGAGGTATTCACCATCGTGTCGTTTGCTTCGTCTCTGCGGTTCTTCTCTTTCTCCATCATACTGTACAATTGTTCACGTTCTTCACGTATTTCCAGTCCCTTGTCGATAGCTTCAGCTATTTCCAGCGGAAGGAAATTATAGGAAATCTTATGGAAACAGCATTTCTGTTCGAACGATTCATATTCGTCGAGCAGTTTGCTGATGTCCGTACGATTGGGGTTCAGACTTTGCAGTCGTGACTTCCATGTGGGACTCGGTTGTGCGAGTGTGTTTCTGAAACGTATATTAAGGTTGAACAGGTAGCTCTTCTGGAAGATGCTGTGGATATAAATCATGCGGAAGTAGCTGTCGCTCCAGTTTGATACGAATCTCTCCAACGCTCCGAAAGCGAGAATCGTAAAGGTGTCCATCAGAGCTATTGCACTCCAGTTGCGGAATACTGAAATCTTGTTCTGGTCTATCGTTTTCTGCAGGTATGATTCCGACGGACTGTATTCGTCCACTTCTCCAGGTTTGGTTATTCGTGAGAGGGTGGCAAGTTCGTAGAGTAACATGTCTTTTTCCGACTCTGGTAGTGCTGCCATCTCTTTGTCGTCGGAGTTGATTACCTGGAATATTCGCAGTTTGTTTCCGTTGTCTATCAGTTCCGAGTAACTTTCGGGTGTTGTTCCTGTAAGAGTTTTGAACACATCCAATAGTGGTTGAATGGCTTTCGTTATGAACAACTCATGGCATTCTGTGTAGTAGTCGATAGAACGCAAGCTGAAGAGTAGGGAAGTGCAGTCGTCGAGACATGAGGTCTCTTGTTCTATGTGTATTGAGAACATAGCCATTCCGAATGGCATTAGGTAGAGGGTAATCTCTTTTATTGTATAGTGCAGGGTCTTGCCCTTTAGGATTATTGCCTGTGTCTCGTCGATATTTCGGACATATCTTACACAGTTCTTGTCAGTTTCGTCGGAGTAGCAGAAATCTACGAATTCGGGATAGAAGAATCGTTTTTCGGTTTTACGTATGTCGTCGGGAATGATGAATTTGTTCCACCCCTGAGCAGTTATCTGCTGATGTGGAATGTTGGCTGACATCTTGAAGTGTCCGCACAGGAATGCTGTATGCTGATGAGTAACTGCCATTTTTATTCGTATGATTTATGACGCAAAATTAGCAATTAATTATTCAAGAATTATATATGAATGAAGAAAAAATGGTATTTTTGCATGCAAAACAATAAATGACTGCGGTTTATGGCTTCATTCCTTAATAATTATACCGAAGAAGAAACTAATGACTATGAGGCACTATTAGAGCAATCCGTTGCAAAACTCCCTTATACTCTGTCCTTTCCTGTTGAAAAAGCATTTGCTGCTCTAAGTCAGCATCAGTATGGGAAGGCTATGAACCATATTCTCGACTTTTTCGAAATATCCACTCCTTTTATCTCATTCGTTTTTCTGCGTCTTCTGCAAGAACTGCCTGAGAGTCAGCAGGTGAAGAAGGTGCTTGAGGCATATGTCAATAAGATAGACCAGAAGCGCCCGTTGTCGTTGGGCGACTGGTTCAACGACCTTCTCAATCCTCTTCTGCTGGCTGCATTCAAGTTCATGCCCGGTAATCCGCTGACTGTTGCTTTTGCAGAGAATATATTCGAAAAGCGCAATAATATCATGCTTGGCAATAAGCATACTCCGAGTATTATTCAGTTGCGAAACGAATACCGCGGACACAGCACAACTCTCTCAGAGAATATCTATCGTGATGTGGTGGGTCAGATGGAGACGCGACTTCTCAAACTCCTTGAGGCTTTAAGACCGCTCACTCTCTGCACATATGATATCAGTCAGGATAGATACCGAATTACTTACAACGGAACGGAAGGATGGAGCATTGACCTGTATCCTCTGGTCTTTGCCAACGAGAAAGACTATAGATATGTATTTCATACTCTGAAGGACGAACAGGCATGCTACTTGTCGTCGAACGAGAATGCTGTTACCTTGGCTACCTACGACATGAATGCTGCCATCGACCGTGATCTGCAGCGCATTGTGCCGTCGTTTGACATAGCGAAAGACCTCAACTGGAAGGAGATAAAACTCTGTATGCAGGAAGAGTCGTCACGGTTCCTTGAGAGGGTTTATGCAGAGAAAAAATATAACAGGGAACTGTTTGTCGAGCGTGAGAAACTGACTCGTATCCTGCATTCGTTTTGGGATAGTGACTCGACTGTCTTTCCGCTTACAGGAGAGGCAGGACAGGGAAAGACCAACCAGCTGTGCTACTGGACTGAACAGCTTATAGGTCAGGATAAACCTGTGCTTATTTTCAGTTCTTCTACTTTTGCCGACTGCACACTCGACAATCTGTTGAAACAGACTTTCGGCTATAGCTACAGGAAGGATATAGTCCGTCTTCTCGATACAGTTCACGCGAAAGCAGTGGAGAATAATCAGCATATATACATCTTCTTTGATGCCTTGAACGAGTGCCTGAAGTATTGTGAGGCAGAAAATGACATGGAGGGTCCTTTAGCTCTATATAACGCTATTATCAGACTCTTCGGCGATTCCGGTTATACACACTTCAAGGTGTTGTTTACTTGTAGAATATACACTTGGAAGAATGTCGTTTTACCCACAGTGGAGGCAGACAATAAAGTTCTTTTCCTCAGAGACGATGAGGACTGCATGGTAAGAGGATTCGACAATGAGGAAACCCGACGGGCATATGGTATTTACCAGCAGTTGTACCAGATGTATACACCTTTCGATGAGTTGGACCGCAGGGTGATTCTCCGTCTCAAAGACCCGCTGATTCTCAAATTCACCTCTTCCAATTTCCTCGGAAACCAACTGCCTGCAGAACCGAAGAGATATACCTCTCTGTCGCTCTTTTCCCAGATGATGGATAGCATCGGAAACTCTTATGCCGGAAACCGCCAGCGCGAGATTCTGGAGGGTGTGTCCGACTATATCCTCAATCAGTATATGAACGGTTCTCCTATTGATGGGCTGTCTGTCGAAGAACTGAGAATGGCTTATCAGGATTCTGCCTCGGAACTGCATCATCTGGCTTGTCTTTTATACAAGAAGGATGGAATCAGTATTGCCTATGCCGAATTGCTGAACAAAGCCGACAGACCTATCTTGAAAGAAGTGCGCAGAGCCGATCAGAAAGGTGAACACCAATATATTCAGTTTGTTTACGAACGATTCCTGGAATATGTGATGGGAGAAGCCCTTGTCCGACTTGGCAGGCGTACCCACGACGGCAGTATTCCGCTGCCGGCTTCTTTCTGGGCTGAGGTGCTGGAAGGCACCACTCCGAATGTTGTGTATATGGGTGCCATACGCAATGCTTTGCTTATGGATTGCACACAACATGGGGATTTCACTACTCTCATCGAACTCGAACACCGTTGGGGTGAGGATTACACTGTGCTCTCTCTCGCTACTGAAACCATCAACACGATGATTCGTGAGAATTTTGAAGACGAGGTGTTCGGACTTATGTTCCATATGCTCGACTCCAGAGAGGAAGAACATGAAACCATCGAATCGTTTAATAATGTAGTACAGATTATCCAATCGAATAAGGCTGATGCACATGTGATAGCAGAGCATAAGCGCCTGTCCGGACTGCTGGCTCCTACCATGCGAATCAGAAAACTGGCTTCAGTGAGTATTGTCAATGGTATTCTGCTTACTGACTATTTCAACGAACGACTCTACAGTCACGATGCGTTCGGACTTCTGTGGAGGGTGATGCTCGACCCTATCAGCGACATTCGAAATGATGTCTGCATGTATGCCTATTATCTGTCTAACCGACGCTATACCCTTGACTACACACCTCTGCAAGAGAATCTTACTGTGCGCATAGTCAGGGAGATGTATGGCAATATCAGGAGTAGGGGACTGGTGCGCAATTTCGCCCTGAAGAAAAACCGCACAAGGGCCATGAGGTATGTGGAGACTGCTTCACGTCTTTGTGTGCTGATGATAATCGATTATTCCGGAAAAGAGGACGAACAATCCAGACACATTGTCAGCGATATGTTCTCCGAACTGAAATCCATATTCAAATACCTGACCGGAAATCTTTTCGTAGTCCGTCTTTTCATGCCTATATTCCAGATTGCCATGAAACGGCAGGTGACCTTCCAGTCCGACTATGTGAATAATGCAATAGAATATCAGACGTTCTGGGATGATGATACCTTCAGGGATAATGACTATCATGGAGTATCTTGGCAGCGCCCGGACATCGACGAACTGATGACCTTTGCCCACCATTTCGAACGCTTCGGTCGCAATAATAACTCGCCTGAATGTCTGGCGGAGGAACAACGTTTTGCAGCCTTGAAGAATAAGATTCTGTCTGCATATAAGACAGGCGACAGCTTCAGTCTCTTTGTCATCGAACGCATGCTCGTGGTTATGGGAGCAGGCAAGTGGCAGAACATATCAGAAATAGCAAACAGCTTTTTCAGCGATGAGTTCCGCACCACTCTGTGGTTTGACTACTGTCAGATGTCTATGCTTTATGTGCTTTATCAGCTTGCGCATAACAGTCCTGAGAATGTTGACGACAACCTCTTGCAAGTGTTTGCCCGGGAGTCTGCTGACTGGACTTGTCGCAATCGCGGACTCTTCCGTGCCAGACGGAGCGAACGTGCCAATACCCGAGGATTGTACAAACGCAATCTCATGTGCTGGTATGCTGTGGTCTATTGTTCGCGCTCTGGCGACGGAGTACCCCTGGAGGGTGACGAACGCCCGGTGCCAAAGTTCTTTGAACTCATCGACCTGGCAATCGACACCAACGACAAGGAACTGCTGTTCAACCTGATTGAAAACATATCGGAACTCATTACCGACATAGGATATATACAGACTGCTCTGCTCCTGCTCAAGCATATCCTCTTGCGCTATGATACCCAGGCAAAGGTGAATGCTCTGAATGCAGTGACTCTGGAAAGAGACGGAATCTATCAGTACGATCTGGTTCGGGTTGTGGGTAATATATTAAGTACTGCCAAAAACTATGCCCCTCAGACCATCGACAATTTCATACAGAGAGAGATAGCAGGCATGAGTTTTCCCGGTGCAGACCAGTATCGTGAGGAAATCCTTAACTATCATCCAAGTGGTGAGACCCTCTCCGATTTGCTTACTCATCGGTTCGGAAACTTCCTTATGTGGGGACTGATTAATGTAGGTGCGGCAGACGACTTTGCCATCGAGGCTATTGCAGCTGCTACAAAATCGAAAGACTCATTCGCCTGGTATGAACAAGGTGTGAAAATATTTATCAAACACTTCTTTGGAGTAAAAATATGAAACGTAAAATGTGGTTATGGTTGTTTTTGCCACTCATATTGGTGGTCTATCTTACTTATCCGGTTTTGTTGCAACTCTTTTATAAAACAGGTTACGACAAGGACGAATTGAAACATATAGTGATTGTCGGACATCGTGGTGGAGCATCCATAGGTGCTGAAAACACTCTTGCCTGTTACCGGAAAGGTATTGAAGCTGGAGCAGATATGATAGAGATTGACATCCATCTCACCAAAGACCGTAAGATAGTGGTTTGTCATGACCAGACCCTTGACAGAACAACCAACGGAAAAGGTAAGATTCGTGAAAAGACCTTTGGCGAAATTCGTCAGTATCGTGTGATGGATTCGTCTTCACAACTGACCGACCAGCAGGTGCCCTCCATCGACGAAGTATTTGAATTGTTTCAGGAGGTTCGCAGTAAGGGTAACCACTGTCGGTTGCTTATCGAAATAAAACGCACCAACAATATCTATCAGGGAATAGAAGAACTCCTCCTGCAGACAATCAATCACTATCAGGCAAAGGAATGGGTGGTAGTGCAGTCGTTCGATGACTCTGCCCTGGAGACCATCCATCATCTTGACCCTTCAATATGTGTTGAAAAGCTCCTGTTCTGCAAACTTCCCGGACTGCCTTTCATCATCGACGGATTTCATATCTCCTCCTTCAGTTATGAGAAATACGACTACATCCATTCATTCAATATGAATTATCGATGGCTCACCAAATCATTCCTCAATGACATCCGCAACCACGGCAAGCAGGTGAAAATATGGACACTCGAAGGTACCGAAGTACCTCATCTCGATGTAAATGGCGTCATTACCAACCGCCCCGATCTGTGGAGCTCATTGAAAAAAAACGCGTTGTAACATTGCAACAACTCCTCTAACTTCTCGGAAAAACCTTAGCTAGCGTGTATAGTTAAGCGAGTTTACGTTTGCAAGTTACTTTAGATTTATGAAATTTGCATAGAAAACCAAGAAAATATTTGTTTTCTGTGCATTTTTTATAATTTATGCGCCATAAACCATATAGTAATGAAGGTTACTTAAAACATTTAGTGCCTGACTTTATGCAGTTTGTATCTTGTACTGCATAAAAAAGTATTTTTTTTGTGCAATAGACTTGTTGAATTGAATAAATAGTCGTAGTTTTGCGTGCAAATTTTAAAATGGTAGATTTATGACAAACAGTGCAACACTTCAAGGAGTATATGTTAATGTTCCTGCTGCAGATTGGTCTTTGTTCCGTGAACTCATCCGTAAATTCGGGTGGAAAGCAGAAACACGAGAACAAATGCTCAGCAGGTTTGTTAACTCGCGTTCGATAAGCCCCTCTATAAGCGAAGAGGAGATAATGGAGGAAGTGAAATCTGTAAGATATGCCAAGTCGTAAACCATGAGGGTTATCATCGATACGAATCTTTGGATTTCATTTCTTATTGGTCATCAGACACAACTTGTATCCAAGATATTGACAGACCAACGTTTCGATGTGTATGTATGTAACCGTCTCATTGAAGAGATTCGCGATGTAGTTAGTCGTGGTAAAATACGAAAAATCGTCAGTGACACAGATATAAATGAGTTATTTTCAATTATAAATGCTTTTTGTGTTGAAGCTGTTATCCTAAAAGAAGCGAAATCTAATATTAGAGATCCTAAAGACCTTTATCTGCTTTCCCTTGCAGAGACTATTGATGCGGATTATATTATAAGTGGGGATTTAGATTTACTGGATCTCCATATGCACAAACAGACAAGGATTTTAAAACTCTCAGAGTTTAAATCAATGATGTTATATTGATTCTATCTTAGAATATGAATGTCCCCTAAAGTGTTTTTGGGGACATTTTTTCGATTTTTCTTTTGTTAATAATTTATAACTTCGTATCTTTGCAGCGAACTATGCGCATAGTAGTATGCGAAAAGGTTCAAGACTTTATGGGTTAAAATAGAGAAGTTCATGCTCATTCTTGCTGATTGAAACCTAGGAAATTTCAATACGTAACGTCAAGATAACATGGTGATTCTCCACGCTATAGCGTGGGATTGTTGTATCACTATATCTTTCGTTACAGGTTTTCCTAGGACCGCAATCAGAAGATGTAGAAAGTGAAGCAGTTCTACGCCTTTTTTATGCGTGTCGGTATCCTTATAATAAATAATGTATACTTTTCCGCTGAAGGCAGCCCACAGTCCTCAGCAAGTTTTTCAAACTTATTATACATATTTATTAACCTATTTTATTAACTCATTTAAAAATGAAAAAATTTACTTTTTCTTTTAAGTCGCTTCTCCTTGCAGCCGGTCTGCTGTTGGGAAGCGCAAATGCGTGGGCGGATCTTACTCCGTTCTCTGAGTCTTATTCTTCTACTAGTACTACAACTGGTTGGAGCACGGCAACAAGTGGTCGTTATACTCCTGCGATTTTGAATGAAGGTGATAATTATTTCCTTTCTGTTAATCAGGGGCAGAGGCATAATAATGGAACTACTGTGACTGGTAGCATCCTTTCTGGAAAAGCTGAAGCTGGTGATGATTTTACATTGATTTTTGATTTTAGAATATCAACGTCAAATAATCAAACCCCGGTAGAATTTTATATCCTTGATGCCGACAACAAAGATAGAATTTTCTCTCTCGAAAATAAAGGAACATATAGTGCGGATTGGAAAATTAACGGCAGTTCTACGACGGTAACATTATCCGGTACAGGTTCTACTGATAATACTGACCCTTCTACTTCCACAATTGGCAACTATTCATGGTTCTCTGCCAAGATAACCCGTACCGGTGCATTGACTTATTTGACAATCACTAAGAAGTCGGATGCTACTGTTGTCTTTGAGAGAAGTATCGTAACAAGCCTCAGTTCAACTGGCGGCTTGGGTAATATGAAATTTGTTACAAAGCGTTACAATTCAAACTTTGCTATAGATAACATTGTTCTTCGTGCAATAGAAGCGGGTGATGTTCCTGCTGCTTCTCCTACAACATATACTATACACTTCAAAAACGAAAGTAGTGCAACAATCAAGGATGATGTAGTGGTCAACACATTAGTAGGTTCTACAGTGAATGCAGATGATTACCTGACAGCTATATATACTGGCGGAAAGAAATACATTTACAAGTCTGGTAACACTCCCATCGAGGCTGTTGAAGATGCAGCCAGCAATGTAATAACATTGGTATTCCGTGAGGCTGATACATGGACATACACATTAAATGCTGTTGATTCTGAAGACGACGTTATTGCGGAAGTGGTAAGCGGTACACAGTTTGAGGGAGACAATAAGCAAGCATATTTCCCAAAGGCATTTAAAAAAGGTGATGTGTGGTATCAGACAACGTCTGGTGCGAGTGGTGCGACATACTATGGATTTAATATTTCATCTGCAGCTCCGACAGAATCTGTTTTATATACAGAAACAGATGGAATAGACTATTTCTTTGAGTGTGAAGAAATGACAGTTGTTAACAAACGTGATGATGGTTCTTCGGCAGAACGTGGCTCAAATGGTGCAGGTTTACGTCTTTCAAATAATGGTTATATTTACACTACTGCATTGGCAGCAGGTACATATACACTTCGAATGAATTGTAACAACCCTAATAGTGGAACTCCAACGTTTGATATCAAACTATGGGATGGAGAAAAACTGATTGAAACAGGTAAAACTATAACAAAAACTGTTGCTAAAACTGCTGATTTTGCAGAGGAAACTACAACTGGAATTGCTGTTCTCGAAGGAATGTGCTTAGCTATTTGTAATTTTACAGGCTATAACGCAAATCCAACATTAGACTATATTATTTTGAAGAGGACTGGCGAACCATCTGTTTCTGCTACTATCGGTACTACAGGTTATACAACATTTGCAAGTCCATATGCACTTAATTTGTCAGGTATGACTGCATCTACAGGTACTGTTACTGCTTTCTATGCTTCTGCATCGGATGCCAGCAGTGTAACAATGACTTCAACAACTGCTACTGTTGCAGCAGGCGAAGGTCTTCTGTTGAAGGGTTCTGTAGGTGCTACTATCACTATCCCTGTTGTTGCTTCAGGCGATGCTATTTCTGGTAATAAACTCAAAGGTTGTACTACATCAACTGCTCTTTCAGCAAATGCTAATTACTGGGTGCTTGTAAACAATGGTGGAACAGCAGAATTCCAGAACTTGGCAGAAAATGGTGCTACAATTCCTGAAGGCAAGGCATATCTGGATACTGCTGATCCTGGTGTTAAAGCTCTTGGTATTGTTTTTGCTGGTGATACTGCTACTGGTGTTGAGGCTCCAGTTGCTGCTGAGGCTGTAGAAGATGGAATTTACTACAACCTGAACGGTCAGCAGGTAACTAAGGACTACAAGGGTATCGTAATCGTGAATGGTAAGAAGTTCTATAACAAATAAATCTAAGGAGGAATTATACAATGAAAAAAACATATATAGCTCCACTCACAGAAGTGGTAAAAGTAAATGCAGAGCAGATGCTTGTTGAATCACAATTCACATTGAAAGGCGATAGTAAGTACAATGGTACCGCAACAATCGAATCAAAGGACGACGTTGACTACGACGAAGATCTTTGGTAAATAAACGGTGAGGGGTGAGCCCTGTGCTTTCCCCTCGCTTCAAGATAATACTGGCGAAAGCCGGTAATTTTCTCAAGTTAAATTAAGTTAGTTAATTAAGTTCACCTACCAATGTGTCGCGAGATACCAGGTGGAGAAAATTTTAGGCTCCTGCGCAGTGATGTGCGGGAGCCTTTTTTATGTGGTTGCCTTTGTGTTTAAGGATAAAGGTTGAATTTATTTGTCATCATAATGGCCATATGCAGCGAGGACATCAACATAGATTTCTGTTTCGAATATTTCGTAAATCAGACGATGCTTCTTGGTGATGGTACGGCTCCACTGCCCATTGCGGTCTCCCTTAAGTGGTTCAGGATGACCGGTTCCTGTTTTAGGATGTTCCTTCAACTCCTGAATAAACTTATTTACTTTTTTGTATGCTGCAGGTTCAGAGCATTTCAGTTTCTTTAGGTCTTCAATGGCCTTCGGAGAATATAATATCTTATACATCAGCCTATTCTTTCCAGAAATTCATCTAAAGTTTCATTAGGCAACATTTCAATGCCTTCACCTCGCTTGATTTGTTCTCTGGCTTCATCAACGCGGGCAAAGAAATCTTCTTTACTTAAAAGAGTAGAGTCTGTTTCTTTCTCTGCGACGAGTTTACGCAGATACTTAACTGCTCGTTTCAGCAGGTTCTCATCTTCTGCAATTATGCTAATGTCGCGAAGAATCTCAGCGCTCATTTGAATAGCTGTCATAATTTGATACTTTTGATTTCTGCCGCAAAGATAAAATGAATAAATGAAAAATCAAACAAAAGTATGGCGAAAATGCTACAGGTGAGGGTATGGGCAGAGGCACCAAAAACTGGAATGAATTCAACGAAGATCTCTGGTAAATAAACGGTGAGGGGTGAGCCCTGTGCTTTCCCCTCGCTTCAAGATAATACTGGCGAAAGCCGGTAATTTTCTCAAGTTAAATTAAGTTAGTTAATTAAGTTCACCTATCTATGTATCGCGAGATACAAGGTGAAGAAAATGTTAGGCTCCTGCGCAGCGATGTGCGAGAGCCTTTTTTGTTACTAAGGTCACACAGGAGCCACAGAAATATTCATGTTAAATTCATGGGCGATTCATGATAATTCATGTAAACTCCCAACGCTTTCAGCTTTTTCTGTGTTTTTTGCCCGAAAAGTAAGACTAATCAGTGTAAAAAAAATAGAGTTTTTTCTCAAAACGGGGTGGTTTGGAGGGAGGGGACGAACTGCCCGCAATCCCCCGATTTTACTGGTGTGCACACGAGAAAAAACTCTCTAACGTAAGCGTAAAAAATCGTGCATTTTGTCACAAGCTTCTCTGCCCATGCTCAGTTTTCTCAAAATGTCTTTATGGAAAATATGTAGAAATTTCAAAAATGAACTCCTACGCAGCATTGTGCGGGAGTCTTTTTGTATGTCGCCTAAAAAACGCACATCGAGTTTGTTGCAGTTTAGGAATATTTACGTACCTTCGCACACAATTAACGATAATGCTAACGCTAAAAATTAAGCATTATGCATTATGCATTATGAATTATGGTAAGTGTTGCTAATATACTGAAGAATACAAAGGAGACTTTGTTTTCGTTTGAGGTTCTGCCGCCGCTGAGGGGTAAGAGTATCGAACAGATATATAAGACTATCGACCAGTTGATGGAGTTTAAACCTGCGTTCATAGAGGTGACTACCCACCGCTCGGATTATACCTATAAGGAGATTCAGCCAGGGCAGTACAAGAGGGTAGAGGAACGACTCCGTCCGGGTACTGTGGCTATTGCCTATGCCATCAAGCAGAAGTATGGCGTGCCTGTGGTGCCTCATGTCATCTGTAGCGGATATTCGCAGCAGGAGACGGAGTACGAACTGATGGACCTCTCGTTCCTCGATATGAAGGATTTGCTCGTGCTGCGAGGTGATAAGTCGAAGCAGGATTCGAAGTTTATTCCTAAGGAGGGAGGACTCAGATATGCCAGTGAACTGTGTGAACAGGTGAGCCGATTCAATGCCGGACATTTGCTTTACGGAGAACAGCGCGAGGTGGCTGACGAACGCCCATTCAGTTTCGGTGTGGCTGGTTACCCGGAGAAACACGAGGAGGCGATGAATATGGCTGCCGACCTGAGAGCTCTGAAACGTAAGGTAGAACTCGGTGCCCAGTATGTTGTGACACAGATGTTTTTCGATAACAACAAGTATTTCCGTTTCGTAGATCGCTGTCGCGAGGCAGGTATAGATGTACCTATCGTTCCAGGACTGAAACCATTGGGTACACTGAATCATCTGACCACACTGCCCCGCACTTTCCGAATAGAATTCCCCGATGAATTGGTGGAAAAACTGGAGGAATGCAAGACAAACGAAGATGCCAAAGCAGTAGGTACAGAGTGGTGCATAAAGCAATGTCGTGAACTCATGGAACATAATGTACCTTGCCTGCATTTCTATACGATGAATGCCGCCGCACAGGTAGCGGAAATAATGAGAAAAGTGAGGAGTTGAAAACGAAAGACGATAACCATTAACCATTAACCATTAACATGTCATTACGGGAGAGTTTACAAAAGAGAATTCTGTTGCTTGACGGAGGAACCGGGTCGGTGCTGATGTCAGGCAATAACGATGCTTTGTGCATAACTCAACCGGAGGCGGTGAGGAACCTGCATCGCAAGTATCTCGAGGCTGGTGCCGACATAATTACTACTAATACCTTTTGTGCTCAGAGAATTTCGCAACGAGAATATCATCTGGACGATAAGATTAGGGAGATAAACCGTGCCGGTGCCCGACTGGCTCGCGAGGAGGCTGACCGCATGACGCAGATGACTCCTGAGCGACCAAGGTATGTGCTGGGAGATGTGGGACCGACAAATAAGATGCTCTCCATGAGTGAAGATGTGAATGTGCCAGAGGCACGTGCCATTACCTTCGATGAAATGGAGGCAAACTACATAGAACAGATTGAGGCGCTGATGGAGGAAGGTGTAGATGGAATCCTCGTGGAGACTATCTTCGATACCCTGAATGCCAAGGCTGCCATTTCTGCGTTTTTGCGTACAAAAGAAAAACTCGGTACAGACACAGAACTGCTGCTGAGTATGACTATAAGTGATTCAAGTGGCAGATTGCTCAGCGGACAAACCGTTGAGGCTTTCATCACTTCGGTGATGCATGCCAATCCGTTGTCGGTAGGTCTGAACTGCGGTATGGGTGCCAGCGGAATGATGCCTTATCTGAGACGAATGGCGAAGTTTGCTCCGTGTTATGTGTCTTGCCACCCGAATGCAGGACTCCCGAATCAGTTCGGAGAGTATGATGAAACTCCCGAAACAATGCGACCACAGATGCAAGAGATGGTGGAAGAAGGTCTTGTAAACATCATTGGTGGTTGCTGCGGAACGACCCCAGCTCATATCGCTGAAATGAGAAAGATGCTGGATGAGAAGGGCGCAGACCCTAAAGACCCTCCTAAATCCTCCCTGTTTAGGGAGGACTTGAGGATGTCGCCCGCATGGAGTTCTCCCCATAAACAGGGGGAGTTAGAGGGGGTCTTCTCCCTCTCCGGTTTGGAGCATTTCGAGTTTTCTCCTTCTGACTTCGTGTGTATCGGTGAGCGATGCAATGTGGCTGGGTCGCGTAAGTTTCTCAGACTGATAAATGAAAAGAAGTATGATGAGGCTCTGAGTATTGCTCGCAAACAGGTGGAGGATGGTGCTCAGGCTATCGACATAAATATGGATGACGGATTGCTCGATGCACAGACGGAGATGCGTACTTTCGTGAATCTGCTGATGAGCGATCCTGCTATCAGCCGAGTGCCATTGATGATTGACTCCAGTCGTTTTGAAGTGATTGAGGAAGGACTGAAATGTTGTCAGGGTAAGTGTATCGTGAACAGCATCAGTCTGAAGATGGGTGAGGAGGATTTCCTAAAGCATGCAAGAGTGGTGAAACGTCTTGGTGCTGCCGTGATTGTGATGTGTTTTGACGAGGAAGGACAAGCTACAGACTACGAACGCCGTGTTGCCATCTGCCAACGAGCATACAGACTGCTGACTGAGGAAGTGGGATTCAATCCGAGCGATATAATTTTTGACCCCAATGTGCTTACTATTGCCACTGGTATGGAGGAACATGCCAACTATGCGAAGGACTTCATCAGAGCTACGAAGTGGGTGACAGACAACCTGAAGGGTACAAGGGTGTCGGGCGGACTCTCAAACCTGAGTTTTGCTTTCCGTGGAAATAACTATATCCGTGAGGCTATGCACTCCGTTTTCCTGCATTATGCAATTCAAAACGGCATGGGTATGGCTATCATGAATCCTGCCACAAGGGTAGATTACGACACTATCCCTGCCGAACTGCAAAAGGCAATAGCTGATGTGGTGCTTAACAGCGATGCGGAGGCAAGTGAACGGCTGATAGAACTGGCTGGGAAGTATTCTCAGAGTGCTCAGAGCGCTCAGAATGCTCCGAGTGCGCCGACTGTTCAGAGTAATCTGACAACTGAGGAACGCCTTCGCCAAGCTCTTGTCAAGGGTGGGTTGGACACTCTGAGTGCTGACATCATGGAATTGATTGGCAGAGGCGATAAGGCTATAGACATTATCTCTGGTCCGTTGATGGAAGGAATGAACGAGGTGGGTGAGTTGTTCGGTGCCGGAAAGATGTTCCTGCCACAGGTAGTGAAGACTGCCCGCACCATGAAACAGGCGGTTGACATCTTGCGACCATATATGTTGCAAGGTGATGATAATAAGGCTGCAAAGGCTGCAAAGATACTGATTGCAACGGTTAAGGGCGATGTGCATGATATAGGAAAGAATATTGTGGCAGTGGTTCTTACCTGCAATAATTTCGAGGTGCTTGACCTGGGTGTGATGGTGCCAAAAGAAACCATAGTTGAAACGGCAATTAAGGAGAAGGTGGATATGGTTTGTCTGTCAGGACTTATCACTCCATCGCTTGAAGAAATGGGACATACCGTTCAGGCTATGAAAGATGCAGGACTGGATATCCCTGTGATGGTGGGCGGTGCCACTACTTCTGCTCTTCATACTGCCGTGAAGATTGCTCCGCTGTACGGAGGAAGTGTGTTCCATGTGCGAGATGCCTCAGCTGATGCCGTAATGGCTATGAAACTGGTTGACCCACAACAGCGTCAAACTGTTATTGACGAGAATTATAGGGAACAGGAGGAACTAAGGGTTCATGGTTCAGGGTTCAAGGTTCATGGTTCAATAGAGAAAGAGGTTCAAAAAGTTCAAGAAGTTCAAGAGGTTAAAGAAACCATTAACCCTGAACCATTAACCATAAACCAGCATCCCTCTCCTCTCTTCTTGGGACAGCGTGTGCTGCAACCAATACCTGTGAGCTGTTTGCTACCTTATTTTAATTGGAAAATGTTCTACCTGCCTTGGAAGGTGAAGGAGGATTCGGAACAGGCACTGGAACTGAAGAAGGATGCTGAGGTTCTGCTCGATGAATTGAAGGATAATCCGGTGTATGGAATGAGGGCTATTCAGGCTTTCTATCCGGCACGTAGAGGTGATGACTCGATAGTAATTACTAAGAGTGACTGCCCTTGTTGCACGAATCGTTTGTTGCATAAACTACGTACAGTGGAAATTCCTACTCCACGGCAGCAGTGGGGTGAACACAAGAGTTTGTGTGATTATGTTTCTTCTGATGGGAACGACTATATTGGTATGTTTGCAGCTACAGTGAGTCAGGCTTTCATCGAACGACTGGAACACCTGAAGAAAACGAAGGGAAACAGTGATTATGATGCGTTGCTGATGCAGACAGTGGGCGACCGATTGGTTGAGGCTGCAAGCGAATACCTGCATCGTCAGACTGGCTGGGATGGCATTCGTCCTGCTATCGGTTATCCGTCTTTACCTGATCAACATAGCATCTTCATACTGGCTGAGGCAATCGATTTCAAGAGGATTGGTATCAGTCTGACGGAAAACGGTGCGATGTATCCGCAGGCATCTGTGTGCGGACTGTACATAGGCAATCCGAAGGCGGAGTATTTCCCTGTAAACGAAAAATTATGAATTAATACGAATTATGAATTATGCATTATGCATTATGCATTAATACAACTGCTATGAAAACAAGAATTTTCCTTTCCCTTATTTGTTGCGCGATGTCTGTTCAGACATTTGCACAAAGTACGGTGCGTAAGTTCACTTTAACAAACTCCGCTGATGGACAGTCGGAAATAACAGTCTATCTGCCAAGTGCGGAAAGTGCGGCACTGGCAAATGGTAGAGCCATTGTGGATTGTCCTGGAGGTGGTTACTCTCATCTGTCTATGGATAATGAAGGACATAACTGGGCTGAGTTCTATAACGAACAAGGTATAGCTTATGTAGTTCTGAAATATCGTATGCCATACGGAAACAGGAATGTGCCTTTGAGCGATGCGTACAGAGCGATTCGTACTGTGCGTGATAGTTGTAAGGTATGGAATATCAATCCATATAACGTAGGTATTCAGGGCTTCTCAGCTGGTGGCCACTTGGCTTCTGCTGTTTCTACCCATGCACCTTTCGATGCCCGTCCAAATTTCTCTATTCTGTTCTACCCAGTAATCACGATGAATACGAGGATTTCTCATACTGCTTCGTGTGCCGGATTCTTAGGCGAGAATGGTGTGCAGGACGAAAAACTGGTAAGGGAGTGGAGTAGTGATAAGGCTGTTCGTCGTCACCTTACACCTCCTGCAATTGTTATCCTTGCCAACGACGACCGAGTAGTACCTCCAGCACCTAATGGCGCTGCATACTACAGTTCGATGCGTCAGGCTGGCAACAACTGTTCGTTCCTTGCTTATCCTTCTGGCGGACATGGTTTCGGATTCAAGGATACTTTCCGTTATCACGAACTGATGAAGGCAGAACTCCGTCAGTGGCTGGCTGACCTTCGCATGCAGAAGGAATCGGATATCAGAGTGGCTTGTGTGGGTAATAGTATCACTGATGGAATGGGCATAGATATGGCAAGTAAGTTCGGTTATCCAGCACAACTTGGTGTGAGACTCGGTGAAGGATATGCTGTGAAGAATTTTGGTGTGAGTGGTCGCACTATGTCGGAACACGGTGATTTGCCTTATCAGAAGGAACAGGCTTGGAAGGATTGTCTGGCTTGGAAACCAAATATTGTTGTCATCAAACTGGGTACTAACGACGCTAAGACTGCCAACTGGAATTATGCTAAGGATGATTATATACAGAGTCTGAATCAAATGATTGATTCGTTGAATGCTCTGCCTTCAAAACCACGTATCATCGTGGCTTCTCCTATTCCTGCTTTCAGGGATATATGGACTATTACAGACAGTGTCATCACAAACGGAATCATTCCTCTGCTGGAGAAATATACAGAGAAAAAGAATCTGGAATATCTCGACCTGCATTCTCAGTTCAAGAATATAGAGAAGGTGATGCAATCTGATGGTATTCATCCTACCGATAAGGGTGCTGCACAGATTGCTTCACTCGTTGCTGCCGCTATTAAGACAGACCCGAAGAAGGCAACCAATTCGAAGAAGTCAAAGAAAAAGAAATAAACAAATGAGCCCACTGTTAAGGTGGGCTCGTTTGTTGTTAATCCATGTGGAACATCTCAGGCAGCGGAATGCTGATTGGAGAGTTGTCTGGATTTGTCTCCATGATGTCAGCCATGTAAGCCCACCATTTCTTGCATGCTTCAGTCTCGCCAAGATCCTGGCTTCCGCCTTCACCTTCGAGCTCCTGATAAGCATACAGAACGTTTGTTTCCTCATCTAAGTAGATGCTGTAGTTGCGTACTCCACTTTCTGTGAGCAAACGACGCAGTTCTGGGAAAAGGTTTGCATGACGACGTTTGTACTCTTCTGCATTTCCTGGTTTCAGGAACATTTTAAATGCTTCGCGTTTCATAGTCTTTTTTAAGTTTATAGTTTATAGGTTATTGGTTATTGAAGTTTTCGTCTTTCGTCTTTCGTCCTTACCCTCCTATGATTGCTGTGAAGCCTGCCTGAGTGAGGGCTTGTTTGCAGCGGTCGAGAGTTTCGTCAGAGGGAGCTTTCATTTCGTATCCCTTTGGATTGTACTGACTGCCCATTCTGATGTGTTTGTCTTTACCTACATCGTGATAAGGAAGTAGGTTGACAGTTTTCCGTTCCCAAGGAAGAGTTTTCAGAAACTCTATAGAGTCATGTATGTTGGTTTCATCGGTGTTTACTCCTTCTATCAGTGGAATGCGAATGAAGAAGTCGGCACCCATTTCTGCCAACATCCTTATGTTTTCTAAAATAATTTTGTTGCTCACCCCTGTATATTGCTTATGCTTCTCGTCGTCCATCAGCTTGAGGTCCACAAGGAAGATTTCGCAGTTGGCTGCTATCTCCTTAATTACCTCTGGTTTTGCATAGAGTGTGGTATCTACACAACGGTGCAGACCATGTTTACCCAGTTCTTTCAACAGGGCGAGAGCATCTTCGAAGTGCATGAGGGGTTCGCCGCCACAGAGGGTAACTCCACCTCCGCTGTCCTCCATTATGTCGCGTTCCTTCTCTATCTCCTTGATGAGGTTGGGAAGAGTCCATTCTCTGCCACAAATCTCTCGGGCTGTCGTAGGACATTCGTCCGCATTCTTCCCAACACACTTAGGACAGTGGATGCATTTGTTCTTGTTGAAGAGAATCTGCGGTTCTGTGCTCCACGACTCAGGATTGTGGCACCACACACAACGCAGTGGGCACCCTTTGAAAAAAATGGTGGTTCGGATGCCCGGACCATCATTTATGGCGTATCGCTTGATGTCGAAGATAATCATACAGCACTGTTTTCAGTACGGGCAATGATTTCGTTTTGCAGTTGCTCTGTCATATCATTGAAGTAGTCAGAGTATCCAGCTACACGAACCAATAGGTCTTTATACTGGTCTGGGTGTTTCTGAGCATCACGCAGAGTCTCTGTATCTACTATATTGAACTGAATATGGTGCCCGCCAAACTTAAAGTAAGTGCGTACAAGACTTGCACATTTCTTTATGTCCTCATCGCGTTTGAAGAGGGCAGGGGTAAAACGTACATTCAGCAATGTACCTCCACTCTTGGTCTGGTCGAGTTTTCCGAGCGACTTAATCACTGCTGTCGGTCCGTGACTGTCACTTCCGTGAGCTGGCGATGTGCCGTCGCTGATTGCGAAATGTGCAAAACGACCATTTGGAGTTGCTCCGCACACAGAACCGAAGTAGTTGTGGCAAGTGGTACTGAGCATATTCAGATGAGTCTGACCGCCACGTGTGTTAGGACGACCTTCGATAGCATCCACAAGGTCGTTATATACCTTCACTGCAATAGTGTCGGCATATTCATCATCGTTACCGAAGAACGGAGTATGGTTGCGAATATACTGACGCATCTGTTCTTCGCCTTCGAAGTTCTTGTCGCAAGCCGCAAGAATCTGATCCATTGTGTAGCGATGATCTTCAAAGACGTGTTTCTTGATTGTTGTGAAACAGTCTGTGATAGTTCCCAAGCCAGTACACTGAATATAAGTAGTGTTGTAACGTGCTCCACCACTGTAGTAGTCCTTACCCTTCTCGATACAGTCGTCGATATACAGGCTCAGGAAGGTAGCAGGGGCATAGAGTGAGAACATACGTTCGATGTAGTTGTTTACAGACAGTTTCAGGTTGACGAAGTAAATCATCTGCTTGTGCCAAGCATCGTAGAGTTGTTCGAAACTGGTGAAGGTGCGAGGGTCGCCTGTCTTCAGACCGAGTTGTTTCTTTGCGATTGGGTCGTAACCGTTGTTGAGGGTGATCTCCAGAATCTTTGGAGTATTCAGATAGCCTGTAAGCAAGTATGCTTCCTTACCGAATGCACCGACTTCGATACAACCTGAACAACCGCCTTCGCGTGCGTCTTCGAGAGTCTTTCCTGCTCGTGTCATTTCCTTTACATAGGTATCAGGATTGAACACAGAAGGATAGCCGTGACCTTGACGAATCACCTTCAGTCCTGCCATCAGGAAGTCGTCAGGAGTATTCTCAGCAATATGAATAGAGAGTCCTGGCTGCAGTTCGTGCAGTTCTTCCTGAATCTCCAGAATCATATATGAGATGTCGTTGGTAGCACTGTTGCCGTTCTTGTCAATACCTCCGATATTGATATTTGTGAAGTCGTTGTAAGTGCCCGATTCCAACGCAGTAACACCTACCTTTGGAGGTGCTGGCTGGTTATTGAATTTTATCCAAAGACAAGAGATGAGTTCCTTTGCCTTATCGCGAGTCAGAGTGCCGTCTTCGATACCTTTCTTGTAGAATGGGTAGAGGTGCTGGTCGATATGTCCCGGATTCATACTGTCCCAACCGTTCAGTTCGGTTACAGTTCCCAGGTGTACGAACCAATACATCTGAATAGCTTCCCAGAGGTCGCGGGGAGCATGTGCAGGTACCCAGTGGCATACATCTGCAATTTTCTCCAACTCAGCTTTACGCTGTGGATTGGTTTCCTTTGCTGCCATCTTTTCTGCCAGTTCTGCATGACGTTCTGCAAAGAGTATGGCTGCATCGCAAGAGATAGCCATAGCCTCCAGCTCCTGCTGTTTGTCGGTAGCTTCTGGGTCGTAGATATAGTCGAGTTCGGAAATCTTCTTTTCGATACGAGCCTTCACGTCGAGCAGACCTGTGTGGTACATCTTACCGTCCATAGCTGTGTGGCCGGCAGCACGCTGTTCCATGAATTCTGTGAATACTCCGGCATGATAAGCCTCTTCCCATTCCTTTGAAACGTGGTTGAAGATGCGTTCGCGCTGGGTCTTACCTTTCCAGTAAGGAATCACTTCCTTCTCGTATGTGTCGATATCCTCCTGACTGATGGTGTAGCGCTGCAGTTCACGACTGTTCAGTGTGTGCAGGTCCTCTACCGAGTGACAAGTCAGTTCGGGGAATGTAGGTACAGCCTTTGGCACTGGTCCACGTTCTGCTACGATGAGTTCGTCGTCACCGATGTATATTGTTTTCTTCTTGCATATCTCATAGAAGTTTTTTGCACGCAGAACTGCCACAGGCATAGTGCCGTAGTTCTCTTTGTAGAATGCTGTTTCAATCAGAGCACGTTCGATGCTCAGTGTGGTTGGAGTGTCGAAACATTGTTTGCGCAGTCTCTTTATGCGCTCGTTCATTCCCCCTTCGTTTTCGGGGTTTTTAATCTGGAAATTCATTATATTTGTGTTTTATTTCAGCAGTTTTGCAGCTGGATGATTAATAGCCTTAAGTCCTTTTGCAACGCTCTTTGCGTTGAGTTGAGCACCCTTCAGAGAAGTGTGGGTGTGGTCGTGGTTGAAGTAAGCGGCAGCCTTCTCCTTACCGAGTTTGTCGAGAGCATCAGCTGTGATGTTGTGCACATCGACGAATGCAACACCATTCTCCTCTGCAATCTTCTTGTCCCATTCTGGGATATATTTGTCGTTGCGACGTTCGATATATTCTTTGTTTGCTTTTTCGTTTACTGGGTAGAAAGTACCTCGTACCTCACCCTTGCCCTGATGCCACTCGTTGCGTGGAGTGAAACTGAGGATGATAGGTGTAGCACCTTTCTCCTGAGCATCGCGAACCATCTTGCGGATATACCATCCGAAAGAGTAGATGACCTTATACTTACCGTTTGATTCCATGTGATAAACGTGGCAAGTGTCTTTATCTGTTGCGATTACTCCGCGTTCTTTCTGTTTGTCGATACCGCCTATGTCATTGTGTCCGAACTGAATGAGTACGAAATCGCCTGGTTCGAGTGAGTTATACACCTCTTCCCAACGTTCTTCGTCGAGATAAGTACGAGTAGAACGACCTGCCTTTGCTTGGTTCTGGAACACACATTTCTTCGCATCGAATACGGTGTAACCCTGTGAACCCCAGCCCCACATGCCGTCTGGTTTCTTATCTTCGTTCTTGCCTGTAGAGTCGCCACAGAGGAATACCATTGGCTTACCCTTCTCACGCTTCTGGTCACAGCGTTTTGGTTTTACTCTGTCGTTCATGAATGACTTCAGACGAACGAGTTGCGGGTCGTTTGAAGCAGCGATGCCTTCCGCTGCACTGCGGGCATTCATCATAGCTCCGAAGACAGAAGAGTGAATCTTATCGAGGAAGAAGTGATAGTCGGTCTTCCAAGGACCGTACTTCTCCAATTTCTTTGCTGAAATATCGTTCAGGTCGATAACCGGAACACACATCTCCTTGCCTATGGCGAAGATGGCAGGAGTGAAGTCGGAGAGTTTGCGCTGGATGGTCTTTCCGTCTGCTTCGTAAGCATTGCGTGGAGTGAGTGTGAAGAGCACGGGAATACCGCCCTTTGCACGTACTTCGTTGATGAAACGGCGAGTGTAACCTCCGAATGTATAGATGGTGTCCATCTTGTTTGTACGCTTATTGATGCGAACAATAGAATCCTCTGCGATGCTTAGTACTCCGTCGGGCTTATATGAAGCACGTTCGCGTACCTGATTCTTTGGTTCGTTATCGTTGTGTCCGAGTTCCAGAAAAACATAATCGCCCGGACGAATTGCTGCTGCGATAGGAGCCCACAGTTCGCGATAGAAGGTGCGAGGAGAGGTGCCACCGAGTGCAAGATTTTCAACTGTTATCTTGTCGGCATCGTAGTATTCGTGAGCATAATATCCCCATCCCCATTGTCCGTTGCTTCCGTCACCACGAGTACCGGTACGCATAGTGGAGTTCCCGACAAGGAAGAGTACTGGGTTGTTGCCTTTACGTGACGAACCCGGAACTGGGCGAGCCTGGTTAGCTATCTCGATGGAGTCGGCTGTGAGGTCGCGCACTCCATTGATGTCGAGCCATATTTCTCCCTGTTCGTTTTTGTTGTTCTGTGCCGATGCAGTAATTGAAAGCATCGTGAGCAGTGTGAAAAAGATTTTTCTCATAGTTTTTATATTAGATTTATACGTTTTATCTCGTTCTCGAAATTGGGTGTGAACACCCCTTTACCCATGTTCTTTCTTATGTCGGCAAGAGTCCAGAATCTGCCTCCGTCGAGCTCGTCTGAAGGGGTGATGTCTGAATCGGTCACGGTTTTGAATGCAAATATAAGTTCTTTTTCTCGTTCCGACTCAAAAATATACGAAGTAATCTGTTCTGCATTGAAATCTTTTATTCCAAGTTCTTCTTCCGCTTCACGTTTCAATGCATCGTCAACACATTCGCCAAGATCCACGTGACCGCCTACGGCAGTGTCCCATTTTCCCGGCTGTATATCCTTCCATTCGGGACGTTTCTGTAGGTATAGTTCCCCTTCATCGTTGAACACATGCAGATGCACAACTGGGTGGAGCAGTTTCTTTCCGGAGTGACATTCGCCTCTCGTCGCCGCTCCTATGATATTCCCGTTTTCATCGACTACAGGAAACATTTCTTCATTATTGTCTTTCATTTTTCAACTTTCAATTTTCAACTTTCAATTAGTATCGATGAGTCTCCGTAACTGAGGAAACGGAAATCGTGACTCAGTGCATAATCGTAAATCTTACGCCAATCACCCTTTACGAATGCTGAAACCAGCAGGAGTAGGGTAGATTGTGGTTGGTGGAAATTAGTAACCATTCGTTTTACGATATGGTATTTGTACCCTGGTGCAATGATAATCTGTGTAGAAGAATGTAAAACATCCATTCCCCGCTCCTCCATATATCGGAGTAATGCCTTGAGAGCATCTACTGTAGCTACTTCAGGAGTCTTTTCGTCGTATGGCATCCACTGTTCTATGTGCAGATTCTCTTCCCCTTGCATAGCCTTTATGCCCATGTAATAAAGGCTTTCCAGAGTGCGCACTGATGTGGTACCCACTGCAACGGCTTCTCCTCCATGTGCGATGAGTCGTTCGATGGTAGTCCGTTTCACAGCAATATGTTCTGTGTGCATATCGTGACCACCGATTTCATCGCTTTTTACGGGTTTGAATGTACCTGCTCCTACGTGCAGGGTCAGTTCTTCGCGTTCTACGCCTTTTTTATCAAGACTTTCCAACACATTCTGTGTGAAGTGGAGTCCGGCTGTAGGTGCTGCTACCGAACCTTTTATCTTCGAATACACTGTTTGGTAGGTAGTCTTATCTGACTCCTCTGTCTTGCGGTTCAGATATGGAGGAATAGGCAGTTCACCGATAGCATCGAGTATTTCCGCCCAAGTATAATTGCCATTCCATCGGAACTCAACGATATGACTCGTTCCGTGTTCTCCTTTTCGTTCGCACTGCAAAGTAACAGTTTCTCCAGCTATGTCTATCTTGCGCGACAAACTGCCAGTTTTCCATTTCTTCAGGTTTCCTACGATGCAATACCACTGTACACTGCCCTTGGTCTGAAAATTTGTTTGGTACTCCTCCGGAACGGCTGGTTCCAGACAGAATACTTCAATAAGTGCTCCTTCATTGTTCTGTCCTGGCATACTCTCCTTGCGGAAATGTAGTCGTGCCTGGATTACCTTAGTGTTGTTGAACACCATCAGTGAACCCTCTGGCACATACTTAGGCAACGAAGTAAACACATCTTCACTCACTGTGCCCTTGTCGTACACCAGCAACTTACTGCTGTCGCGCTGCTTCAGTGGGTACTTGGCAATGCGTTCGTCGGGCAGATCGTAATTGAAGTCTTTAATCTGTATATGTTGAGTGATCATTGGTTATCGGTTATTGGTTATCGGTTATTGGTTATCGTTATCGTTATCGTTAATAAACCTCACTTCCTTAAATTCGTATCGGCATGTGTTGCCATTCTCAAACCTCAGTACGAGGTGGCCTGTAGGTTCTATGTCGTGGATTTCCGCCATGAAATTGCCTCTTACATCGGCATATCTATGCATTCCCTCCTTGCGATATAGGTGTAGCATATATTCTTTCCTCACCGTTTCGTACTCTCCAGCCTTAATTTTTTCGTAGTAGGTCTGAAACTCGGCAATGATTGAGTCCAACAAAGTGTCTCTGTCGTAGTTCGTACCTGTGATTTGCTTTAACGAAACAGGATTAGGAGCATCAGAAACAAACTTCGTTTGGTTTACATTCACTCCCACACCGATGATGCAATTTTCGATTTCCTTGCCACGAAGATCGCATTCGATAAGAGTGCCACTTACCTTGTTATCACCAATGTATATGTCGTTAGGCCATTTTATGCTTACACCTTCGACCAATGCTGACAGACTCTTCCAAAGGGCGAGAGCCATACATTGCGACAGTATAAACTGCTCACTTGCCTTTACAAATCCAGGGTGACAGAGTAGTGAAAATGTAAGATTCTTCCCAATCTCCGACTCCCATTTGTTTTCCTGCTGTCCTCTACCTGCCGTCTGTGCCTCTGCCACAACGAGAGTCATTCCCCCGATGTTATCGCCAAACGAAAGCATATCTCTGCAGAAATTATTCGTCGAATCTACCCTTGGCAGGTTTATTCTTGTCAACTGTTCCATAATTAAGGTGCAAATATACGGCATTTTTCATTTATATAATGTGATTTTTTTACTTTTAACTCCTAAAATTCGTATCTTCGCGGCAAATAACATTTGCTATGACTGACGAAAAGTATATGCGCAGGTGCATCCAACTGGCTAAGAACGGCAGGCAGACTACCGAACCAAATCCGATGGTTGGGGCTGTGATAGTGCATGAAGACCGAATAATCGGGGAGGGGTACCACATTCGCCCAGGAGGTCCGCATGCTGAGGTGAATGCCTTTGCATCGGTTCGCCCTGAAGATGAACACTTGTTGCCCCAAAGTACTATTTATGTCAGTTTGGAACCTTGCAGTCATTGGGGAAAGACTCCACCCTGTGCAGAGTTGCTCATACAGAAGGGTGTAAAACGTTGTGTGGTAGGTTGTCAGGATCCCTTTGCAAAGGTGCAGGGAAGAGGTATAAAGATGCTTCGCGAAGCAGGAATTGAAGTTGTAGTTGGTGTACTCGAAGAGGAGTGTTTGCACCTGAACGACCATTTCATCACTTTTCATAGTAAGCACAGACCTTTTACTACGTTGAAATGGGCACAGTCGGCAAACGGTTTCATCGATGGGAAGTTCTCGAATTACTATACTCAGGCTCTCTGTCATAAGCGTCGTGCCGAACACGGAGCCATTATGGTGGGCAGCAAGACTTGGGAGAAGGATCAGCCACGACTTGACGTACGCTGTTGGTATGGAACAAATCCCAAAGTGTATGTAGCTCACGGAGGTGTACCCGAAGTAGAGGAGATGTCGCTGCTTGTCGAGGGCGGTGCTACATTGCACCAATATTTCATCGATAATGGTCTGTGGGACGAATGTTTCGTGGAAATTGCTCCTTTTGATATCGATGGAACCGTCGAGGCACCTGTTTTGAAAGATGCGGAATTAGTAGAGAAACAGGTTGTTAACGACCGCACAGTTTTGCATTACCGAAATATTCACCAATCCTAAAACAATTCCAGCTGCTGTGGTGGCAGAAGAGTGAAAGTCATGCGATGATAGGGGGAAGGTCCATGTTCGGCTATTCCCTGACGATGCTCCTTTGTCGGATAACCGGCATTATGATCCCATCCGTAATATGGATATTGAGTATGCAACTCCTTCATGTAATCATCTCGATAGGTCTTTGCCAACACAGATGCAGCAGCTATTGCAAGGTATTTTCCGTCCCCTTTTACAATTGTAGTATGGGGTAGGTCTTGATAACGGGTAAAACGGTTGCCGTCGATTATCAGAGCCTGAGGGCGCACTTTCAGTCCGTCGATAGCACGATGCATAGCAAGGATACTTGCACGTAGAATGTTGATTTCATCGATTTCCTTTGCAGTTACTATTCCGAGAGCCCAACTGATAGCATCGTGTTCAATCTGTTTGCGCAATGTGTAACGTTGTTTAGCGCTTAACTGTTTAGAGTCGTTCAGAAGGTCATTATGATAGTCGTCAGGCAGTATTACTGCTGCTGCATAAACACTGCCAGCCAGGCATCCTCTGCCGGCTTCGTCGCAACCAGCTTCAATCATTCCAGTGTAGTAATGGGGAAGTAGCATGAGTTAGGAGTTATTGATGGTTTTTGTTTCTTGGGTGATGGAGAAGTATTTCCTCGCGAAGGTGTGAAGTGTCGATATGCATATAAATCTGTGTGGTGGAGATGGATTCGTGACCGAGCATAGCTTGGATGGCTCTGAGGTTGGCTCCGCCTTCGAGCAGACAAGTGGCGAAACTGTGGCGAAGGGTGTGGGGCGAGACTGTTTTGTGTATTCCTGCTTTCTCAACAAGGTCGCGAATGATGTAGAACACCATAATGCGGGTGAGTTGTTTTTTCTGACGGAAACTGAGGAATACATAGTCTTCGTGTCCCGGTTTTATGTCGATGTGGCAACGGTCATCGAACCAGAAATTCAGTTCTTTGATGGCAGCCTGACTGATGGGTACAAGTCTTTGTTTGTTACCCTTTCCTTCTACTTTTATGAAACCCTCGTCGAGGTATAGGTTCGACATCTTTAGATTGCACAATTCGCTTACTCGCAGTCCGCAACTGAATAGCACTTCGATGATAGCTTTGTTGCGATGGCCTTCCCGTTCTCCTAAGTCGATGCAAGCCTCCATAGCATCTACTTCCTGCAGGGTGAGTACATCGGGCAGGTGTTTGGGCTTTTTGGGAAACTCCAATAGTTCTGTTGGGTTTACTTCGATGTAGTCGGAGATAACGAGGAAATGGTAAAAACTGCGTAATCCTGACAGAATGCGTGAGAGAGAAGTGGGTGCGATACCTATGTCGTGCATGATTGATGCAAAGGTGTGGAAGTCTTGCAAATCAGGATGCAGCATATCCTTTCCTTCGTCGTCAAGGAAGTGCACAAATTTGTCGAGGTCTCGTTCGTAGGCCTCGATAGTATTCTTTGAAAAATTCTTTTCTAATTTTAAATATTGATAATATCGACGGAGAATTTTCCCGTTTTCTTTGTTCATAGTGCAAATGTAATTACTTTTGCGCAAATTTATCAACTGAAAGAATGAGAAAATTACTTTTTATATTTGTATTGTTCATGTCGTTTGCTTGTCGTTTATCGGCACAATGTCCTGCGGTGAACAAAGCTTTTAAGAGTGGGGAAGAATTGGAATATACTCTATATTTCAACTGGAGTTTTATCTGGATAAAATGTGGTTCCGCTACATTTAGCACTCGGGCTGCATACTACAAAGGACAGGATGCATATCGTTGCGATTTGCTATTTAGGACGAACGAGAAGTTTGACCACTATTTCACTCTTCGCGACACGCTTGAGGGGTATGTAACAAAAGACCTTGTTCCACTCTATTTCTATAAAGCATCGCTCGAAGGGAAACAGCACAGACTGGAAAAGGTTTGGTACTCGTATCCGGAGGGAAAGTGCAACGTGAAACTGGAATATACCAATCCGAGTAACGATGTGTTCCGCAATGAGGTGACAAAGAATGAATGTATGTATGATATGATGAGTATGATGGCTTTGGCACGTTCGTTCAATGGAAATACATATAAGAAAGGAGACCATCTCTATTTCGATATGACTTCGAGTGATGAAGTGTGCAGGCAGACTATGATTTATCGTGGAAAGGAAAACTTCAAGGCAAACGACGGAGTGACTTATCGCTGTCTTGTCTTCTCAATGCTTGATTGGGAGGAAAAGAAAAAGGAAAAGGAGATTCTGCGTTTCTACTTCTCTGACGATGAGAATCACTTACCACTTCGTATAGACTTTAAACTGAAGTTTGGTACTGCAAAGGCATTTTATACGGGTGGAAAGAACATTCGCAACCCGATGAATTCTATCGTAAAAAAATAAATTTGCAGTTTGTCATTGTATATAAATGAAATTGTTGTAATTTTGCAGAGTGTACTTTTTTAACCAAAAATAATTGTAATATTTATGGATTTATCAAATTTCTCACTTGAAGGTAAGAATGCGTGGATTACAGGCGCATCTTATGGAATTGGCTTCAACATTGCTAAGGCATTTGTGAAGGCAGGTATCAAAAACATTGTTTTCAACGATATTAATGAGGCTGCTCTTCAGCGCGGACTTGACAACTACAAGGAAGCAGGTATCACAAACGTAAAGGGATATGTATGCGACGTAACTGACGAAGTAGGCGTTAAGGCTCTCGTAGAGAAGATTCACGCAGAAGTAGGTCAGATTGATATCCTCGTGAACAATGCAGGTATCATCAAGCGTATTCCTATGCACGAAATGAAGCGTGCTGAATTCCAACAGGTAATCGACATCGACCTCGTTGCTCCATATATTTGTGCTGCTGCTGTGCTGCCAGAGATGATGGAACGCAAGGAAGGAAAGATTATCAATATCTGTTCTATGATGTCAGAACTCGGTCGCGAAACAGTAAGTGCTTATGCTGCTGCTAAGGGTGGTCTGAAGATGCTTACTCGCAACATCTGTTCTGAGTATGGTGGTTACAATATCCAGTGTAACGGTATCGGTCCGGGCTATATTGCAACTCCACAGACTGCTCCACTGCGTGAACGTCAGCCAGACGGAAGCCGTCACCCATTCGATTCATTCATCTGTGCAAAGACTCCAGCAGGACGTTGGCTCGAACCAAGCGAACTTGGTGGTCCAGCTGTGTTCCTCGCTTCTAAGGCAAGTGATGCAGTCAATGGTCATGTGCTTTATGTAGATGGAGGTATTCTTGCATACATCGGTAAGCAACCATAATCTTTTCGAAGAGAAAGCCTTATCAAGTATAAGTTCTTTTTAAATGCTCCGAGTAGTGCCGCAGGAGTGAAAGTGCGCATCTACTCATCGGATAGTGCTGTTGAACCAGAGAGAGAATTCTGGCTCAACAGCATTGCTATTGACTACTGGGAAAAGGAGGAAGAAGACGATTTCATCGGTAAGTATTTTACCTATGAGGTGTATCCGAAGGATAAGGAACACGGGCTGGGCGAGACTCCAGGAGTGTTTGCTACAGCCGTAGGGGTGAATGGGCGGCGCTGTGCTATCATTGATATGGAGACTACTAATCCTGATGGTTGGCACGAAGATATACGACCCGAGATAGAGAATCCTGCTGACTTGGTAGTTTACGAACTGCATTACAGAGACTTCTCTGCTCACCCGCAGAGCGGATATGTACATAAGGGCAAGTATCTTGCTCTGACTGAACCAAAGGCATTGTTCTATCTGAAGACCTTGGGAATAGGGGCTGTGCAACTGATGCCTTCGTTTCAATTTGCTACGATTGACGAAAGACACCTTTCATGGTCTGAATACAATTGGGGTTATGACCCATTGAATTACAATGTACCCGACGGGTCATATGCCACAGATGTGCACGATCCGTCTGTTCGTATCAGAGAATTCAAACAGATGGTTCTGGCGCTGCATAAAGTTGGCATCCGTGTGATTATGGATGTAGTGTATAATCATTGTTATTCTGTAGGGGATAGCAATTTCCAACGGACCTATCCTGACTATTATTTTAGAAAAAATACGGAAGGAGATTATTCCAATGGCTCGGGATGTGGAAATGAAACAGCCAGTGAAAAACCGTTGATGCGTCAGTTTATGATAGAAAGTGTGACCTATTGGGCAAGGGAATATCATGTGGATGGGTTCCGTTTCGACCTGATGGGAGTACACGATGTGGAGACGATGCAACTTATACGAAAGGCGCTTGATGGTATAGACCCTTCGATAACGATGTATGGAGAGGGGTGGAGCGCTGGTCCTTGTGCTTTAGACCCGGAACTGCTTGCTACAAAACAAAGAGTGAAGGATATGCCTGGGGTAGGTGCTTTCGGAAACGAGATGCGCGATGCCGTAAGAGGTCCCTTTGACGATGATACTCAACCAGGTTGGCTCGCAGGGAGGGATGGTTATGCGGAAAGTATAAAGTTTGGAATTGCAGGTGCTATAGAACATCCTGATGTGGATATGGAGAAGGTGAATTACACAGACGAACCGTGGACCATAGAACCTTGGCAGCATGTGTCGTATGTGAGTTGTCATGATGATATGTGTCTTTTCGACAGACTGACCAAATCGTTTCCAAAAGCAGATGAGGAAACAATAGTCAGACTGGCTATGCTGGCATTTACTCCAGTACTGCTCAGTCAGGGCATCCCATTCCTGTTTGCTGGTGAAGAAGTGTTGCGTAGCAAGCAGGGAGTACGCAATTCGTATAATTCTCCTGACATAATAAACCAAATTGATTGGGGAAATTTGGTGCATTATTCAAAATATTTTTTGTACATTCGCGAGCTGATTCATTTGAGAAAGGAACATAAGGTGTTTCGTATGGGAAGTGCGGAACTGGTGCGAGAGCATTTGCATTTCATTCCTGCGGAAAATAATGTGGTAGCCTTTCGATTAGACGGAGAAGCCGTAGGAGATACATGGAAAACGGTATATGTGGTGATGAATCCAAATAGAAAACGGCAAGAATTTGTTTTGCCGAAAGGAAAATATAAAGTTGTTTGCAGGAATGGGGAGATAAATCTCAATGGACTTTCCACAACGAATGGCGGAAAGATTCTGGTAGGCAAACAACAGGCGATGATAGTTGTGGAGCAAATATAGATCTTAAAGAAGATAGTAATATAAAAAAAGGAAGTATGAAACTTTCTACTTATTGTTTATTTGCGTTGTGTCTGAATGTGATGACATTGCAGGCACAGGATTTTGTGGTACCTGACGACGGTGACTTTGTAGCTGCCATAAATGCTGCTAATAACCGTAAGGACTACAATAGGCGATTCACAATACTTGTGAAGGCAGGAACTTATGTGAGTAATGGTTCTGGCGAACTAATCAGTACTAAGGTGAAGACCAGTCAGGGCGCGGACTCTACAATATGGTTTCCTTCACCGATAGTTACTCTGATTGCTCCTAAGGTTACTATTATGGGTGAGGGCAGAGACAAGAGTATTGTGGAAAACCGACCAACATATGAGGGAATTAGTATAACCAGTACTTTGTTTGTTGATGGTGCAGACAGTACTATCATTCGCGATATGACACTTCGTTGCAATTTCAATAACGACCCTACAGCTTTTGCTAATCGTGCTGTTGCGCTGAGGGAGAGAGGTTGCAAGGGAAATTATCTAAGGAATGTACGCTTGCTGAGTACCCAAGACACATATTATACTAATGCAGGAGGAGATACAACTCTTGACAGTTGTGACATTCATGGAACTGTAGATTTTATTTGTGGAGGCGGAACTGTGAGGTTTAATTCCTGCACAATTCACTTGGAGCCAAGAGGTAAGACTGGTTCGAGAGATGTAGTGTGTGCTCCTGCTACATATCCTGATGAAATGGGGTATATATTTAAAAATTGCACCATAACTGGCTCGCCGGAACAGGATGGGCGCTACCACTTGGCTCGTCCTTGGAGAAATGCTCCTACATGTGTGTTTCTGAACACGCGAATGCTTCTTCTTCCTGCCGTTGCCGGTTACTGTGAAATGCATGGAAATCTGCCCCGACTCTTTGCAGAATATGGAAGTGTTGACAAAGACGGGAAAGCGGTTGATTGTTCCCAGCGGAAAACAACATTTAAGAATAGGGCAGGGGAAACAGTTTCTATGCAGTATTCTCCTGTACTTTCCGAGAGTGACTATCAAGAATATAAATGAACAATCTTTTGTCATCTAACATAAAACCTTAGTAAAATGATTAAGAAAAGTCTTCTTTTATTTGCTTTTGCAGCTACATCTGCCTTTGCAGCAAACAGAGTCACTATCACAGTGCAGAATCCTATAAATACAGCACGTAAGTTTGAAATTGTCGAAGTGCCTATGGCAAGTATCACAAAGACATTAGGTATGGACGATTTCATAATCACAGATGCCGATGGCAGGGAAGTGCCTCTGCAGGTTACATGCAACAACACAGTCTTGTTTCAGGCAAGTGTAGGCAAAAAGAAAAAATCCACTTATTATGCTATTAAAGGCACTCCAAGTCAGTATGAGTGTAGGGTGATGGGCAGACTGTTTAAAGAACGTGAGGATGAATTCGGTTGGGAAAACGACAGAGTGGCATATCGTGTTTTTGGACATGGAGCAGCTGTAGGTTATGATGTATTCAATAAAAGCACTTCAACACTTATGCTTGACTTCTGGTATGCTTCTGAACAGGATCAGGAGATGCGTTCGCTGTGTAAGAAACTCACGGCACGCGGACAGGCGGATTTGGCAGACCAGGTGTATAACGCATTCAGTTATCATATAGATCATGGACAGGGAATGGATTGCTATACTGTAGGTCATACCCTAGGAGCTGGAGCTAATGCATTGGTTAATGCCGACGGTTCGCTCTGTATGCCACATTGTTACAGTTCTTACGAGATTATGGAAGACGGTTTGTTGCGTTTCGCTGTTAAGTTTACATATCCTAAAGTGGATTTTAACGGAATGAAGATTTTCGAAACCCGTACTATAACCATCGATGCCGGTACTTCGTTCTGTAAAGTAGATGTTCGCTATCATCTGGTGTCAGACCCTGTAATGATGGCTTCTGGAGTCGTAGTTCATAAAAACAATCCTACTGCATTCGTGATAAACAAAGAAGCAGGTTATCTGGGTTATGAAGACCTTGGAGATGCGAGTGTGTATAAGGAGAAATACCGCAAGGTGTTTGAGAAGCAAATGGGTAAGATATATGTGGGAACTGTCTATCCGAAGCCTCTTGCCGACATGAAGTATGTTGAGTATAATGGTGGATTTGCTATCGGACATGTTCTTGCTTACTCGCAGCTGAAACCATTTGAAGACTATACTTATTACTTCGGTTCGGCTTGGAATAAGAATGAAGAAACCGATATTAAGTCGCTTAAGGATTGGGAGGAGCTTCTCAGTAATCAGGCTACACTTGTAAGAAACCCTCTGAAAGTGACTGTGAAGGCGAAATAGAACACTTATGTTGAAAAAACATTTGTTTTTTAAGGCATAAGTAAAAAAATATGTCATGAAGTGTAACTTTTCTGTTAAAAATTTTGGAAAGTTACACTTTTTATTTGCACTTTTGCTCCCGATTATGATTTATTGCCGTGGAAGCGCTATGTGATGACAGATGTAGAGACACATTATTTAATATATTAATTAACCTTATTGTTTAACTAATCTTTAAAACTAACCAAAGTTATGAAAAAATCATTACTTACGTTGGTAAGCGTAATGCTTACAACAATGAGTGCTTTGGCGCAGTGGGTAGATCCAGTACCTGAGTTTACCTCACCGTCGTTCGATGGCACTCCGCAGTTCCTTTACAACGTGGAAGCCAAGGGCTTCTTCTGTGGCGGAAATGACTGGAACACTCGTGCGTCCATTTCCCACACATTCGGAGATTCTATTTACTTCCAGCCTGTTACAGAAGCAGAGGGCAAGTATTATTTCCGCTGTTTCCCATCTGTAGCAAAGAAGGGCTTCTTCTTCTTTGTTTCTGCTAACAATTGGGATGCTTCTTGGGTAGATGCTCCGAACAACGGAAAGTTCAATGAGACTCTCGCTGAATCAGATGCTTATCCAGGTGTTGACAAGTGGAATCTTGCTGTACAGCCCAACGGCTCATACAAGATTTACAACACTACTGAGTTGGTTGAGGTTCCTGATCTTGACCCGGAGAAAGAACATCAGGGCTACTATGGTATAGCTCAGATTTTCTGGGGCGGTCAGCCTGATACCGATACTCGTGTGTGGTTCTATGATGACTCAAGAACTTTCACAACTACAAACGATGAGGGAGAGGAGATAATCAGACCTGCATTCGAAGGCCTTTTCTATGACGAGTGGCGCTTTGTAAGTCAGGAAGCTTATGCTGACTGGTTTGCCAAGAAGGAAATCTACGATGCAGCAGTTGCACTTAAGAAGGCTATAGATGATACTAAGGCTGCATACGATGGAATCGACGTAACTGATGCTGAAGGTGTGTATAATAATTATGCTTCAACAGCAGAGGAACTGAACAAAGCTCGTACTGAACTTATACCTGCTGACATTGAAGCATATGTAAATGGTCAGATAGATAAGGCTTCTCTTGACAATCCTGTTGACGTGTCAAGCCGTATCGGTTACATTGAGGATTTGAATGCTATTGCTGCTGGTAATGGTTCACTTCCAAAGAATGGATGGGTAACTACTAAGACTGATGGCAACTTCCATATAAACACTTGGTCAACTGAAGGTAATAGTGATGGAACAAACATGACTACTCCATTTATTGAGTACTGGAAGGCTAAGGGTAATCTTCTTGACAACCAGAAGTTCTATCGTGATCCTGCTAAGGATGCGTTCCTTGGTGAAATTCCTGCAGGCGCATATAAGATTACTGCTAACATCCGTATCTATAATGAAAGTGGTGCAGAGTATGTTGATGGCGCATACCTCTTTGCGAATATCAATCGTAATAGCCTTACAAAGCCAACTGCAGAAGGCGAGACTCCAACTCAGGCTAATGCGATCGAAGGTGCTACATATAGTAACTACAATGGTATGCTTTTGTATTGGAAGGATGGTTTTGAGACATATGCTATCGTTCCAGAGGCTAACTCACTCATTTTTGGCGTTCAGACTCAGGATGTAAACTTCAACTGGGTAGCTTCTAAGGATTTCAAGGTTGCTTACCTTGGTAGTTCTTATGAGTCTCTTGACTATGTTCGTCAGAACACAGATCTTCTTGCTGATGCATATGATGAAGGTGTAGTAGCACAGAAGTCTCTTGTTGGTGAATATAATGCTGCAGTAGCTTCTTATAGTGCTGCTACAGATGCTGCATCAATTATTTCAGCATATGCTAAGATTGCTGAACTTCTAGATAGTGTCTCTAACAACATTGCTGCATACAAGGCATATGCAGATCGCCTTGAGTTTATCTCTAATTACATGGGTAACGAGGGTGCTACTCTTGAAGGAGATGAGGTTGACCTTCTGACTGACTACCTCGATGGTGATGAAGGTCCATGTGATGAATATCCTAATGGATACTCACACTACATCCTTGATCAGCTGACATTAAATACCCCTGAGATTAAGGCTGAGCTTGAATTCTTGAACCAGCTTTTCAATTCAGCACTTGAAAATGGTATGTCTGAGGGTACAGACGTTACTAACCTTCTTGTCAATCCTTCATTCGCTGATGGTTTCAAAGGTTGGACAAGTTCAACAGGTGGAAATGTTGCTGGTAATATAGGTTTTGGTACAGTTGAAGTTTTTGGTGGTGTTGTTGATTGTCAGCAGACAGTTAAAGCTAAGCCTGGTATCTATGCTATTTCTGTAAAGGCATTTGAACGCCCTGGAGGAAATGGTGAATATACTGGTACAGAAGATGCTAAGGTGTTTGTATTTATGAACAAATTCAAGAATCCAGTCATGAATATTGTTGGGGATGCTCTGAATCCTGATGAGGCAGTTAATAAGACAAACTGTTTCATTGATAATGGAGGTACCGCAATAGGTACATGGCCACTAGACTATGCATTGCCAGCAACAATTGAAGGTAAGGAAGGATACTATGTTCCTAACTCAATGGAGGGCGCAAGCTATGCATTCGGTGCTGATCGTTATATTAACACTTGCTACGGACTTGTAGAAGAAGGTGAAGATATGACTATTGGTGTTACTTCAAATGGTGTTAGTGTTCATTGGGTACTTTGGGCTGACTTCAAACTTACTTACATGGGTAAGAATGCAGATGCTGTTGCTGCAATTCTTGAAGCTAAACTCGATGAGTATAGCACTTATGTATCTGATCAGAGCGACAACGATATGATTAATTCAGCAGAAAAGACACTCGCAGATGATGCAATTGATAATGCTGAAGGAGCCCTTCAGTCTGGTGATGCAGATAAAATGTGGGATGCACTTATTGCTATAAATAACGCTTATACTCATACTCAGGAGCATGTTGCTATCATGACAGAGTTGAAGGATAATATTGATAATCTTTCTAACACATTAAATGAGTATGCTGAAACTGCATCTGCTGAAGCTAAGCAAAAAGCAAACGACATTCTTACTACTCCTTACGATGACCTTACTAACGAAGAACTTTCTGCTCTGAGTGCAAATGCTAAGGATGCTATCGCTCAGTTGAAGATTCCTGCTACAACTGATGCAAGCGATGAAAATCCTGTTGACTTCACAGAAGTTATTGTTAATCATGACATCGAGCAGGGTGCTACTGTAGGTTGGAGTTACACTAAGAATGGTGGAAATGGTCCAAACCTTGATGCAGGTATCGATGGTAAGTCTGTAGAGTTCTGGAATGGAACAGCTTCTAACCTCCAGTTCAACTTCTATCAGGAAATTGCTCACCTGCCAGCAGGTACATATGAACTCACTGTAACTGCTTCTAACTCTCTCAATGGTCAGGAAGACCCAGGAAATCCAGGTCGTGCATTCCTCTATGTAGCTACTTACACAACAGAAAGTAGTGACTCTACTTGGTTCTCTTCTTCTCCAGTAGAAATTCAGACAGAAGGCTGCACAGAGAAGTATGCTGATTACTCTGTAATTTTCTCAGTTGAGGAAGGTCAGCTCGTAACTATCGGTGTTAAGACTTCTGGTACTATGACTGCTCGCTGGTTCGTATGTGATAACTTCAAGTTGAAGTACTTCGGTACAGAAAGTCAGCATGAGGATTCAGAGAATCCAATGAGCGTTGACGGTGTTGAGGTTGCAGAAGGTGCTCAGATTGTAGCTATCTACACAGTATCTGGTGCTCCAGTTGCTACTCTCCAGAAGGGTCTGAATATCGTTAAGTATGCAGACGGCTCTGTAAAGAAGATTTTCGTAAAGTGATAAGCGATAATTCTAAATAAATGGAGGTGCGAGATCGGTTAAGGTCTCGCACCTTTTTATTTTTCTTTTCCGTGATAACGGGAGAATGAATATTTTCCTTTATCTTTGCGAAAAAAAAGAAAAGACATTGAAAGAATTTGTAATTTCAGAGGCAAAGGTGGAGACTGCTGTGTTGGTAGGACTCATCACACCTGAACAGAATGAACGGAAAACTCAGGAATATCTTGATGAGTTGGAGTTTCTGGCAGATACGGCAGGAGCTAAGGTGATTCGTCGTTATACCCAAAGAGTGAACGGTCCGAGTGCTGTGACTTATATAGGTACTGGTAAACTGGAAGAGATTGCCCAGTTTATTAAGGAAAAGCAGGAGGAGGTTGACCAGTATTGGGAGGAACAGATAGCTCTGGGTAATCCGTATAAGGTTACTCAGCATGGCGATTTCGCTGAGGGACCTCAACCTGTTGGAATGGTTATCTTCGATGATGAACTGTCGGCTAAGCAACTGCGTAACATTGAAAAGGTGTTGCAGGTGAAGATTTTAGACCGTACTTCGCTCATCCTTGATATCTTTGCAATGAGAGCTCAGACAGCTGCTGCAAAGACTCAGGTAGAGTTGGCACAATATAGATATATGCTTCCACGACTGACCCGACTTTGGACTCACTTGGAACGTCAACGAGGCGGTAGTGTAGGATTGCGTGGTCCTGGTGAAACACAGCTCGAGATGGACCAGCGAATCATCCGTAATCGTATGGCTTTGCTGAAGGCTCGTCTGGCTGAGATAGACACTCAGAAAAGTACACAAAGGAAGAATCGTGGCAGGCTGATTCGTGTGGCTCTCGTAGGTTATACAAACGTAGGAAAGTCAACTCTGATGAATCTGCTCTCGAAGAGTGATATATTCGCAGAGAACAAACTCTTTGCTACCCTCGATACAACTGTAAGGAAGGTTATTATAGATAATCTGCCTTTCCTCCTAAGTGATACTGTCGGTTTTATCAGAAAACTGCCTACAGACCTTGTGGAGTCATTCAAATCCACTCTTGACGAAGTACGCGAGGCTGACCTCCTGCTTCATGTTGTGGATATATCACATCCGGAATTTGAAGACCAGATAAAGGTAGTGGAGAAAACTTTGGCAGACTTGGGTTGTGCAGAGAAACCACAATTGCTGGTGTTTAATAAAATCGATGCTTATACATGGGTGGAGAAAGAGGCTGACGATCTTACTCCACGAACTAAGGAAAACATTCCTCTCGACGAACTAATGCAGACTTGGATGGCAAAGATGGGTAAGGATGCGTTCTTTATCTCTGCACGCGAGAAAACGAATATAGATGCTTTCCGACAACTATTATATAATAATGTACGCGAACTACATGTTCAGAAGTATCCGTACAACGATTTCCTATATAGTAATTATGACAATGAAGGCAATATCTCGTGATATTGCCTTCATTGCTTTTTATGCTAACTGTGTATCTTTCTGTATAGCTTGTTGAAGATGTAGTATAGCAGACAAGCTGTGACGAAACCTCCGATGGAATCGACGCAGTAATGTGCCATAATATAAACTGTAGCGAGACAGAGCAGGGTGTAGAACGGCAGCAGACAGAAGAATAAGATTCTGTTGCGTGTGCTCCATGCTACTATCATAGTGATTGTACTCATGCCGACATGACTGCTTGGAAATGCTCCTACAGGATTTTCACCTGCTACCTGTACTTTGTGTACGAGTTCGCTGAATACACCACGAATCTCCGCATGGATGAGGTCGGTATTCAAGTCGTTGTGGAATGAGAAGTAGTTGCCCAAATCAGGATAGATACCCAAACGAGCTGCCTCTAAGCCTATTGCCTTGAAGTAGTAATATGGACCTGCTACAGGCATGAGTTCGAACCAAAGGTAGAAGACAAAGAATGATGCAAGGAAGATGCACATGTATCGTTCTGAGTCGTGGTATCTGCGAAGAAGGCAGAAGAGCAGAACTGCTCCCATCATGTAGTAGTAGCTGTAGTAGCCCATGTTGAAGGCTTCGTACCAGAAGAGTGAGGTTACGTTTTTGCTGAATTCTATAGATGGCTGGTAGCCAAACAGAACCCAATCTGCATGTGCAAATATGTGGTCATAGTATGTGTGACATCTGGCAAAGGTGTACGTTTCCGGATACCAATATACAAGTAGTAAGAGGTATGGCAGTATGCGCAAGAGCCAGGTGACTCTGCATGGGTAGATACGATGTATTCCATAGCAGAGACACATAAAAGCTACGATGCCAAGTCGTGTGTAAAGTAGGTTTGCGGGTTGCTCGATGGAATCCCATAGGAGCAATGTCATAACTGTTGTTATGGCAATATAGAGCATAGTTACGATTTCACCGATGGTAAAATCATTTCGCTCTTCACGTATGATATATCGTTTTAGTATCATCAGTTGTGAACTAGGGTGCCTATGTCTTCTCCTTCAATAACTTTCTTCAGGTTGCCTACAATGTCCATGTTGAAGACATATATAGGCAGGTTGTTCTGCATACACATAGCTGTGGCAGTAATGTCCATAACCTTCAGTCCTCTTGCTATTACTTCTTCGTAGGTGATGTCTGCAAACTTCGTAGCTGTAGGGTCTTTCTCCGGGTCAGCTGTGTAGATGCCATCTACTCTTGTGCCCTTCAACATTACATCAGCCTCGATTTCTATGCCACGAAGGCTTGAGCCAGTGTCTGTAGTAAAGTAAGGACAACCTGTTCCTGCTGACATAATAACTACCTTGCCTTGTTTCATAGCTTCGATAGCCTTCCACTTTGTGTAGAATTCACCGATTGGTTCCATGCGGATTGCTGTGAGGACTGTGTTTGGCTGCCCGATAGCATCGAGGGCACTACTTAGTGCTAGAGAATTGATAACTGTGGCACACATTCCCATCTGATCACCTTTTACCCGGTCGAAACCCTTGCCGGCTCCGCTAAGTCCGCGGAAAATGTTTCCACCGCCTATGACAATGCCGATTTCAACGCCCATATCAGCTATTTCCTTAATCTGGCGGGCATAGTCGTTGAGACGTTCTGTGTTGATACCTTGTTTTTGTTCTCCAGCCAAGCTCTCGCCTGAGAGTTTCAGCAGTATTCGTTTGAATTTTTTCATATAGTTATATGTTTTTTATTTTCTCCAGAAACTTCTTGTGAACAGAATCATGATAGGGAATATCTCCAAACGTCCGATGAGCATGAGGAAAGAGCACATCATCTTGGCGAATGGGGTAAGGATAGCCCAAGAGTGGACTGGTCCATAGTAGCCCATACCTGGTCCTACGTTACTTATACTTGACATAGCAAGTCCGAAGGCTTCGTAATAGTCGAATTCCGGGTGTACATCGTTTGGAGCAACACCAAAAAGAGCCAGGATGAATGCACCCACAAAGAGAGAACCCACGAAGAGGGTGATGAAGCCAATCAGAGTCTGTGTGATGGATGGTGGTATAACTGCTCCGTTGATTCTTACTGGCATGATAGCCCTTGGATGGAGGATGTGTGTAAATTCGTTTTTCAGAATTCGGTAAATGATACTGAGTCGGATACACTTGAAACCACCACTGGTGCTACCTGAGCAGGCTCCTGCAAACATGACGAAGAGGATGATTGGCATGAGTTGTACAGGCCAGAGTGTGTAGTCGCACGAAGCCAGACCTGTTGTTGTCTGCATGGAAACAACTGTGAATATACTCTCGCGGAAGGCAAGTTCTACGTCGTGTGACGGGTTGTAGAATACTAAAGTAGTTGTGCAGATGAATGTTGCAGCAAAGACGATGAAGAGGTAAGCCCTTGCTTCTGCATCACGCAGGAACGAACGGATTCGTCCCTTCAGAATGGTGTAGTATATTAATGTGTAGTTTATTCCGGAGACGAGCATGAAGAAAGTGAGTACATACTCGATGGCAGGTGAGTTGTAAACATCGTGAAGAAGTGCTGAGTGAGTTCCGTAACCACCTGTGGCAGTTGTGGCGAACGAGTAGTTTATGGCGTCGAACCAACCCATTCCGCAGACGACCAATGAGAGGATGCAAAGAACTGTGAGCATGATGTAAACAGAGCCAATCCATCGGGCTGTTACCGATATGCGAGGATGCACTTTGTCGTGGAGCGGACCTGTGCTTTCTGCGGCAAACAGTTTCACTTCGCCTATGCCAAATGCAGGCAGAATAGCGATGGTGAAGAAGATGATTCCGATACCTCCTACCCATTGGGTAAGGCTTCGCCAGAAGAGTACTCCCTTAGGCAGACTGTCGATGTCATCGAGGATTGTAGCACCAGTAGAGGTGAATCCTGACATTGTTTCGAAGAAGGCACTTGCCACATCCGGCACGATTCCAGAGATGAGAAATGGCAGCATACCAATCAGGGTGAAGATAATCCAGACGCTGGAGACGATGATGTAACCGTCTTTTCTGCTCATATTTGTGCCGGAATCCTTACCTGCATAAAATCCGATGCAACCGAGAACTAAAGAGATGATAATCGGAGGGGTGAATTCCATCACACCTTCGCCATAAATCCAACTGACAAACTGACACAGGCACATTAGTCCAGCCTCGATGTAGAGGAGGGAACCAATGACTTTCAGTATGAGTCTCCAGTTAATCATTTCTTTACTTTTTTGCTTTATTTGAATAGTTTGTCCAACTTCTTCAGGGTGTTGCCTATACAGAAAGCTACGACCTTGTCGCCTGCCTGTATCTGAGTCTTACCGCCGATAAGCATTGATTTGCCGTCTCGAATCATTCCACCGAGGTTTACACCATAGGGGATGTCGAGTTCCATGATAGGCTTCTTGGTTACTTTCGAATTTGGTTTTACGACGAACTCTGCCACATCGGCATCAGCGAACGAAAGCATCTTAACATTATCTACATCGCTCTTCAGCAGCATCTGGTAGATGTGGCTGGCAGCAATCATCTTCTTGTTTATGATGGTACCCACATCGAGGTCTGTTGCCATATCGAAATATCCGAGGTTTTCCACCTGGGCAATAGTCTTGCGAACACCCTTTCGTCGTGCTGCCACACAGGCAAGGATGTTTTCCTCATCGTTGTTAGAAAGAGCTATGAATGCTTCGAGGTTGTTGAATCCTTCGTCTGCCAGCACATCCATATCATATCCTTCGCCATTGATGATGAGAGTTCGTGAACGAGTCAGACCGCCCAGTTGCAGACAGCGATCATGACTTGGTTCTATGATTTTCAGGGTGAGGTCTTCGGGCAGAGCCCAGTCTGTGCGGACAGAGAGTTTTCCTCCACCAATGATTACTCCATGTTTTACGTGCGGATAGCTGTCCTTGCCTGACAAGTGACGGATTTGGTCGATTCCTTCGCGAGTTGTCATGAAGAATACCAAGTCGCGAGGCAGGATTTTCTCCTCACCATAAGGCACAACTGTTTCTGTGCCTCTTCTGATGGCTACTACATGGAAGTGGTGACCATAGGTTATACCGATTTCCTTTAGAGTGCGGCCTACGAGCATGTTGTTCTCGTTTCGTATCTCCTTGTCGTAGAGTGGAGTGGAATCGTGCATTTTCACGCTGAGCATGACAAGGTCGCCTTCGTCGAATTCCCACAACTGTCGCACCCAACTGTAGCGAGCTGATGCAGCTATGTCTTTGGCTGCAAGCAACTCAGGATAGATGAGTGAGTCGATACCTGACTGAGTGAACAGTTTGCGGTTTTCCGACTTCATGTATTCATAGTTGTCCACTCGTGCCACAGTCTTCTTTGCGCCCAACTGTTTTGCCAGAGATGCACAAGTGAGGTTCTCGCTTTCGTTTGGAGTGACAGCAATGAACAGGTCGGCATCTTTCACGCCAGCATCCTTCAGAGCTTCGATGCTTGAAGGCGGTTTTGGCAGAGTCATGATGTCGAGTGTGGAGTTGAGGCGAACCAGCTTCTCCACATCTTCGTCCATAAGGACTACATTCATGTTGTCGTTTGAGAGCAGTCGTGCCAAGTGGGTACCTACTGCTCCTGCACCAGCTATAATTATTTTCATAACAGTTTTGCTATGCTTTCTGCATCCATTCCGCAGATTTTATATAATTCTTGTACTGTTCCGTGTTCTACGAATTCATCGGGCATTCCCACCCTGATGACTTCGATGTCTCTGTAGCCATTGTCGGCGAAGAACTCCAATACAGCAGAACCCAGTCCGCCTTCGATGACTCCGTCTTCTACAGTTATGACCCGTTTGAATTTCTTTTCCACTTCGTGCAGGATGTCCTCGTCGATTGGTTTGAGGAATCGCATGTCGTAGTGTGCCACACTCTTGGTGTGTCCTGCCTTCATCTCTGCAATGAGGATTCCCTTCGCAGCCTCCATTCCGATGGGTCCGAGGGAAAGGATGCAGACTTCTGCCTTGCCTTCCTCTTCGCTTCTCAGTTTTACGCCTTTGCCTACAGGTATGGCTTCGAGTTCGCAACGCCAATCGACTACTGAACCACAGCCTCGAGGGTAACGGATTACGACAGTTCCCATATCCTTCTGTTGTGCTGTGTACATCATGCGACGGAGTTCCGGTTCGTTGAGTGGCGAACAGATTGTCAGGTTAGGTATTGGTCTGAGGAATGCAAGGTCGAATGCTCCATGATGTGTTGGTCCGTCTTCGCCTACTATTCCGGCTCTGTCGAGACAGAGTACCATGTTGAGTTTCATGATTGCAGCATCGTGGATGATGTTGTCGTAAGCTCTTTGCATGAAACTTGAATAGATGTTGCAGAAGGGGAGGAGTCCGTCTTTTGCCATTCCGCCTGAGAAGGTGACGGCATGTCCCTCAGCTATACCTACATCGAAGGTGCGTTCTGGCAGAGCCTTCATCATTATGTTCATCGAACAGCCTGTAGGCATTGCCGGAGTTACTCCTACTATTCGTGGATTCTTCTGTGCCAGTTCGAGGAGGGTGATACCGAAAACGTCCTGAAAACGTGGAGGATGGGGCGTCCCGTCGTCCTTGTGTATCAGTTCGCCTGTGTCGAAATCGAACTTCCCAGGTGCGTGCCAGATGGTGGCATCCTGTTCTGCTGGGGCATAACCCTTGCCTTTGGTTGTGATGACATGAAGAATCTTCGGACCTGTCATGTCCTTTATAATGTTGAACACACGAACCAGTTCCTTGACATCATGTCCGTCAACAGGACCGAAGTATCGAATGTCCATTCCTTCGAAAATGTTCTGCTGGCGGGTCAGCAGGGACTTCACACTATTGTTGAAACGGATGAGTCCCTTGCGGCGGTTTTCTGTCAGCAGTCCCCAGCTGGTCAGCTTTCGTGCCAGTCGGTGGCGAATGTTATTATATGTGCTGTTCGTACTGAGTTGGAGCAGATACTGGCGCATTCCGCCTACGCTCTTGTCTATCGACATGTGGTTGTCATTCAGAATGATAAGCATGTCGTTAGGTATGACCCCGGCATTGTTTATACCTTCGAAGGCGAGTCCGCCACTCATTGCTCCGTCTCCGATTACAGCTACTACTCTGCGCTTCTCACCCAAGAGTCGTGCACTTACTGCCATTCCCAATGCAGCAGAGATGGAATTGCTGGCATGTCCGCAACAGAAAGTGTCGTATTCGCTTTCAGAAGGGAAGGGGAAGGGCTTCAGGCCGTGCAGTTTTCTGTTTGTGCAAAATTTATCGCGACGACCTGTCAGTATCTTGTGTCCGTAGGCTTGGTGTCCCACATCCCATACTATCCGGTCGTTGGGCGTGTCATATGCATAATGCAGGGCTACTGTGAGCTCTACTGTACCGAGGCTTGCTCCCAGGTGTCCGGGGTTTTCTGCCAGTTCCTCCAGTATGTCAGTTCGCAATTCTTTACACACAGTTGGCAATTCGTCGGGTTTTAATTTGCGCAGGTCTGTAGGAGAATCAATATGAGACAAATACTTATATTCTATCTTATCGCCCATTTCTTTGTTATTCTTTCCAAGTGCAAAATTAGGAAATATTATTGAATTAACTCTTAGTAAAACCCATAAATGTTATAAATAATGTGAGAAAGAATGTAATCTTGTACTCGGGAGGAAATATTTTTGTCCGTTATGGAAAAACTTTTACTACGCCTAGTATTTTATGTTCACGGCTTATGAACTTATGTTCACAACTTATGAACACATGTTCATGACTTATGAACTTATGTTCACGGCTTATGAATATAGAATTCTGCGAGAAGAAAAATAAAATACATAGCGTAGAAAAATAAAATGTGTAACTCGGCAGGAGAAAAAGTATGACTTGGAAAGAATGGTTCAGACTGACAAAATGTCACGACTTTGTGTCATTTTTTTCTGCTGGCATAGTATTTGAAGATCTGTGGCAGACAAACTTCTGAAAACTCATAATCCTAAAAACAATAAAACTATGAACATTAAACCATTGGCAGACAGAGTGCTTATCCTGCCTGCAAAAGCAGAAGAAAAGACAGTTGGAGGAATCATCATTCCTGACACAGCAAAAGAGAAGCCTCTGAAGGGCGAAGTAGTTGCAGTTGGCAACGGAACAAAAGACGAAGAAATGGTGCTGAAAGTAGGCGACCAGGTTCTCTACGGAAAGTATTCCGGTACAGAAATCGAGGTGGCAGACGAGAAGTATCTCATTATGCGTCAGTCTGATGTGCTCGCAGTACTCGGCTAAGTCTGAAAAATTACACAACATTTAAAAAACATCTAAAGAAAAATCATTATGGCTAAAGAACTCAAATTTAATATAGAGGCTCGCGAAACTCTGAAACAGGGAGTTGACCAGCTTGCAAATGCAGTTAAGGTAACCCTTGGTCCTAAGGGTCGCAATGTGATTATCGAAAAGAAATTCGGTGCTCCACAGATTACAAAGGATGGTGTGACAGTTGCTAAGGAAATTGAACTCCCAGACGCATTCCAGAATACTGGTGCTCAGCTTGTTAAGAGTGTCGCATCAAAGACTGGTGACGATGCTGGTGACGGAACTACTACAGCAACAGTTCTGGCACAGAGCATTGTGACAAACGGACTGAAGAATGTGGCTGCCGGAGCTAACCCAATGGATCTGAAGCGCGGTATCGACAAGGCTGTGGCAAAGGTTGTTGAGAATATCAAGAGCCAGAGCGAGAAGGTTGACGACAACTACGACAAGATTGAGCAGGTTGCAACTGTTTCTGCAAACAACGACCAGGAAATCGGTAAACTCATTGCTGATGCGATGAAGAAGGTAAGCAAAGATGGTGTCATCACTATCGAAGAGGCTAAGGGTCGTGAAACTACTATCGGAGTAGTTGAAGGTATGCAGTTCGATCGTGGCTACCTCTCTCCATACTTCGTTACTAACACAGAGAAGATGGAGTGTGAGATGGAGAACCCACTCATCCTTATCTACGACAAGAAGATTTCAAACCTGCAGGAATTCCTGCCAATCCTGAATCCTGCTGCTCAGACAGGTCGTCCTATCCTCGTAATTGCTGAGGATGTAGAGAGCGAAGCACTCACAACTCTCGTTGTAAACCGTCTGCGTACTCAGCTCAAGATTTGTGCTGTTAAGGCTCCAGGCTTTGGCGACCGCAGAAAGGCTATGCTCGAAGATATTGCCATTCTGACAGGTGGTGTAGTAATCAGCGAAGAGAAGGGCTTGAAACTCGAACAGGCAACTCTCGAAATGCTCGGAACTGCTGAGAAGGTAAATGTCACAAAAGACAATACTACTATCGTAGGCGGCAAGGGTGACAAACAGCTCATCCAGGATCGTACAAACCAGATTAAGAACGAGATAAAGAATACTACCAGCGACTACGACAAGGAGAAACTCCAGGAGCGTCTGGCTAAGCTGAGTGGTGGTGTTGCAGTTCTCTATGTTGGTGCTGTCAGCGAAGTAGAGATGAAGGAAAAGAAAGACCGAGTTGACGACGCACTCTGTGCTACTCGTGCAGCTATCGAGGAAGGTACAATTCCTGGAGGTGGTGTAGCTCTGATTCGTGCTATTAGTGCACTCGAAGGTCTTGAAGGCGAAAATGCCGATGAAACCACAGGTATTAAGATTATCAAGCGTGCTATCGAGGAACCACTTCGTCAGATTGTAGAGAATGCAGGTCTCGAAGGTTCTGTAGTAGTAGAAAGGGTTCGCGCAGGCAAGGGCGACTTCGGATACAATGCTCGTAAGGATACTTATGAAAACCTCCGTCAGAGCGGTATCATCGACCCAGCTAAGGTTTGCCGTGTAGCTCTCGAAAATGCTGCTTCTATCGCAGGTATGTTCCTGACTACAGAATGTGTAATCTGTGACGCAAAGGAAGATAAGCCAGAAATGCCAATGGGTGCACCAGGCATGGGTGGCATGATGTAACAAATTTTCTTAATAATTTTGCAGTCCGTTCAAATTGCATTACCTTTGCAACTTGAACGGACTGTTTTGTTGTGAGATACAGCAGACGACCGTTAAAATAACGATTTCATCGGTAAAAACGACAACAAACAATATTAATGAAACTGTACAGAATCGCAAACGATGTCACAGGTTGGCTCGTTTTCTTAATTGCTGCCTTCACTTATTGCTCTACTATTGAGCCGACAGCAAGTTTCTGGGATTGTCCAGAGTTTATCACCACAGCTGCGAAGTTGGAAGTAGGTCACCCACCTGGTGCACCTTTCTTCATGCTTATGGGTAATTTCTTCAGTATGTTCGCATCAGATGCAACTCAGATTGCCAAGATGGTGAACACAATGAATGCATTGCTCTCAGCTGGTTGTATCCTGTTCCTCTTCTGGAGCATCACCCATCTGGCAAAGGCTCTCTTCTGTCAGAAGGGCGAGGAACCAACTCTTGCTCAGACCATTGCCATCATGGGTAGTGGTATTGCAGGAGCACTCATCTACACATGGTCCGACACATTCTGGTTCTCTGCTGTAGAAGGTGAGGTTTATGCTTTCTCCAGTTTCTTTACAGCTCTGGTGTTCTGGCTTATCCTGAAATGGGAAGACAGTGCCGACAAACCCCACTCAGACCGTTGGCTGGTATTCATTGCTTATCTGATAGGTCTCAGTATTGGTGTGCACTTGCTCAACCTGCTGTGTATCCCTGCCATCGTGCTGGTTTACTACTATCACAGAACCGCAGAACCAACTACGAAGGGTTCGTTGCTGATGCTTTGTGTCAGTGCCTTGATTATAGTAGCTGTGATGTATGGAGTTGTGCCTGGAATCGGTAAGGTTGGCGGTTGGTTCGAACTGCTCTTCGTCAATTCTCTTGGCTTTAACTACAACACAGGTCTGTACATTTATCTTGTGATACTGGCTGTAGTCCTTATCTGGTCAATGTATGTGACACAGAAAGGCGAGAGTCGTGCCCAGATGAACATAGCTGCTCTGGCAAGTTTCGCTCTGCTCGGCATTCCGTTCTACGGACACGGAGTAAGTAGTGTAATCATAGGTCTCGTTGTGCTGGCTGTCTGTGCTTATTTCCTCTTCACTCTGAAGCAGGTGACAGCACGATTCCTCAACACAGCTATCCTCTGTATGGCTCTCATCACAATCGGTTACTCTTCCTATGCAGTAATAGTGATTCGTTCTACAGCCAATCCGCCGATGGATCAGAACTCGCCTGAAGATGTGTTCACTCTGGGTGAATACTTGGGTCGTGAACAGTATGGCGATCGTCCTCTGTTCTTCGGACAGACTTATGCGAGTCAGCCGAATGTGGTTGTAAATGGCGATGGCGACCTTGTGTATGAAACTGTGAAGGGAGCTCCTGTTTATCAGAAAAAAGAAAAGGAAAACCCCGATGAAAAGGACAAATATGTAGTGATTCGCGAGAAGTTGCAGTTGGCTTATCCGGCTAATCAATGTCAGCTCTTCCCGCGTATATATGATGAGACTCATACTGACGACTATAAGGCTTGGCTCGGAGATGTGAGCACGAAAAGTGTGAGATATGACATTCCGGGTAATGGCAGCCGACAGTTAGAGATTCCTACTATGTCTGCCAATCTGAAATTCTTTTTCTCATACCAGATGAACTTCATGTACTGGAGATACTTCATGTGGAACTTCGTGGGCAGACAGAATGACATACAGGGACACGGAGAACTGGAGAAGGGTAACTGGATTACTGGTATCAATGTTCTCGATGAAATGCGACTGGGCGACCAGACAAAACTGCCTTCAGACCTACGAGAGAACAAAGGACATAATGTATTTTATGCTCTGCCTCTCATCCTCGGTTTGCTTGGTTTCTTCTGGCAGGCTTTCCGCGACAAGAAGGGCATCCAGCAGTTCTGGGTGGTATTCTTCCTGTTCTTCATGACAGGTATTGCTATCGTGCTGTATCTGAACCAGACTCCTGTTCAGCCTCGTGAACGAGATTATGCTTATGCTGGTTCGTTCTATGCCTTTTCTATATGGTGTGGACTTGGTATTGCTGCAATTTATGAGTGGCTCAACAAGATGTTTGGCGAAAAGATGTCGAAGGGTGCTCTCGTAGCTGCCGTTCTGAGTTTGATTCCTGCTGTGGCAGTACCACTCCAGATGGTTTCGCAGACTTGGGACGATCATGACAGAAGTGGCAGATATGTTTGTCGCGACTTCGGACTCAACTACCTGCAGACAGTTCCTCACGATGGTGTTATCTTTACAAATGGTGATAATGATACCTTCCCACTTTGGTATAATGAGGACACAGAGGGTAATCGTACAGATGTGAGAGTTTGTAACCTTAGTTACCTGCAGACAGACTGGTATATCGACCAGATGAAACGTCCTGCATTCAGCGGCGAAGGACAGTCGAGTCCTCTGCCAATCTCATGGACTCGCCTGCAATATACTAGCGGCAAGAATGAGATGGTTGAGGTGAACCCTACTATCGGAATGGGTGGCGAAGGCATGAAGATGGAAGATCTCGTAAAACAGATTTATGCACAGGATAGTGCTACAGCAAAGAAAATCTGGGGTGATGATCCTTTCGAGGCTCACAATGCTATCCATAAGTTCCTGCTCAAGGAGGATATTCCTGAGGAGTATAAGCAATTCACAGACAATATACCTGCATGTCTGCCAAGCGATACCTTATATCTTACAGTAGATAAGGAGGCTGTGAGAAAGTCGGGCATGATGATTCCTAATGACAGCATTCCTGACAGAATGCTAATCGATTTGTCGGGACAAGGCAGGGTGTCGAAGAGTTTCCTGATGATGCTTGAGATGATAGTAGAAAGCAATTTCTCCCGTCCTCTCTATATGTCAACTACTGTAGGTTCAAGCAACTATGGTAAGCTGTTCTACAATTTTATGCAGGAGGGTATTGCATGGAGAATTACTCCATTTACATTCTCGCAGAATGCACCAATGACAACCATTGTGGATTCTGAGAAGATGTACGACAATATGATGAACAAATATCGCTACGGAAACCTTACTCAGCCTGGCTTGTATATCGATGAGACAACAATGCGTATGTGTTACACTCATCGTCGCTGGTTTGCCAACCTGATTTCAACCCTCGTGAGTGAAGGAAAACTGGATAAGGCAAAGAAGGCTCTTGCAAAGTGTGAGAAGGAAATTCCTGAGTATAATGTTCCTCATGATGTTGGAGGTGGTTCACTCGACTTGGTTGATTCCTATGTGAAGTGTGGCATGTACGACAAGGCTGCTCATATCATGGATGCCCTGACAAAGAAGTCGGAAGAGTATGCAAATTGGTATCTGTCGCTGAATGCGCCACGATTCATAGCTGCATACAAAGACTGCTATCAGGAAATAAGTATTCTGCTCAGTATTGTCAATACTTATGACAAGATGGGTGAGAATAATAGTGAATATGCTAAACAGGCAGACAAACTTGACGGCGAATTGACAGCTCTGTATCAGGCATTCGTGGCTAAGTCGCAGGCTGTAGGCATAAATATGAAGTAAAAAACGGAAGATGATTATAGAACAACCATCTAAGTGGTTGCGCTGGTTGTATCCGAGTGCGATTTGGAGAATGAATCATAACGAGAAGGCAGTATATCTGACCTTCGACGATGGTCCTATTCCGGAAGCTACCCCTTGGATTGTAGAAACTCTGGATAAGTATGGCGTTAAGGCGACCTTCTTTATGGTTGGCGATAACGTAAGAAAGTATCCAGAGCTGTATGAACTGATAAAGAGTCACGGACATCAGGTTGGTAATCACACATATAACCATATTGGTGGACTCAAGCATTCTTATAAGAATTATCTGAGGAATGTGCTGAAGGCTGATGATTATATTCACAGCAATCTGTTCCGCCCGCCACATGGATGGATGCGTACAGACCAGTACTTGTATCTGCGAAAGAAGTTTACCATTATCATGTGGGACTTGGTGACTCGAGATTACTCAAAACGCTTGAATGCCGATGAGGTGTTTGAGAATGTGAAGGCATATACCCGACCTGGTAGCATAATCACCTTCCATGATTCGCTTCGTTCGATAGACAAACTGAAGACGGTCTTGCCCAAGTCGCTCGAGTGGTTAAAGGCACAAGGGTATGAATTCAAGATATTCGATGATGACCAACAGAGGTCAAGACATCTGAAATGAAACATAATGAAGAAGAGTTAAAGTACTGATGCTTTAACTCTTTTTTATCCTGCCACTAAGCCAGGGAACTCGTTCTATATATGGAACCAGCAGACGACAAACGATAAGGATGAGAATAGTGAGAATAACACAATCGTACCAATGGTGGCGAATGTTATGACCGAAAGCTATGCAGGTAAACCTATATATAAATATGATAGGGTAGTGGACTACGAAGAAAACCATTGAGTGTTCACCTATGTAATTGATGATAGGAATGCGATACTTCACAATAGTTAGCATAAGCCCGGAAATGCCCACAAGAGCACAAGTGGCGTTGATGCCTGCTCCCCACGGACGACCTACCCATTTGTTCAGACTCATGTCGTACTGCCCGTGACAATGTTTGTTGAAATATATAAACTCTGCAATCAGAAGACAGGAAATGATGACAAGAGTAAGGTGGGTAATCGGAATGCCAAGAATAGATTTCTTGCCCTGAGAATTCTGCAGCAGTCTCCACCAATGACCCAGTTGGAAGAAGAACAGTCCCATGAATATGTTGTTGAGAGAAAACCATAACGGATTCTTCATTGTAAACAGGTAGTAGCTGATGAAAGGGAAAGTAGGTACTAACAGGTTGTACACTTTGTGCAAGTGGAGTTTGTTGACAGTTCCAATGACAATATAAGACCAGAAAAAAGAAAAAAGAAACCAGCAAGGCGGATTACCATAGAAATGGCTAAGCATATAGACATGACTCCATCTCAGTTTTCCTAATGTGGGATGCAGAGCTGGAACGAAAAAGAGGAACGAAAAATAAATGATTGTGCCGATAGTTCCCCATACAAGATAGGGGATGAGAAGACGACGAGTCCTGTCGGTTATATAGGAATGGTAGTTTAGGACGATGCCTTTGTTGAAATAACCTGCCTTGAAAAAGAAAAACGACATAAAGAAAAAAGTCCAGCCCATCAGTTTGCCAAACCAAAACTCGCTACGAAACCCACACATGCTTACAGTATGTAGCAATATCATGCGAAGAATACAAAGTCCGCAGAGAAAATCAAATGCGTGGTTGCGTTGCTTCATGCCTGTTTTTCCTTTTCTGGCGCGAAGGTACGACATTTATTTAAAAGCAAGGCTGAAATCGAGTGAAAAGAAAAAAGTTTTGTTAAGTTTTGTCAATTCAAGTTTTTGCCGTATCTTTGCCGCTCGTTGGGAAAATCCCAGCATGGGGTATGCCTTGTGGTGAACAATGTTGCCTCATATACATTATTAATATAATAACTAAAAAACTAAATTAGAATGATCATCGTTCCTGTAAAAGAAGGTGAGAACATTGAGCGCGCGCTCAAGAAGTTCAAAAGAAAGTCTGAAAAGACTGGTGTTATCAAGGAAGTGCGTTCACGCAAGCAATTTGTAAAGCCTTCAGTTGAGAAGCGCATCAAAATGCAGCACGCAATTTACGTTAACAAGCTCCACTCATCTGAGGAGTAATATTTAAATCGTATTAATTTTCTTGATTTTTCTGCATCAAACACTTGTTGTTTGAAATAAAAGTCCTAAATTGGTCGCGTGTTTTAGAATACGCATGACAAAATGGGAATGTGGATTGATTCCTTCTTGGAATACTTGAGGTCAGATCGGGGGTATTCCCCCCTGACAGTACGAAAGTACGGAGACTCTCTTGTGGCGTTCCAAAAATTTTTCGAAGGGTTGGATAAAACCCTTACATGGAGTACTGTTGACGCCTCTGTAGTGAGGGAATGGATAGTCTTCATGTTGGACGAAGAAGGAAAAGACGTTTCTACGGTAAACTATGGAGGGCTGAGCCCTTTGCGTACTTTCTACAAGTACCTTCGCCGAATGGGGTGGGTGGATGCAAATCCGATGGAGAAAGTAGTCGCACCAAAGATGCCAAAGAAACTGCCTTCGTTTGTAAGAGAAGCGGACATGGACCACTTACTTGACGAGATGAAGGAAGATACTTCGTTCGAAGGAATCAGAGACAGGCTGATTGTGATGATGTTCTACGAAACGGGCATTCGTCGTGCTGAGCTTCTATCGCTAAAAGATGCTGATGTCGATTTAAGAGCGATGCAACTGAAAGTGACAGGTAAGCGAAATAAACAACGTATTGTTCCGTTCGGAGAAGAGTTGAAGGGAGAAGTAGAGCAGTATCTTTCTGCAAGACATGAACTGCTTGAGAGTATTCCGGAACGACTCTTTGTGAAGAAAGACGGCAAGCCTGTGAGTTACGCAAAAGTTGGTGAGATAGTGAAAAAGAATCTATCGTTAGTAACCAAACAGAAAAAGCGTACTCCACACGTGTTGCGACATTCGTTTGCAACAGCAATGTTGAATAATGATGCCGACTTAGGCTCTATTCAAAAATTGCTCGGGCACGAAAATCTGGCAACTACGGAAATCTATACCCACTTGTCTTTCGAAGAATTGAAGAATGTGTATAAAAATGCACATCCTCGTGAATGAGAAAAAGGAATAATAGTTATTTAACTTGGCAGTGAGTTGTCCTGTGGACATCTGAAGCCGTAAATCCTAAGATTATGGACATTAGTGTAAAGACAATCAAGTTTGATGCAACAGACAAGTTGCAAGAGTTCATCCAGAAAAAAGTTGGTAAACTGGAGAAATTTTGTGATAATATAAGAAAGGTAGAGGTGTCATTAAAGGTTGTAAAACCTGAGACTGCAATGAATAAGCAGGCTGCTATAACAGTCTTTCTCCCAGGAGATGAACTGTATGCAGAAAAGGTTTGCAATACATTCGAAGAAGCAATACAGGAATCGTTGGCGGCACTTGACAGACCGCTACAGAAATATAAAGAAAAACAGGCTGGTAAATAAAAAAGTCTGTAAAAATTTTGGCAATCAAAAAATAAGGTCTAACTTTGCACCCGCTTTGTATGGAGTAATCTATGCATAGCTCAATGTGCGCTGATAAAAGCCAAAAGGAATAAGCTCTAAAATGTTGCTGTTATAGCTCAGCGGTAGAGCACTTCCTTGGTAAGGAAGAGGTCCCGAGTTCAAGTCTCGGTAACAGCTCCATGAATGAGTTTAAAAATAAAAAATGTAGTAGAAATACTGTTTACACATTAATTATATAATAAATAGACATTTAATTATGGCAAAAGAAAAATTCGAA